>JAHHRR010000031.1 GCA_020025655.1 Oscillospiraceae bacterium
GGCCGTCTTCGGAGAATGCGGACTGGCTGCGGCCGTAAACGATCTGCAGGAACAGCTCACGCATAGCAGTATTGATAGCATCGCAGACAAGGTCGGTGTTAAGAGCCTCAAGGAGGGTCTTGCCGATGAGTATTTCAGAAGCCATAGCTGCGGAGTGAGTCATACCGGAGCATCCGATGGTCTCAACAAGAGCCTCTTCGATGATGCCGTCTTTGATGTTAAGGGTCAGCTTGCAGGCGCCCTGCTGAGGTGCGCACCAGCCAATACCGTGGGTAAAACCGGAAATATCCTTAAGCTCTTTTACTTTGACCCATTTACCCTCTTCGGGAATAGGTGCGGGGCCATGATATGCGCCCTTTGCTATGGGACACATATTCTGTACTTCAGTGGTGTAGATCATAGTGATTTCCCTTCTATGTATTTTACATTAAACTTTATAAAAGGGGGAAGCAGAGGCTTCCCCTTATAAACTTAACTAATGAGGCTGTGACCTGTCATTTCAGCGGGCTGCTCTATGCCCATGATGCTGAGAATGGTAGGTGCAATATCGGCCAGTCTGCCGTCAGAAAGCTTTGCGCCCTTGACTGTAACGCAGAAAGGAACACGATTGGTAGTGTGAGCAGTGTTCACCTTGCCGGTCTCATCAAACATACAGTCTGCATTGCCGTGGTCGGCGGTAACGAGGAGGACTACATCGGAGTGTTTCTCCACTTCGGCTGCAATTCTGCCCATGCAGGCATCAACAGTCTCCACTGCTTCGACAGCAGCTTCCATAATTCCGGTGTGTCCCACCATATCGCAGTTTGCAAAGTTGCAAACGATAAGCTCGTACTTCTCTGATGCAATAGCCTCAACAACCTTATCGCAGACTTTCTCTGCGCTCATCTGAGGAACCAGATCATAGGTTGCAAACTCCTTGGGGGAAGGAACGAGGCAGCGTTCCTCACCTTCAACCTGCTTTTCAACGCCGCCGTTAAAGAAGAAGGTAACGTGTGCATATTTCTCGGTTTCAGCAACACGGAACTGCTTCATGCCATTGGCGCTGATGATATCGCCCAGAGTGTTTTCGATAACCTCGGGAGGATATGCAATAGGCAGAGGGAGAGTCTCATCATACTGTGCAGTGCAGACGAAGGACAGAGGATACACAGTCTTTTTGCGGCTGAAGCCGTCAAAGTCTGCATTATTCAGTGCCCAGGTCATTTCTCTTGCTCTGTCAGGACGGAAGTTCATGAAGATAACACTATCACCCTCATTTACCACGCCCTCAGGGCATACAACAGTAGGCTTGAGGAATTCATCTGTAACGTCCTCGGCATAGCTTGCCTCAACAGCATGAACAGCGTCGGAATCCTGAACACCTTCGCCGCAGACAATAGCATTGTAACCGGCCTCAACACGATCCCAGCGCTTGTCTCTGTCCATACCGTAAAAACGTCCCTGTAAAGTTGCGATTCTGGCATTGCCCAGCTCATCGCACTTGTCCTGCAGCTGTTTCACGAAGCCTGCGCCGCTCTTGGGAGCAACGTCACGGCCGTCCAGGAAGCAGTGAAGATAAACCTTCTCAACGCCTCTCTGCTTGGCCATATCAAGTATACCGAAGATATGATTGATGTGGCTGTGAACACCGCCGGAAGAAAGAAGTCCTAAAATGTGGAGAGCCTTGCCGTTGGCTTTGGCATCTTCCATTGCCTTTATATAGACTTCGTTTTTGAAAAAGTCACCGTTTTCAATATCTCTGCTGATTTTGGGCAGAATCTGGAAAACAACACGGCCTGCACCGATGTTGGTGTGTCCGACCTCAGAGTTTCCCATCTGACCTGCGGGCAGACCCACATCCAGTCCGGATGCGTCAAGTCTGGAGCAGGGATATTCGGCAAACAGTTTATCAAGATTAGGCTTTTTAGCCTGAGCTATTGCATTGCCGGCAGTAGGTGCAGCAACGCCGTAGCCATCCATAATAATGAATACCGCTTTTTTACCCATTCAAAATCACTCCTGATTGCTTGCAGCAATGATAGTAGCGAAATCAGCAGGCTTTAAAGAAGCACCGCCGATAAGTCCGCCGTCGATGTCGGGCTGTGCAAGCAGTTCTTCGGCATTTTTAGCATTCATGCTGCCGCCGTAAAGGATGCTGATTGCACGTGCAGGGCGTGCGCCGTAGATCTTGCGGATAACAGCACGGATACCCTCGCAGACTTCCTGAGCCTGCTCAGCGGTAGCGGTCTTGCCGGTACCGATAGCCCAAATGGGTTCGTAAGCGATGATGCAGCGGCGAAGCTTGGTTGCATCAATGCCGCTGAGAGCGGTCTTAACCTGATATGCAACATATTCCATGGTAAGATCCATCTCACGCTGCTCAAGGCTCTCACCTACACATATGATGGGGCTGATGCCCTTTTCAAGAAGAGCCTTTGCCTTTGCGTTAACCTGAATATCGGTCTCGCCGTGGTACTGACGGCGCTCGGAGTGACCGACGATGCAGTACTTGGCGTTTATATCAGCAAGCTGGCTTGCGGAAACTTCACCGGTGTATGCACCCTTTTCGTATACAGAAACATCCTGAGCACCGGCTGCAACCTTGCAGTCTTTTCCTGCCTTAACCATAGTAGAAACCATAACAGCGGGAGTGCAGAGCACAACGTCGCAGTTTCTGCTCTTGGGCATATTTGCTTTAAGCTCCTCCATGAAGGGCTTGATGCCGGAATTCAGCATATTCATTTTCCAGTTTCCGGCTATAACGGTTTTACGATACTTTCTGTTCATTTGTAATTCTCCGTTCTATATGGGAGGCGGTTTTATAACCGCCTCTGTAAAATTTAATTATTGATTACTTGTCAAGCAGGCATGCTACGCCGGGAAGCTCCTTGCCTTCGAGGAACTCCAGAGATGCACCGCCGCCTGTGGAGATGTGGGTAATTTTATCAGCGAAGCCGAGCTTTTCGACAGCAGAAGCAGAGTCGCCGCCGCCAACGATGGTGACTGCACCGGACTCAGCAAGAGCCTTAGCCATTGCCTTGGTGCCGCCTGCGAACTTGTCAAACTCAAATACGCCCATAGGTCCGTTCCAAACGATAGTACCTGCATTCTTAACTGCATCGGCAAAAGCCTCGCAGGTCTTGGGGCCGATATCCATGCCCATCAGGTCCTCAGGAATGTTGCCCTCAGCCAGAACAGGCTCTGCATCAGCAGAGAATTCCTTTGCGCAGAGGTTATCAACAGGCAGCATGAACTTAACGCCCTTCTCCTGAGCCTTTTTAACCATATCCTTAGCGTAGTCGATGCGGTCTGCCTCCAGAAGAGAGGTACCGATTTCATAGCCCTGAGCCTTCTTGAAGGTGTAAGCCATACCGCCTCCGATGATGATGGTGTCAGCCTTCTCAAGGAGGTTATTGATTACGTTGATTTTATCGGAAACCTTTGCGCCGCCCAGAACTGCAACGAAGGGACGCTTAGGATCATCAAGAGCCTTGCCCATGATGGACAGCTCTTTGTCAACAAGAAGTCCGGAATAAGCGGGCAGGAACTTTGCAACGCCTGCGGTAGAAGCATGAGCTCTGTGAACAGTACCGAATGCATCGGAAACAAAGATTTCAGCCATGGAAGCCAGTTCCTTTGCGAAATCTTCGCCGTTCTTCTCCTCACGGATATCGAAACGGAGGTTTTCAAGAAGCATGATCTCACCGGGCTTCAGAGCAGCAGCTTTTGCCTTTGCATCCTCACCGATGATGTCTTTTGCAAAAATGACCTCGTGGTTGAGCAGCTCGGAAAGTCTCTTAGCTACGGGAGCAAGAGTGAGCTTCTCCTTCCATTCTCCTTTGGGCTTGCCCAGATGAGAGCAGGCAATAACGGCAGCGCCGTTTTCAAGCAGATATTTAATTGTGGGGATTGCTGCAACAATACGCTTGTTGCTGGTGATTTCGCCGGTTTCCTTATCCTGGGGAACATTGAAATCGCAGCGGAGCAGAACCTTCTTACCTTTTACGTCAACATCGTAAATAGTTTTTTTGTTGTAATTCATGGTTTATCCTCCTAAAAATATTTAACTGATTTTTTCTGACATAGAACCCTCGTCCAGAAGTCCGGGGAAATTTTGCTGTCTGAGAGCTTCATATGCCAATATTGCAGCGGAGTTTGAAAGATTCAAGCTCCGGGCTTCACTTATCATCGGGATTCTTATACATCTGTCTCTGTATTTTTCTCTGAGCCATTCGGGCAGGCCGGCGGTTTCCTTTCCGAACAGGATACTCACATTATCTCCGCTCATATCCACCTCGGAATATGCTCTCGGAGCCTTTGTAGTTGCAAGGAAAATATTCTCATCGCCGTTTTTCTCGAAGTACTCATCCAGATTTTCGTAAACTCTTATATCGACCAGATACCAGTAGTCAAGGCCGCAGCGTTTAACTGCCTTATCTGAAATGTCAAAACCAAGTGGCTTTATGAGATGCAGCACCGCACCGGTGCAGGCACAGGTTCTGGCAATAGCTCCTGTGTTAAATGGTATCTCCGGCTCAACTAGCACTATATTAAGCATTTTGTTCCTTTCTGCACCATCCCAGTTTACCGCAGCTTTAGATGTTTTGCAATTACTTTCTTTGGTTCTGATACATTTTAGCACAAAAGTTAGAAAAATCATGCACTTTTTTATGTTTTTTGTAAGTTCTTGCATATTAGACAAATCGGCGCTATAATGAGCTTCATTATGTGGGTGTTTATTGTCATTTTGCCCATGCCAATTTATTATCAATGCTAAGTTACGGGAGTTTATATAAATGGAGTATAAATGCAGTGATTGTCCTCGAAATTGTTACGCATTAAGAGGAAAAGATGTTGCCGGCGGTGTCTGTCTCAGTCCGGCTCAGGTACACGTTGTAAGAGCCGCCCCCCACTTTGGTGAAGAGCCGTGCATAAGCGGTGAAAAAGGTTCGGGAGCAGTATTTTTCTCAGGCTGCAATCTGCGCTGTGTTTTCTGCCAGAACCGTGAAATCAGCCGTTCCAGTGCCGGAAAAGAGCTTGACTATCTGCAGCTGCGAGAGCTTTTCCTCCGTCTTCGTGACGAGGGTGTTCACAACATAAATCTGGTTACGCCCAGTCATTACGCACGGGAAATAATTAAAGCTCTGGACGGTCTTGAGCTGGGTATTCCTGTTGTGTGGAACAGCTCCGGTTATGATAAGGTAGAAACCCTTAAAGAGCTTGAGGGTCTGGTGCAGGTTTATATGCCCGATCTTAAATATTTAAAGCGTGAGCCCGCTGCCAGATACTCCGCCGCTCCTGATTATCCGGAAGTGGCCTCCGCAGCTATCAGGGAAATGTTCCGTCAGGCAGGTGCATATAAGCTTGATGAAAACGGCATTTTACAGTCCGGTGTGCTGATACGGCATCTTATTCTCCCCGGTCAGGACTTGAATACCATGGATGTAATAGACTTTGTCAGCGAAGAATTTCCTAAAGGAAGTGTGCTGTTCTCTCTTATGAGTCAGTACACCCCTATGCCGTGGCTCAAAAACTATCCTGAGCTCCAATGCACAATAGACGAGGAAACAAGCGAACGAATGAGAGACTACATGATTAAAATGGGTATAGAGGACGGTTACTGGCAGGATACCGCCTCTGCAAGTGACGAAATGATACCTGATTTTGACCTTACAGGCCTCAGTGGATTATGAAAAATGTTGACAAGGCAGAATATTTAGATAGAATTATATACAGTGGAAAATACAATTTCATATACTAAGGAGAGAAAAGAATGAATTACAACGAGATTCACGCCGCCGCAAAAGACTGTGTCGGCCCTTACTGCAAAAACTGTCCCGTCTGCAACGGCCTTGCCTGCGGTAATTCCATGCCCGGTCCCGGATGCAAATACCCCGGCAATGCAGCTGCACGCAATTACAGCAAATGGCAGGAGATTTTCGTAAACATGGACACTCTGTGTCCCAACTGCGACCCCGATGTCAGCTTTGAGCTTTTCGGTAAAACCTTTAAAGCTCCTATTTTCGCAGCACCTCTGGGCTCAATAGATATGCACTACGGTCCGAAATACAAGGATCAGGAATACAACTCCATTCTCATTAAAGCTGCATACGAATATGGTCTGCTTGCTCTTACCGGCGACGGCGTAAACCCTGAAATCATGAAAAGTGCTGTTGAGGATATGAAAAAAGTTCAGGGCATCGGTATTCCCACAATTAAGCCCTGGAACAAGGAATTTGTTTTTGAAAAGCTGGATATTCTTAACGAAAGCGGTATCTTTGCAGCCGCAATGGATGTTGACGGCGCAGGCCTGCCCTTCCTCAAGGCCATGAACCCCAACGCAGGCAGCAAGTCTGTTGATGAGATGAAGGAAATCGTCAGCTATGCAAAAATGCCTTTCATTATTAAAGGTGTTATGACTGTTGCCGGTGCTAAAAAGGCTGTTGAGTCCGGTGCAAAGGCAATCGTCGTTTCCAACCACGGCGGTCGTGTTCAGGGCGGCGTTCCCTCCACAGCTGAGGTTCTGCCTGCAATCGCAGATGCCGTTAAGGGCCGTATTAAAATCTTTGTTGACGGCGGTATTCGTTCCGGTGTTGACGTATTCCGTGCTCTGGCTCTGGGCGCAGATGCAGTTCTTATCGGCCGTCCTATTCTTAACATGATCTACGGCGGCGGTGAAGAGGGCTTCAAGGTCTACATGGATAAGATAGTGGGTGAGCTGAAGTCTACAATGACCATGTGCGGTGCCGCAACTCTTAAAGATATTGACAGAAGCAAAATCTGGCTCGGTTAATTAACATTTGACCTTATATTGTTCAAAACTCCCTGATTAAGTTCAGGGAGTTTTTTGTTTCGTTTTCTGCATTATGTAATGTAAATTATGTTACTAATATTATGTATATAATTTTATGTAAAGGTAAGAAAAAATCGTCCGATGTGATTCGGACGATTTTCTGATTCATTCTATAATTATGAAGTCTCCAAAGAACTCCGGTCTGTGGAAATCAGGCTTATCGCTTTCCACAACAGACCACATTCCGAAGAAATTAGGCTCTATACCCTCACGACAAATATAGAAATTGCCCTTGAAGCAGTCCCCTGCTTTAAATCCGCTGCGGCCGTAAAGCTTTTCTATGCAGTCAAAGGGGATGAAATATCTTATACTCCAGCCGTCTTTGTCTCTCACAAGCTTTACATCCGGCATAGGTACATTCATTTCTTTAAGGGGCTTCCTGTTTTTTCTTCCTGCGCCTATTTTACAATGTAAAGTACCCAAAGCGTTGGCTTCAAAATTTACATAGGAATCGTTATGTTCAGGGTCGAAGTTGGCGAAAAATTCCAGAGCGCCTTCCTGCGCAACAGGATCATCAGGCTCCGTATATCTCGCAATCGGCTCTTTCTCGGCACAAAGCAGCTGAACAGCAAATCCCCTGTCTTTTACCATAACCATAGATGCCATTGTTTCAGGGCCCGGTTTTTCAGTCCAGCGGTAGTTTGAAACCGAAACTCTGTGTGCAAGCTCAATCTGCTCCACATCGTTTACGATTTTAACTTCATATTTCACTTCAGCCACCCCTTTCTCAATTCAGGAGACGATTCCCTCTATCATATTAAGGATAATTTCAACCGCTCCGTCCATATCCTCAACGCAGATATGCTCATAAGGGCCATGGAAGGAGTATCCGCCTGTACCGAGATTGGGGCAAAGAAGTCCCTTCTGAGACAGGTTGGCGCCGTCTGTACCGCCGCGGATAGGCTGAATGTTAGGAGTTATGCCTGCTTTTTCAATAGCATTTTTGGCAAGCTCCACTATATCCATACGTTTGCGGATGCAGTCGGCCATGTTGGAATACTGCTCTTTGATTGTAAGCTTTGCAGTACCTTCACCGTATTTTTCGTTTATGAGCTTTTCAATATGGCGCATACAATTTTCTCTTGCGGCAAAGTTCTGCTTATCATGGTCACGGATAATGTATTTAAGCACCGCTTTTTCGACATTGCCCTGCATTTCGCAGAGGTGGAAGAAGCCCTCGTAATTCTCTGTTTTTGAAGGAACGTCTCCTGCAGGGAGCATTGCATTTATCTCCATTGCCACAAGGCTTGCATTTATCATAACATTTTTAGCAGAACCGGGGTGTACATTAAAACCGTTTACCTCAAATTCTGCACCTGCTGCGTTGAAAGTCTCATAGCTCAGCTCAGGCAGTTCGCCGCCGTCCATGGTATATGCAAAGTCAGCACCCATTTTTTCGATATCAAGCAGATCTGCGCCGTGACCGATTTCTTCATCAGGAGTAAAGCAGACAGCAATTCTTCCGTGGGGGCGGTTCTCATTCATAACCCGCTCACAGGCTGTAAGAATCTCAGCAATTCCGGCCTTATCGTCAGCACCGAGAAGTGTTGTTCCGTCAGTGCAGATAAGGGTCTTACCCTTCATCTCGGAAAGCTCCGGGAATTTATCGGGAGAAAGAACTCTTCCGCTTTCACCCAGTTTAACTTCTCCGCCGTCATAGTTTTCAATGATCTGCGGATTTATATTCTCACCTGAAAAATCAGGCGCAGTATCAATATGTGCAATAAGTCCTATGCACTCCTTGTCTTCCATTCCGGCGCTTGCAGGCACAAAGCCGTAAACATATGCGTGTTCATCCACGCTTACGCCTTCCATTCCCATGGCCTTCATTTCCTCAGCCAGCATATTGCTCAGGTCAAACTGTCTCATGGTGCTGG
Organism: Oscillospiraceae bacterium; assembly: GCA_020025655.1. Taxonomy (GTDB): domain Bacteria; phylum Bacillota; class Clostridia; order Oscillospirales; family Oscillospiraceae; genus Limivicinus. The sequence goes on from JAHHRR010000031.1 coordinate 8,710, forward strand.
GGGTCTGTTTCCCCTCTTCGTCACTGGTGGTATAAACTTTTACATAATTCAAAAGTCTTTCGTATGCTCTCATTTTGCTTTCCTCCTATTTATAAACGACTGCGTTAATAAACAGCCTTCCTTTTTTGGATGTACCGCCGTTTTCGCAGATTTTACCTTTTCCTGCTCCCTTCAGGGAGAGTATATCGCCTTCGGATATAAGTTTATCACTTTTAGTACATTCTTCATAGTTCAAACTTACATTTCCTGCGGAAATCTGTCTGGATGCCTCTGACCTTGAAATTCTGAACATTCCAGAAAGCACCGCATCCAGTCTCGGACTCATAACCGTAAAGCTCAGTTCCTCCGTTTTAAGCGGTGGAAGCTTCAGTTCCTTTATAGAAACCTCCTGAGCCTTAACCGCAAACCGCCCGACTTTTTCTATGCTCAGCAGATGACTCAGCACGGTAGGCAGGCAGAAAACATAGGCGTCCGATCCTGAAAGCCTTATATCTCCAAGTCTTGAGCGGTCGATTCCCATTCCGAGAAGCGCCCCCATATAATCTCTGTGTCCCGGATTACCATAGGGGCAGGTCAGCTTTATGGCCTTAATATATTCCCCGAAATCCACATCTTCCGGTTCAAAATAAAACGGCAGAAAAAACGCAATTTTTCTCTCGCAGCTTTCATGGCCGCCGAACATATAGAGCTTGCAGTCGCTTCTGTTGTGACTCCATTTTTCCACCATATAGCTCTCGGCAGGCGTCAGAAATGTAGATGCCGTGGTACTGCTCTGCTTGTCACAGCGGGCTCTTAATTCCTCTGCACGTTTTAAAAGTTCATCTTTTTCCATCTATAAACCTCGTCTTGTGGGCGTTAAGATTTGTCTTTTCCAGAACCTTACCTATCTGCTCAGCTGTCCACTGAAGCTCTGCTATAAACTCCTTTGAGGAAGTTCTGAGAACGCCTGAGCGTAAGGCGGAAAGTCTTATAAGATTATCGCTTGTTATTACCCTGACCTTATAGTTTTTTCCTATCTCATAGCTCATTCGCTCAATATAGGCATCGGCGGTTTCTCCGTCCTTTGTAAAGGCTATGTGTATATTGTGATACTCTTCTCTGGAGCCCGGATTTCCCGGAGTTCTGAATCCGTCAAAAACCAGCACAAGCTCCGCTCTTGTAAAGCCGCAGTAATTTGACAGCATATCCATAAGTCTTGCCCGTGCAAGGCCCAGATTCTCTTTTGCAAGCTCCTTCAGCTCATCATGTGCAAAAATGAGATTGTATCCGTCCACTATTATATAGTCTCTTCTGGTTTCAAGTACGGGCTGTGATACAGGTGCTTCGTTGCGTTTCGCCTCCTGGTACTGCGGTCTTTTTATGGGACCGAATTCCCGCTCCATTATGGCCTCCAGCTCACGCTCATCAATACTTATCTGCTGTCTCGCCCGAACTGCCTCGTCCGAAGCCGTTTTCTTCTCCTTCAGGCAGCTTTCAAGGTGCATATACTCAGGAACTTCATTCCACTTTACATTAAAGCCCGCTCCGTGGGCACAGAACACCGAATCCGCAGTATTTTCAAGATCGTTTTCCGGTTCATAGCCGATTTCCGCCACTACCTGATCCTGTTTTCTGCACGGCCTGTATCCGTCCGGCATAAACGACAGTCTGCCTCTGCCGTGGCTGTATGCCATCAGAGTTTCCGAATAGCCGTTCATAGCCGAAACCGGCGCACTGCCTTCTATGCGGAGCATATCTCCGCTTTCCTCGGGAGAGGAAAATTCCCCGTTCATTGCCCGTATATCGCTTATGGCTCTGCCTATCTGTTCCTGCGGCAGCTCCAGACTGAATCTGTAATAAGGCTCCAGCAAAATCATCTTTGCTCCCATAAGGCCCTGTCTCACAGCCCTGTAAACAGCCTGACGGAAGTCGCCGCCCTCAGTATGTTTAAGATGCGCCCTGCCCGATGCAAGGCTTATTTTAATATCCGTAATAGGTGAACCGGTGAGAACTCCCAAATGCTGTTTTTCAGCTATATGGGTCATAATAAGCCTCTGCCAGTTTCTGTCCAGACTGTCCTCATCGCACAGTGAATCAATCTGAATTCCGCTGCCCGCAGGAAGCGGTTCCATAAGCAGATGAACCTCGGCATAGTGCCGCAGAGGTTCAAAATGTCCGACACCCTCAACCTTTTCGGCAATAGTTTCCTTATACATTATGTGCCCTGAATCAAGGCCTATATCAAGATCAAAACGCTGTTTGACAAGCCCTATGAAAATCTCCGTCTGAACCTTTCCCATAAGCTCTACGGAAATATCCTTTGTTTTAGGGTTCCATACTATATTAAGTTCAGGATCCTCCTCCTGAAGAATTCTGAATTTCGGCAGAAGCACTGCCGGCTCAGCACCGTCGGGAAGTATTATTCTGTAACTCAGAACGCTCTGCATAAGGGGCTTGATGCCCTGACTTTCCGCACCTATTCCCTGTCCGGGGTATGTTCCGCTCAGTCCCGTAACTGCGCAGACCTGTCCGCACGAAACTGAATCTGCACTCTGAAATTTCTCTCCGGAATAAAGCCGTATCTGGTTTATTTTCTCCTCCAGCTCTTCCCCGCTCTGATTTTTGTATTTCAACAGCGTTCTCGGTTTTAATGTTCCGCCGGTAAGCTTAATATAGCTCAGTCGTTCGCCCTTTGCATCTCTTCCGATTTTATAGACTCTTGCGCCGAACTGTTCGCCGTTTGCTTTTGAAGTTCCGTATTTATCAATAAATTTCAGAAGTTCCCCGACACCTTCCATTCTGAGTCCTGAGCCAAAGAAGCAGGGAAACATTCTGCGCTGAGTTATAAGTGCTGAAATATCACTGTCGTCAAGCTTTCCTGTTTCAAGATACTTTTCCATTGCATCTTCCGAGCAAAGCGCAAGATGCTCCGAAATCTCATCTTCAGGAAGTGAAAAATCTATACAGTTTTCGCTGAGTTTTGCCTGAAGATCAGCAATTATTTTTGTCCGCTCTGCACCGGGCAGATCCATTTTGGATACAAAAATAAAAACAGGCACATCGTACCGTTTCAACAGCCTCCACAGCGTTTCGGTATGAGCCTGAACACCGTCGCTTCCGCTGATTACCAGAACCGCACAGTCAAGTATCTGTAATGTTCTTTCTGCCTCGGCTGAAAAATCCGCATGACCCGGAGTATCCAGAAGTGTAACTGTACTGTTGTCCAGTTCAAATACAGCCTGCTTGGAAAAAATGGTTATTCCTCTTTTTCTCTCAAGCTCATGGTTATCCAGAAAACTGTCCCTGTGGTCAACTCTTCCCGCCTTTTTTATCTCGCCCGAAAGATAGAGCATCGCCTCTGAAAGTGTGGTCTTTCCTGCATCTACATGAGCCAGTATTCCCATACAAAGCTGTTTTTTTGTTTTATCTGTCTTTTCCATCTTTCAGAAGCTTTCCCCTTCGGTCATTTTTCAGCCATTATACCACAAGGGCTTTTAATAGTCGATATCCTGATTTCAAGCTTTCTTACGCAGCGCATTTGCGAAAGAAAGTTTTTTTGTAAATTTAATGTCACTTTTATGCAAAAATTTCTTTAGAAATTTGAAACTTTGACTACCATATTTGTAAAAGCTATGTTATAATTACTTGTCTAAATACAATATTTATGTAAATAATTATTTTTCCAAATACAAGGAGGACAAACCAGGTATGAAAAAGATCCTTGTTCTCGAAGATGAGACTAACATTCGAAGCTTCGTTGTCATCAATCTCCGCCGCAGCGGATATGAACCCATCGAGGCCGAAAACGGTGAAATGGCTCTTGAAAAGCTCAAGGTCAATACTGATCTATGTCTTGCCTTGCTTGATGTTATGCTGCCCGGAATTGATGGTTTCGAGGTATGCAGAAGGATACGGGCTTCCGGTTCTAAAATGGGCATTATTATGCTCACCGCAAGAACTCAGGAAATAGATAAGGTTACAGGTCTTATGACCGGTGCCGACGATTACGTTACAAAGCCTTTCTCTCCTGCCGAACTTCTGGCAAGAGTTGACGCTTTAGTGCGCCGTGTGGCTGTGGATGAAGACGAAAAATCTTCCGTGGAATTAAAGAGCGGTCCCTTCGTTTTAAACACCAGAAACCGCACTCTTGAGAAAAATTCCCAGCGTCTCAAGCTCACTCAGATAGAATATATGCTTATGAAGCTTTTTATGGAAAATCCCGGAAAAGCTATGTCCCGTGAGGATATACTTGCCTCCGTCTGGGGCAATGACTTTAACGGCGAGCTTAAAACAGTGGATGTTAATATCCGCCGTCTGCGTATAAAAATCGAGGATGACCCCACTGAACCCGAATATCTTACAACCGTCTGGGGCTACGGCTATAAATGGGGATACTGAGCACCAAAGCACTTTTTTCGTTAGGAAGTAATCGCATATGTTAAAAAGCTTAAAACTTCAGCTTATGGTGTCCGGTCTCATTGCGCTGGCGCTGCTGCTGTTAGCCGTATGGTCTGTGACCCGCGGCATTTATATGCTGGCCATTGCAATAATGGTCATAATCTGTATTTATATAATACTTTTAAATTTATGGTTCTGGCGGTTCGTGTCAGATCCTATCGCCGATATTACCGCCTTTGCAAAGCACATTGCATCCGGAAGCTACGGCGGAAGAATGGAAGATAAAAACGACAATGAAATCGGCGAGCTTACTGAAGAGATCAACAATATGTCTGAGAAAATCGCCATTGCCGAAAAATCCCGTACGGAGTTTATTTCTCAGGTTTCTCACGAGCTGCGCACTCCTCTTACCGCAATCACCGGCTGGGCAGAAACTATCGCTTATGACCCCGCCATTGAAGGTGATTCACTGAGAGGAATACATATAATTTCCAAAGAGGCCGAGCGTCTCACCGGAATGGTAAAAGAGCTTCTTGAATTTACACGTATTCAGGACGGCCGCTTTAATCTGCGGCTTGAGCTTATTGATATTGCCGCAGAACTCGAGGATGCAATATTTACCTACGGTGAGCTTATGCGTCAGGCCGGAATGGATATAAACTACACCGCTCCGCCTTCCGAAATTTCGCTTATTCCCGGCGACCCAGAAAGGCTGAAGCAGGTATTTCTGAATCTGCTTGACAATGCTCTCAACCACGGCGGCGAGGGTAAGAAAGTAGATGTAGCCATCAAAGCTGAAAGTGACGGAGTACATATAAGCGTCCGTGACTACGGCCGTGGTATTCCTGAGGGTGAACTGCCCCACGTTAAAGAGAAATTTTATAAGGGCAGCTCAAAAAATCGCGGTACAGGCATCGGCCTTGCCGTATGTGATGAGATAATAAGCCGTCATAATGGCAGACTTGTTATAGAAAACGCTGAGGGCGGCGGCTGCAGAGTAAATATAATACTGCCGTTCACATCAAATTGATAATAATAGGAGATAAATATGGCTGACAAAACCCAGTGCTCCTTCCGCACATCAATAGGCGGACAGGCGCTTATAGAGGGCATACTCATGCGCGGCCCTAAAAAGCAGGCCATAGTATGCCGTACAAAAGACGGACTTGTAGAAAAGGTGGAGGACATCCACCCTATAAAAGAAAAATATCCTGTTTTCGGTCTCCCGCTCATAAGAGGCAGTGCGGTTTTCCTTTCATCTATGATGAACGGCATGAAAGCACTTACCTATTCCGCAAATCTTATCCCAGAGGACGAGCAGGGCGAGCCTGATAAAATCGACCAGTGGATTGAAAAGCATTTTTCCGCAGAGAAAGCTCAGCAGATGATTATAAGCGTTGCTGTTGTATTGGGAATTCTGCTTTCTGTATTTCTGTTCATTTTCCTGCCCGCTTTCGTTGTAGGACTTATTAAACCCCTTACATCAAGCTATCTGCTGAGAAATGTTTCCGAAGGCGTGGTCAGAGTTGCGGTTCTTCTGGGCTATATGTGGTTCTGCACAAGAGTGCCCGATGTTAAGAGACTCTTTTCATACCACGGCGCAGAGCATAAAACAATTTTCTGCTATGAGCACGGTAAAGAGCTTACAGTAGATAATGTAAGACCCGAAGGCCGTTTTCATCCCCGCTGCGGCACAAGCTTCCTGCTTGTTGTGGTGCTTGTAAGTATTATAGTCAATGCTTTTGTCCATGTGGATAATACATTTCTTCGTATGCTCTGCCATCTGGCACTTCTGCCTGTGGTTGTAGGCATCAGCTATGAAATTAACCGCTGGTGCGGTATGCACGATAACTGGCTGTCTTCTTTCCTCTCTGCTCCCGGTAAATGGCTCCAGCGCCTTACTACCAGTGAGCCTGACGATTCCATGATAGAATGTGCCATTCGGGCTATGGAACTGGTAATTCCCGAGGAAAAGGGACTGGATACATGGGGAAACTGATTTTTTGCCGCATAAGGCAGAATGGAGAAACACGTGAGAACTTATAATGAGATTTATTTAGAGGCCAGAAATGTTCTGCGTCAGTATGGAATAGAAGGCTATACACTGGAAGCAAAGCTTCTGGTGGCAAGATCAGCCAATAAAACCGTAAGCGAGCTTTTAAGAGACATGAACCTCTACACTACCCCTGCGGTAGAGGAAAAGGTTATGGAATATACTGCAAGACGACTCCGTGGAGAGCCTGTTGCATATATTACCGGCGCATGGGAGTTTTACGGTCTTCCGATGTATGTCACTCCCGATGTACTTATCCCCCGCATGGATACCGAGCTTATTGTCGATACCGCTAAAGAGCTTCTGATCGGTCACAAAATGGATGCAAGAATTCTGGATCTCTGCTGCGGCAGCGGATGCATAAGCTGTGCAGTCGGTCACGAGCTGCCTGCAACAAAGCTAGTTGCAGTAGATATAAGCGCCAGTGCCCTTGATATCTGCCGCAAAAATGTAGCGCTTAACCGGCTTAACACCAGAGTAATCTGTATGCAGGCCGATGCTCTTTCCTCTCCCCCGCTGGGAATAGGTCAGTTCGATGTACTGATTTCAAATCCTCCCTACATTATGAGCGAGGAAATCAACAGGCTCGACAGTTCCGTTAAGGATTACGAGCCTATCTGGGCTTTAGACGGCGGCGAGGATGGACTGCGATTCTATAAATCCATTATTAAATACTGGAAGTCTGTTATCCGGCCCGGAGGAATTCTTCTTTTTGAAGTCGGTGAGGGTCAGGCTCAGGATGTTATGGATATGATTTTGTCTGCCGGATTTTCTTCTGCTGACAGCAGAAAGGATACTGCCGGTATCGACAGAGTCATTATCGGAAGAATGTAATCAATTTTACATATAAGGAGAAATATTATGGCTGAAAAGAAAAAAGCCACCAAAGCAGCAGCTGCCGCTCCTGCAGATGGTGATAAGAAAAAAGCCCTTGAAACTGCGATAGCAAAAATAGAAAAAGATTATGGCAAAGGTACCATAATGCGTCTTGGTGACGATATTCCCGTTAACGTAGAAGCCCTTTCCACCGGTTCTCTTTCTCTGGATCTGGCATTGGGAATCGGCGGTGTCCCCAGAGGACGAATTGTTGAAATCTATGGCCCTGAGGCCTCCGGCAAAACCACCCTCGCTCTTCACGTTGTTGCATCCGCTCAGAAAAGCGGCGGTGATGCTGCATACATTGACGTTGAGCACGCTTTGGAGCCTGCATACGCAAGGGCTCTCGGTGTAGACATCGACAGTCTGCTTATCTCTCAGCCTGATACCGGTGAGCAGGCTCTGGACATTGCAGAGTCTCTGGTTCGCTCCGGTGCAATCGACGTTCTGGTTGTTGACTCAGTTGCCGCCCTTATCCCCAGAGTCGAGCTTGAAGGCGAAGTCGGTGATACTGTTGTGGGCGCCCTTGCAAGACTTATGTCTCAGGCAATGCGCCGTCTGGCCGGTGCAATTTCCAAGAATAACTGCACTGTTATCTTTATAAACCAGCTCCGCCAGAAAATCGGTGTCATGTACGGAAACCCCGAAACCACCCCCGGCGGTCTTGCTCTTAAATACTACTCCTCTGTACGTATTGATGTCCGCCGCATAGAAACCCTTAAAAACGGCACCGAAATGATCGGTAACCGCACAAGAGCAAAGGTTGTAAAGAACAAGGTTGCTCCTCCCTTCCGTGAGGCAGAGTTCGATATCATATACGGAGAGGGCATTTCCCGTGTAGGTGAAATTATTGATCTGGGTGTCAAACTTGATCTCGTAGATAAGGCTGGTGCATGGTATACTATAAACGGTCAGCATATTCAGGGCAAAGACGGCGTTAAAGACTATCTGAACGCTAATCCCGATGTAATGGAATCAGTGGAAAATCAGATAAAGGAAAACTTCTTTAAGCTTATGAGCCCTCAGTCCAAAAAAGCCGCTCAGATTTCCGGCAGAGCAGTAGATGTAAGTGCTACTGATTTTGACGGTGACTGATATTTAAGCAGGGGGAGATTCTAAAATGCTTGTAAGCTCAATACAACAGACATCCCCGGGCAGATTTAAAATAATTCTTGAGGATGGAGAGGAAATCCGCTCCACCCTCAGTGCCGTTACAGACCTGCGTCTTTTCTCTGGCAAGGAGCTTAATTCTGAGGATCTTGAAGAGCTAAAGCTCCAGTCGCTTCGGGCTCTCAGCCGTGAAAGAGCGCTGGAAATGGTATCCCGCCGTCAGCTTTCTCATAAGGAGCTTATGGACAAGCTCATAAGAAAAGGTGCCGATGAGGATACCGCACGCTACTGTGCCGACTGGCTTCAGGAACGTGGTTTTATAAACGACGAAAACTATGCTTCCGCCATTGTAAGGCACTATGCCGCCAAAGGCTATGGCCTTTCCCGGGTAAAAGGCGAACTGCTTCGCCGTGGTATTTCCCGGGAACTTGCAGAATGTGCTCTGGAGGAAATGCCGGAGCAGGATAACAAAATTGATAAATTTATCTCCGTCCGGCTCAAAAATCCGGATGATAAAGATGAAATAAAAAAAATCAGCGCCGCACTTTACAGAAGGGGTTATTCATGGGCGGAAATCCGCTCTGCCTTCAATCGTCTGGACGCTGAGATTGAGGAATACTGATGAAAAAAACATTTGCTTTAATTTCTCTCGGCTGTCCCAAGAACCTTGTGAACAGCGAACAGATGCTGTATCTGTTAAATGAGGCAGGTTATGTGCTGACTCCCGATCCCGACGGCGCAGACTTTGCCGTAATCAACACCTGCGGATTTATTGATTCCGCAAAAACCGAAGCCATTGACAACATCCTGCAGGTTGCCGAGCTTAAAAAGGCCGGCAGACTGGGCAGCATTATTGTTACCGGCTGTCTTTCCGAGCGTTATCAGGACAGTATTCAGGAGGAAATTCCTGAAATTGATGCTGTACTGGGTGTCGGCAGTTATGATAAGATTGTTGATGCCGCTGATGCTGTTACAAAAGGTCAGCATTACCGCCGCTTCGACCCTGACAGTGTTTCTGTGGATGAGGTTTCCCGAATTGTTTCCACCGGCCCCAGCTGGGCTTACCTGAGAATTGCCGAGGGCTGCAATAACTTCTGCTCATTCTGTGCAATTCCCTATATACGTGGCCGCTATCGCTCCCGCAGTATGGAAAATGTCCTTGCAGAGGCAAAAGAGCTTGCCGAGCATGGCATAAAGGAAATCATTGTTATCGCTCAGGATATAACTCTTTACGGTACCGACCTTTACGGAAAGCACTGTCTTGCAGAGCTGTGCCATAAGATTTCCGAGATTCCGGGTGTAGAATGGATCAGACTTCACTACCTCTACCCCGATCAGTTTGATGATGAGCTTATTGACGAAATTGCAAGTAATGATAAAATAGTAAAATATCTGGATATTCCTATCCAGCATATCAATAACGCCATTCTCAAATCCATGAACCGCAGAGGCGACGGTGACCAGATCAGAGCACTTTTCAAGACTCTCCGTGAGCGTATCCCCGGTCTTGTAATCCGAACCAGCCTTATTGCCGGTCTCCCCGGCGAGGGCGAAGCCGAGTTTGAGGAGCTTTGTGAATTTCTCAAGGAAGCAAAGATCGAACGTGCCGGCGTATTCCCCTTCTCTCCCGAAGAGGGTACTCCCGCCGCAAAAATGCCCCACGTTGACTATGAAGAAGCTCAGCGCAGAGCAAATCTTATTATGGAGCTTCAGGCACCCATTATGGATGATTTTTACAGAAGCTTCATCGGTAAAACCATTGATGTTCTCTGTGAATACTTCGATGAGGAAGAACAGGTCTTTGTGGGCAGAAGCTATGCTGACTCACCTGATATTGACGGTCAGGTTTGCTTTGAGGGTTATCACTGCAAAGAAGGCGATATGGTAAAGGTTCTGATTACCTCTACTGAGGATGGTATTTTATACGGTGAGGAGAATGTATAAATGAAAACAACAGCAAATAAAATCACCATTGCACGTATAGCACTTATTCCTGTTTTTCTCATACTGGCTTATACCGGTCATATGTACTGGGCTCTTGCAGTCTATGCCATAGCCTGCCTTTCCGATATGGCAGACGGATATATTGCAAGACATTATAACCAGATAACTAACTTCGGAAAGTTTATGGACCCTCTGGCTGATAAGATGCTCGTGCTGTCTGCCATGTGCTTCTTCGCCGAAAACGGCCAGATGCCCGGCTGGTGTGTAGCTGTTGTTCTTTTCAGAGAATTTGCAGTCTCCGGTCTGAGACTTATCGCTGTCGAGCAGAGCAGAGTAATCGCTGCAGCATGGTCCGGTAAAATAAAAACCGGCTGCACCATGGTCGGTCTCGGTGCTATGCTTGTTTTCCCCGATGTTCCTATGCTCAACACAATCTGCATTACTTTAATTGTCATCACAACTGTATATTCCGGAATTGAATACTTCTATAAAAACCGGGATGTTTTCAGTGATATTGACTGATAGAAGGAGAATAAGATGAAGCTTTATAATTCCGCAACAAGAAAACGCGAGGAATTTGTTCCCAATCACCCCGATATTGTTAAGATGTATACCTGCGGTCCGACTGTGTACCATTTCGCTCACATCGGAAACCTCCGTTCCTACATTATGGAAGATATTCTTGAAAAACATCTTCGCTACCTCGGCTACAATGTTAAGCGTGTAATGAACATTACTGACGTTGGTCATCTCACTTCCGATGCCGACGAAGGCGAGGACAAGATGTTAAAGGGCGCTAAGCGTGAGCACAAGAGCGTCATGGAAATTGCTCAGTTCTACACCGACGCTTTCTTTGATGACTGCAAAAAGCTCAACATCAAACGCCCCGATGTAGTAGAACCTGCTACCCACTGCATTGATGAGTATATTAAGATCATCACCAAGCTCATGGATACCGGTTACGCATATTTTGCCGGCGGCAATGTGTACTTCGATACCTCAAAGCTTGATAAATACTATGTTTTCAACGACTTTAACGCAGACGATCTGGATGTAGGTGTCCGTGAGGGCGTTGAGGAAGACCTCAATAAGCGCTCCAGAAACGACTTTGTTCTCTGGTTCACCAAGTCCAAGTTTGAAGATCAGGCTCTTAAATGGGATTCTCCCTGGGGCGTTGGCTATCCCGGCTGGCACATTGAGTGCTCCGGTATTTCCATGAAGCATCTGGGTGAAGATCTGGATATCCACTGCGGCGGTATTGATAACGCATTCCCCCACCACACAAACGAAATTGCACAGTCCGAAGCATATCTGGGTCACAAGTGGTGCAATTACTGGATGCACGTTCTGCATCTCAATACCTCTTCCGGTAAAATGAGCAAATCCAGCGGAGAATTCCTTACCGTTTCCCTCCTGCAGGAAAAAGGCTACGATCCTCTGGCATATCGCTTCTTCTGCCTCCAGAGCCATTACCGCAAGAGCCTTGTATTCACCTGGGAAAACCTCGATAACTCCTTCAAGAGCTACAACAAGCTGATTGCAAAGATTGCCGCTCTCAACCCCGCTGAGGATACTCTTGATGAGGCCGCCTTTGCTGCTCTTAAGGAAAAATTCCAAGCCGCACTGGATAATGACC
>JAHHRR010000032.1 GCA_020025655.1 Oscillospiraceae bacterium
TTATAGACTGCTCAAAGGGTGAAAAACTGGAAAGATGGGGAGACTATTATCTGGTCCGTCCGGACCCTCAGGCAATCTGGGATACTCCCCGCAGAAATAAACACTGGCGTGGCAGAGACGCCGAATACAGCCGTTCCAAAAGCGGCGGCGGAAGCTGGGATAAAGGACATCTGCCTCAGAACTGGCAGATACATTACGGTGATCTCACCTTTAATGTAAAACCGATGAACTTTAAACACACCGGAATCTTCCCCGAACAGGCAGCTAACTGGGACTGGGCTATGAATAAAATCCGCAGCGCCGGACGTCATATCAATGTCCTGAACCTTTTCGGCTATACCGGTGCGGCTACTATTGCCTGCGCTGCTGCCGGAGCAAGCGTCTGCCATGTTGATGCTGCAAAAGGCATGGTTGCATGGGGCAAGGAAAACGCTGCTTCCTCAGGCCTTACTGAGGCTCCTATCCGCTGGATAGTTGATGACTGCGCAAAATTTGTGGAGAGAGAAATCCGCAGAGGACGCAAGTATGATGCAATTATTATGGACCCCCCTTCATACGGCAGAGGTCCCGGCGGTGAGGTATGGAAGCTGGAGCAGAATCTGTGGCCGTTTGTATCACTTTGTGCAAATGTCCTTTCAGATGATCCTCTTTTTGTAATAATAAACTCCTATACCACAGGCCTTTCACCCTCGGTTCTTTCCTATGTAACCGAGAGTATTTTCACCAAGAGATTCGGCGGAAGCTCTGAATCTCAGGAACTGGGACTGCCTGTTACCGACAGCGGTCTTTATCTGCCCTGCGGTGCTACCTGCCGCTGGGAGAGATAAGCTTTTGGAAAGGAAAGCAGGATTTTGAGCTCAATTATAAGCTTTGAAAATGTTCATTTTACCTATCCCGATGATGAGATGGAAAGTCTCTGCGGGGTAGACCTTCAGATAGAAGAGGGAAGCTTTGTAACAGTGCTGGGCCATAACGGTTCGGGTAAATCCACCCTTGCAAAGCATATGAACGCAATTCTCACCCCCACTGAGGGAAAGGTGATTGTAAACGGAGTTGATACCTCCGATGATGATAGGCTTCTGGATATACGCCGAAACGTAGGAATGGTTTTCCAGAATCCGGATAACCAGATAGTTGCAAATGTGGTTGAGGACGATGTGGCATTTGCGCCTGAAAATCTGGGTGTACCGATGAATGAAATACGGCAGAGAGTTGATGAGGCACTGAAGCTTGTAGATATGTACGAATACAGACTCCATGCACCGCATCTTCTCTCCGGCGGTCAGAAGCAGAGAGTAGCTATTGCGGGCGTTATAGCAATGAAGCCGAAAATCATAGTTCTGGATGAGCCGACGGCTATGCTTGACCCCCGTGGCAGAGGCGAAGTAATAAGCACGATTACAAAGCTCTGCCGTGAAAATGGCATGACAGTTGTGCTTATAACGCACCATATGGATGAGTGCATCGGTGCGGACAGACTTGTTGTTATGTCCAACGGAAAGATTATTGCCGACGGAAAGCCCGCTGAGGTCTTTTCTCAGGTAGAGCTTATGCATAGTGAGGGACTGGATGTGCCGGAAACTACAAGACTTATGTATGAGCTTAACTGCGAGGGAATGAAGCTGCCGCTTGAGGCTCTGGATGTTGCCTCCTGCGCAGATGCTATCGCAGAAGCACTTAAATAAAGAGGATAGAATATGTCGGAAATCAGAGTGGAGCATCTTAGTCATATATACAGTCAGGATACTCCTTTCGAGAAAACTGCAATTGAAGATATAAACGTAACCATACCCCACGGTCAGTTTGTGGGACTTATCGGACATACAGGCTCCGGAAAGTCCACATTTATTCAGCATCTGAATGCTCTTTTAACACCAACTGACGGCAAAATTTATGTTGGCGGCAAGGATATCAATGCGGATAAAAAATCAAGACGTGACGTAAAATGGGAAGTGAGTCTGGTTTTCCAGTATCCTGAGTACCAGCTGTTCGAGGAAACTGTGTATGCAGATATTGCCTTCGGACCGAAGAACATGGGTCTCAGCGAGAAGGAAGTGGACGAGCGGGTAAGAGAGGCTGCAAGCTTCACAGGCGTTGATGAAGAGCTTTTCCAGAAGTCTCCGCTGGAACTCTCCGGCGGTCAGAAGCGTCGTATTGCCATAGCAGGCGTTATGGCTATGCGCCCAGGTGTTCTTGTTCTGGATGAGCCTACCGCAGGTCTTGATCCTGCCGGATGCAGCCAGATACTTGATAATATTAAAAAGTACAGAGAGCTTACCGGCGCAACAGTCATAATTGTCAGCCATAATATGGATGATGCGGCAAGACTTGCTGAGAGAATTCTTGTGTTTGACCATAGCAGACTGGTTATGGACGGTACACCGGAAGAAGTATTCTCAAAGCCCGAGGAGCTTATTGAAATAGGCCTTTCAGTTCCCAGACCTACCGCTATTGCTATGGAACTGAGAAAAAGAGGATTACAGCTTCCTGATTCTATATATACTCATGAGCAGCTTAAAGAAGCTGTTCTGAAGCTGAGGGAGGCCAAAAATGCTTAAAGATATAACTCTGGGCCAGTATTTCCCCAGCAACACAGCTATTCACCGCCTTGACCCCAGAACGAAAATTATTCTGGTGGTTGTCTACATTGTTGCACTGTTTCAGGCTAAGGGCTGGATAGGCTACGGTGTTGTTGCTCTTGGTGCAATAAGCTGCATGGTAATTTCCAGAATAAAGCCCAAGACTCTTTTCAGGGGAATGAAGCCCCTTATATTCGTTATTGTTCTTACAGGTGTGCTGAATATTTTCTATACAACAGGTACTCCGGTCCTTCCCGGCTGGATTATCACATGGGAAGGCATTGACAGAGCTGCAAGAATGATACTCAGAATCATGCTGCTTGTAACAGGCACATTTCTGCTTACCTACACTACAAGCCCGATGGCACTGACTGACGGACTTGAAATTTTAATGAATCCCCTAAAAAAGATTAAAGTTCCCGTCCATGAAATGACTATAATGATGTCTATGGCACTCAGATTCATTCCGACCCTGATTGAGGAGACTGACAAAATCATGTCTGCCCAGAAGGCCAGAGGAGCTGATTTTGAAACCGGCAACCTGATTCAGCGGGCAAAAGCACTGCTTCCCGTTCTGGTGCCGCTCTTCGTGTCTGCTTTCCGCAGAGCCGAAGAACTGGCAGTTGCAATGGAAAGCCGCTGCTACCACGGCGGAGAGGGAAGAACCAGAATGAAACAGCTGGTTATGGGGAAAAATGATTACATGGCCTTTGGCTTTAGTGCTGTTTATCTTGCAGCAGTGATAATTTTAAAGAAATTTGGACTATAATTTATGGCGATGAGAAATTTAGCCCTGCGCCTTAAATATGACGGCAGCAGATACCATGGCTGGCAGGTGCAGAAAACAGAAATCAGCGTTGCGCAGACCGTGGAAGAAGCTCTGGCTAAAATCTGCGGTCATCCCGTAAAGCTTACCGGCTGCGGACGCACTGATGCAGGTGTTCATGCCCTGCGTTACTGCGCAAATTTTAAAACCGACTGCAAGATACCCGTGGACAGGGTTGCGCTGGCAGTAAATACCAGACTTCCCGGAGATATTGCGGTAGTTGATGCAGTTGAAGCACCGGAAGATTTTAACGCTATCGGTTCCTGCATAAAAAAAGAATATATATATAAAATATTGAACAGTCCCATCAGAGATCCTTTTCTGGATAAGCGTGTATGCTTTTATCCCCAGAGGCTCGATATGGAACAGATGCAGGCGGCTGCGGCGGCCTTTGTAGGTACTCACGATTTTAAGGCAGTGAGAAGTCTGGGAACGGAAACTAAAACCACCGTTCGCACCGTTCACTGGTGCAAGGCAGAAAAAGAGGACGATATAATTACCATCTCTATCTGCGCCGACGGCTTTTTGTACAATATGTGCCGTGCAATGGTGGGAACTATGGTGTATGCTTCCTACGGAAAGCTGGCACCGCAGGATATTCCGAAGCTGCTTGAACTGGGAGACAGGCGCCTTACCGGCCCGACAATGCCTCCGCAGGGACTTTATCTCAACAGAGTCTGGTATGATGACCCTGTGGGACAGATGTTTATAAAATAGAAGATATATTTGTTCACAAATCTGTGCTATAATTAAAAAGCTTAATTGGGAGCTTTGCGGTCTTACGCAAATACATATAGAAGGACGAGATCACATATGAAACTATTTATCAATATAATATTATTACTGATAATAGCCATGTGCATTTGGCGTGGTTATAAAAAAGGCTTTGTTAGCGGTATTATAGGAATTCTGGTTGTTGTTATTGCACTTTACGGCGGCAGCCTGCTGTCATCCAAGTACGCTCATCAGGTTGTTCCTGTGCTCGAACCTTTTGTCAATGGTTATGTGGACTCACAAAAGACCAGAGCTGATGCACTTGAGAGCATGGGCTACGGAAACAGCGACCTTTCACTGGAGGATGTTCTGGCTCAGGACAGCTCCCTGCGTTATGACTACGCATACGAGTGTGTTACCGGCATGGGATTAAGCAAAGCTACCTCAGAAAAGCTTGCGGAAAAGTCAGTTGCATATGCTGATTCTCAGGGAGTCCATATGACTGAGGCAGTGGTTGCGGTTCTCTGCGACACAATAACCTATGTTGGCGGCCTTATTATCGCATTTCTGATGATCCTGATTCTGCTGGTTGCAATTACAAACTTCGGCAACATCAGCTTCAAGTTCCCCAAGATGCCTATGCTTGACTATGTTGGCGGCGGCGTTCTGGGACTTGCAAAGGGCTTTTTGTACTGCACTCTTCTGTGCTGGTTCTTGAGCTTCTTCGGAATAATCCTCGGAGAGGGAACACTTGAGCATACTGCTCTTGCAAAGTTTTTCCTTGCGCTTGACTTTATAACAAAAGATCTTATATAAATAAGCATAACTCAGCGTTAAACTAAGCGGATATATCCGCACCCTTACGGCCGGGCACAGTCCCGGCCAAATCTATCACCGGGAGGTAAATATGCAAACAACGATGTGCTCTCGCTGCGGTAAAAACGCAGCAGTTCTATTCATTACGAAAATAGAAAACGGCGAGACAAAAAACGAAGGCCTTTGCCTGAAGTGTGCAAGAGAACTTCACATTAAACCGGTTGACGACATTATCGATAAGATGGGCATTTCAGATGAAGAACTTGAAAGCCTGTCGGGTGAAATGATGAATGCCTTGAGCGGTGCCGAAGAGCTGATGGCTATGGCCGACGACCCTGATGACAGCGATGATGAAGGCAAAACTGCAACATTTCCGTTCCTGAACCGCCTTTTCGGAGGCCCCAAGGATTCAGCTGCAAATAATGAAGCCGGTCAGAAATCCGAAGGAAAGGGTCGCAGCGAAACCAAAGAAAACAACCGTATTCCCAAGAGAAAATTCCTCGATAACTATTGTATCGACCTTACCGAAAGAGCCAAATCAGGTAAGCTTGACAGTATGATAGGCAGAGAAGAGGAGCTGGAGAGAGTTATCCAGATTCTGAACAGACGTCAGAAAAATAATCCCTGCCTTATTGGTGAGCCCGGTGTCGGTAAAACCGCCATTGCAGAAGGCCTCGCTCAGAGAATTGCAATGGGCAATGTTCCCTGCAAGCTTCAGGATAAGCAGGTATTTCTCCTTGACCTGACCGCTCTTGTGGCAGGCACTCAGTTCAGAGGCCAGTTTGAGAGCCGCATGAAGGGCCTTATTGAGGAAATCAAGCAGCACGGCAACATTATCCTTGTTATTGATGAAGTTCATAACATTGTTGGTGCCGGTGATGCAGAGGGCAGCATGAATGCTGCAAATATCCTGAAACCTGCACTTTCCAGAGGCGAAATTCAGGTTATCGGCGCAACTACATTCAGCGAATACCGCAAACACATAGAAAAGGATTCTGCTCTTGAGCGCAGATTCCAGCCGGTTACTGTAAATGAACCCTCCATTGAGGACAGCATAAAAATAATCCGCGGTATCTCCCATTACTATGAGGATTACCACGGAGTTGAAATTTCAGACGAAATGTGCCGTCAGGCTGTTTTGATGAGTGAACGCTACATTACAGACCGTTTCCTGCCTGATAAAGCCATAGACCTCATTGATGAGGCCTGCTCTGATGTTAACCTCAAGGATGAAAACATCAATAAGAAGATGCTTGCAGAGCGTGATCTGGAGAACATCCGCTTTGAGCGTGATGCTTTAATGGCCGATGACGGCAAGGAAGGCGAGCTTACCGAGGAAATGCTGGATAAGCGCTATGCACGCATTGCACAGCTTAAATCAAGAGAGCTTCAGCTTGAAAATCAGCTTGAGGAGCTTAATAAAGCAGGCAGACCCCAGCTTACCATGGATAATCTTGCCAGAATTATTGAGCTTTGGACTAAGATTCCTGCTTCTACCGTAAAGGAAGATGAGCTTGAGAGACTTGCAAAGCTTGATGAGCGCCTTAAAGCCCATATAGTAGGTCAGGATCAGGCTGTTGATGCTGTATGCGCAGCAATCAAGCGCAGCAGAGTCGGCCTCAAGGTCAAGCGCAAACCTGTAAGCTTTATTTTTGTAGGCGGAACAGGTGTGGGTAAGACAGAACTTGTAAAGCGTCTTGCAGAGGATATGTTCGATTCTCCTGAGGCACTTATAAGACTCGATATGTCTGAATTTATGGAGAAATTCTCAGTTTCCAGAATTATCGGCTCACCTCCGGGATATGTGGGATACGACGAAGCCGGTCAGCTTACTGAAAAGATTCGCCGTAAGCCTTATTCAGTGGTGCTGTTTGATGAAATTGAGAAGGCACACCCTGATGTTATGAATATTCTGCTCCAGATTCTGGATGACGGCAGAATTACCGATGCACAGGGAAGAACTGTTAATTTTGAAAATACCATAATCATTATGACCACCAATGCCGGCTCCGGCAATAAAACCGGCAGCGTAGGCTTCGGCGGCACTCTCAGCGATATGAGCCGTGAGAGAGCACTTAAAGCTCTTAATGAGTTCCTGCGTCCTGAGTTTATTAACAGAGTGGATGAGGTTATCTGCTTTAACCAGCTCAGCGAGGAGAACTTCCGTGCTATCGCTGCTCTTATGCTTGAGGATGTTAAGAAGCTGCTTGCTGAAAAGGGTATGGAGCTAAGCTGGGATGAAAAGCTGCTTGATTATCTTGTAAGCAAGGGCTATTCCGTAAATTACGGAGCAAGAAATCTCAGACGCCTTATTCAGAAGGAAATTGAGGATCGTCTTGCACAGGAGCTTATAAACAGACGTGGCGAAAAGACTGACGGACTTTGCCTCAGCGCTGATGACAGCGGCATAGTGGTAAAGCTTTAAGGAGAAGTATTATGAGCGAAAGAATACAGGTTATTAAAGGCGATATTACAAAGCAGGCCGTAGATGCCATCGTAAATGCTGCCAACTGCTCACTTCTGGGCGGCGGCGGTGTAGACGGCGCAATTCACAGAGCAGCAGGTCCTGAGCTTCTTGAAGAGTGCAGAACTCTTGACGGCTGCAAAACCGGTCAGGCAAAGATCACAAAGGGCTACAAGCTTCCTGCAAAGTACGTTATTCATACTCCCGGCCCTATCTGGAGAGGCGGACAGAGAAATGAAGTTGATCTGCTCTCTTCCTGCTATGAAAACTGCCTGAAGCTTGCATCCCGCCATGGCTGCGCAACGGTTGATTTCCCGTCTATCAGCACAGGCGTTTACCATTTCCCACTTGAAAAGGCATCTGTAATTGCAATTACCACCATTGCCGAGTACCTTAAGAAACATAAGGAAATTCAGAGAGTGCGCATGGTATGCTTTGATGACAGAACAAAGGACTTCTATCAGAGAGCACTTGATGATCTGGGTGAGGATCTGTGAAGAAAAGGGTAATAAAATTTCAGTATAATTCACCTCTGATTTTGAGCTTTGCCCTTATTTCCCTGGTCGTATTGATATTGGATTTTGTGAGCAGCGGATGGACTACAAGAATGCTGTTTTCCGTCTACCGCTCACCCCTTGATGATGTATTCACATATCCCAGATTTGTACTGCACGTTCTTGGCCACAGCGGCTACGCACACTATATAGGAAACATGATGATGATTCTTGTAGTTGGCCCTCCTCTTGAGGAGAAGTACGGCAGCAAAAATCTGTTCTGGGCGATATTCCTGACTGCCCTTGTCTCCGGACTTGTGCAGTGGCTGTTTTTCCCCGGAACTGCTCTTCTGGGTGCATCGGGTATCGTGTTTATGATGATTGTAATGTCATCGCTGTCAGGTATGAAAGACGGCTGTATTCCCATTACACTGGTACTGGTGCTTATCCTTTATATAGGCGGCGAGATTGTAAACGGCTTATTGCAGCAGGATAACATTTCTCAGCTGACTCATATAGTCGGCGGAGTCTGCGGAGCGGTACTCGGCCTCAATATGCGGAGGTAGATGTGGAAAAACTTCTTGTGAGCGCCTGCCTTCTTGGGCACAACTGCAAGTATGACGGCGGAAACAACGGTCTTTCGACGGAAATTGTGGAAAACCTCAGAGAAAAGTACGAACTGATACCTGTCTGCCCTGAAACTGCCGGCGGACTTTCCACACCGAGAATGCCCAGCGAAAGAAAAGGAGAGCTTGTTGTTAACAGTGCCGGAGAAGATGTGAGCCGTGAATATCGGAAAGGTGCAGAGTATGCCCTTAATCTGGCAGAAGAAAATAACTGTCGGAAAGCACTTTTTAAAGAGCGCAGCCCGTCCTGCGGCAATGGCAGAATCTATGACGGCAGCTTTTCTCACAGTCTTATATCAGGAGACGGAGTGACATCTGAGCTTTTGAAGAAAAACGGAATAGAAATATTCGGAGAAAGCCAATTAGATAAACTTATATAAAATTACACCCCGCCGGTTTTCAGCACTGAATTCTGGAAAACGGCGGGGCGCATTATGTTTTTATTAAGGAATTATCTGATAATCAATCATCTTCGCCGGACTCTTCGGCAGATTCCTTGTTCTGAGCTGTCAGATGATATTTGTTGCGGTAGTCTGTGGGACTGATGCCTTCAGCCTTGCGGAAGCTCTGCGAAAAATAGCTTGGAGAGGAAAAGCCCGTAATTCTTGCAATCTGGGCGAGGGGATGATCCGTCATACGCAGAAGGTAGCAGCTTTCTTTAATCCTGAGACTGAGCAGGAATTTTATAGGTGAAATTCCGTAATCCCGGGTGAAAAGGTGAGTCATGTGGTATTTGTTCAGATGAGCGACCTCTGCCAGATCATCAAGGCTGACGTTCTCTTTGAAGTGAGTCTCGATATACCTGTGAACGGCAGCGCCTTCTTTACTGACCTGAACAGTACTTGGAATCAGCTTTGCGGAAAAATCAGAACCACGCATGAGCCTGATAACAAAAATATCAAGAAGATCCTGACATATGGTTTCATAGCCCGGGGCTTTGGCCTCCAGTTCACGCAGCATATTACGCAGGAAGAACTGAATATCAGAGCCGGAGTTTTTAAAGCTTATTATGCAGAACGGTCTGTTTTCGTCTTCCTTGACCATAAGCTCAAGCCCCTCAACACCGAGAACGATATATTCAAGGGGATTGGAGTCAAGACTGGTTTCGGTGTGCCTTACATGGGGGTTTACTATTATAAGATCGTTTTCCTGTACAGGATAAAGCTGATCTTCAATTCGGAACTGGCCTTTTCCGCCGACTACATAGAACATTTCTGCGCACGCATGAGTATGAGGCATACTGTTCCAGTCACCGCCGTATTTTGCGGTGCTGACGTACAGCAGCTTTGCTGCAACACGGGCATCCCTGCTGGCCTGAGAAATTAAATCGTAATGATTGCCGCTCATAGAATCACCATACTTTATGTTTATTGAGAATAATTGGTAAAAATTGGGTGTTAGTCAAGACTTACTTTTCTAAAGTATAATGCAAATTCAAATTTTTTACAAGTAGTCAAATGAATAAAAAATGTTAACAAATCAGGCAAAATCAATGGTAGGATGTATTATATTTCACTAATATGTGTATAATGCACAAAAATAATAAAATGATTTAGACTATTCTACAAAATTGCAGACGGAAGCAATATATATAAATAAAAACGCAATATTGAGCTTGCTGTTTTTTCTGATTAAGGTATACTGACAATAGTGTGTAACGGTAAAATTGTTACAAATCAAATTATGGAGGAATAAACAAATGAAAAAGTTTCTTGCACTTCTTCTTGCACTGACCATGGTATTTGCTCTGGCAGCTTGCGGCGAAAAGGCACCCGCAGAGGAAACTCCTGCTGATGCTCCCGCTGATGCACCTGCCGAGGAAGCTCCTGCTGAAGGCGTTACCATTCAGGTTGCTGCTGTTTCTACCGCCTTTACTGATAATTACCCCGAAATGTGGACTGATATTGCTGCCGCATTCGAGGCTGAGACCGGTATAAAGGTAGAACTCATTGAGGACAAAAACCTTGAGGACGTTATCGGACCTTCCATGCAGGGCAATGAGTATCCCGATGTTGTATATCTGCCTGTCGGACGTCCCGCAGCTCTTACTGAGCAGTTTGTTAAAGATAAACTCGTTGCAGATATCACCGACGTTATGGATATGACTGTTCCCGGTGAGGATGTAAAGGTTTCCGAGAAGATTTCCGACGGCTTCCTTGATACTTCCATCACTGCTCCCTATGCAGACGGCAAGACCTACCTTGCTCCTATGTTCTATGATCCCTGCGGCCTGTTCTACAATGCAGGTCTGTTTGAGGAAAAGGGCTGGGAAGTTCCTACCACCTGGGATGAGATGTGGGAGCTGGGCGACAAGGCTAAGGAAGAGGGCATCTCTCTCTTTACCTACCCCACCACCGGTTACTTTGATGCATTCCTGTACGGCCTGATGTACTCCGTCGGCGGCCCCGAGTTCTTCGAGAAGGCTACCCGCTACGAAGAGGGCATCTGGGACACTCCCGAGGCTCAGACCTGCTTTGACATCATTGCAAAGCTCGCTACTTACACCAACCCCGTAACTCCCGCACAGGCTAACGATCAGGACTTCAAGCAGAATCAGCAGCTGGTTCTCGACAACAAGGCTCTGTTCATGCCCAACGGCAGCTGGATTGCCGGCGAAATGGAAGATTCCCCCAAGGCTGACGGCTTCAAGTGGGGCATGACCGCTATTCCCGCAGTTAAAGACGGCGGCGACCGTTACAGCTTCTGCTGGTTCCAGCAGTCCTGGATTCCTGCAGGCGCAGAGAACATTGACGCTGCAAAGCAGTTCATCGCATTCCTGTACAGCGACAAGGCTCAGGAAATCTTTGCTAAGGGCGGCGCTGTTCAGCCCATCACCGGTGCAGCTGAAACCATCGAAGATGCACAGAAGAAGGAATTCCTTGCAATCTATGACAGCGGTGCAAAGCCTGCTATGGGCGGCTTTGCCTCCTACAAGGCAGTTGCCGGTCTCGGCAGTGTCCGTGAAGTATTCCTCGATCCCGTCAACGGTCTCGTAAGCGGTAATGTTACCGTTGATGAGTGGGTAAACGGTATTAAGGAAGCAAGCGTACAGATGAACGCAAATCTTCAGTAATAATCCGGTTAAAGTAAACCACTAAACCGACAGTAGGCGGGATGAGTAGGTTCCTACTCATCCCGCTTTTTTAGTTCAAACCTTTTCTTACTTCAGCGGCTGCATATATATTATTGCTCATAGAATACGGAACAATAATGTATGATATGCAGCCGCTGACGCAGAATTTTTATGAGAGGAGCTGAGAATGTGGAAAAGCGTAAAGGACAGGGCGGTTTTATAGCACTTTGTGTCTTACCCGCAGTAATTCTGTTCACAATCTTCATGATTATTCCCACATTAAACGTTTTCAGAATGTCTCTGTTTGAAAGAGGCGCATATTCACCCACGGAGACCTTCGTCGGTTTTCAGAACTTTAAAATTCTGTTCAGCGACCCCAAGTTTATAACTTCAATGCAGAACACAATTCTGCTTATAGTTGTGGTCACTATAATTACCTTTTTCTTTGCTCTTACTTTTGCAGCTATACTCACAAGAGAAAAGATAAAGGGACAGAACTTCTTCCGTATTATATTCTACATACCCAATATTCTTTCCATTGTTGTTATTGCAGGTATCTTCTCTGCAATTTACAAGCCGGAAAACGGTATGCTGAACTCAATTCTTTCCATGCTGTCAGGAAAAACAGTTCTTATACTGTGGAAGGATCAGCCGATGGTTGTTATAAGCGTCATCATCGCAATGGTCTGGCAGGCAATAGGCTACTATATGGTAATGTATATGGCTTCAATGTCCAGCGTACCGCTCAGTCTTTACGAAAGCGCCAGCCTTGACGGCGCAGGAAGAATTACTCAGTTTTTCCAGGTGACCATTCCTCTTATCTGGACCAATATCCGCACAACACTTACCTTCTTCATAATTTCCACTATCAACATGGCATTCCTGTTTGTAAAATCCATGGTGGCGAAGGGAATGCTTGATGTGGGTCTGAGCTTTATGTATAACCAGAAGGACACCGGCCTTTACGGATATTCAATGGCAGCCGGTGTGGTTATATTCCTGTTCTCATTCCTGCTTTCCGCCTTTGTTAACCGGGCTACCAAGCGGGAGCCCCTGGAATTCTAAGGAGGTCTGCGTATTATGAATGGAACAAAAACTTCAACAGGCGGCGAAAAGCTGTATAAATTCTTTATCTATTTCGTGCTTATAATTCTGGCCGTAACTATTATTGTACCTGTTGCATGGGTATTTCTTGCCTCAGTTAAGCAGAATTCGGAATTCTATGGTAATCCGTGGACTCTGCCTGCAAGCTTCTACTGGGAAAACTTTGTAAACGCATGGAACGGTGCAAAAATGGGCGAGTATATGCTGAACTCTGCACTGGTAACTGTAATGGCACTGGCGCTGCTGCTTGTTATTGCCCTTCCGGCAGCCTACTGCCTGTCCAGATTCAAGTTCAGAGGCAGTAAGCTGCTCAATACCTGCTTCATGGCGGGACTGTTTATTAACGTGAACTATATTGTAGTTCCTATCTTCCTTATGCTTAAGGACGGCGATATGTGGGTTAAAAGCCTTATCGGTCACGGCATATTCCTGAACAATCTCTTTGTTCTGGCTCTTGTCTATGCCTCAACTGCGCTGCCCTTTACTATCTATCTGCTTTCCGGTTATTTCTCAACCCTGCCCCACGACTTTGAAGAGGCCGCTTATATTGACGGCGCAGGCTATGGTACCGCTATGATCAGAATCATATTCCCCATGGCTCAGCCCTCCATTATAACCATTATCCTCTTTAACTTCCTTGCATTCTGGAATGAGTACATTATTTCCATGACATTGATGAACTCCGCCAAAGGCCCCAAAACCCTGCCGGTCGGACTTTTGAATCTGATGCAGGCACAGCAGTCAAAGGCAGAATTCGGAACACTGTATGCAGGTCTTGTGCTTGTTATGCTGCCTACACTGATTCTGTACATCTGTGTTCAGAAGAAGCTGACTCAGGGTATGACTGTCGGCGGACTGAAAGGCTAAGGTGTAAATATGCATAATTTTTGGAAAGAACACTCCGCACTTAGAGTTGCCATTATAGCGTTGACTTTTATACTGGGAATATTCCTGATCGTGTACGGCTGGAAAATGACCGGAGAATTGAAGGGACTGGGACTTATGGTAGTAGGATTAGCTCTGCTGCTCGTGTCACTTTTCGTCTATAACAGGCCTTATGAGGGCTGAATTAAATTTTGATTAAAAGAGGATAAAAATATATGAACGAAGAAAAACGCGTTGGTAGAGTAACAATTCCTACTGATATGGATGTTGTTCCCGAAACTCTGGAAATTATGAAGCGCTGGGGCGCAGATGCTATTCGTGACTGCGATGGCACCGATTTTCCTCAGGAGCTTAGAAATGTAGGTGCAAAGGTCTACTCTACCTACTATACAACTCGCAAGGACAATGAATGGGCAAAGGCAAATCCTGATGAGGTACAGCAGTGCTACATTATGACAGGCTTCTATACTGCCGATGAAGGCGCACTGGAAATTCCTCTTATGAAAGGCATCAGCCCTGAGCTTATGGAGGTAAACACCAGAGACGATATTAAGCGCTGGTGGGAGGTTATGGACCGCACAACAGGTCAGCCTCTGGATGCGGAAAAATGGAGCTATGATGAAAAATCCGGCTGCGTTGTAATTCCTGAGCCTGCAAAATACCATGAGTACACTGTAAGCTTCCTTGCTTATCTTATCTGGGACCCTGTACATATGTACAATGCAGTTACAAACGACTGGAAAGACTTTGAACATCAGATTACCTTTGATGTCCGTCAGCCTAAAACCCATGACTTTACCATGCGCCGTCTGAGAAAGTTTATTGAAGAGCATCCTTATGTAAATGTTATCCGCTATACAACTTTCTTCCACCAGTTTACTCTGATGTTTGATGAACTGAAGAGAGAAAAGTATGTTGACTGGTATGGCTACTCTGCATCCGTAAGCCCTTACATCCTCGAGCAGTTTGAAAAAGAGGTCGGTTACAAGTTCCGTCCGGAGTTCATTATCGATCAGGGCTACTATAACAATCAGTACCGTGTACCCAGCAAGGAATTTAAGGATTTCCAGAAGTTCCAGAGACGTGAGGTAGCAAAGATTGCAAAGGAAATGGTAGACATTACTCACGAGATGGGCAAAGAAGCCATGATGTTCCTTGGCGACCACTGGATAGGCACTGAGCCCTTCCTCGATGAGTTCAAGAATATAGGCCTTGATGCGGTGGTTGGTTCTGTGGGCAACGGCTCAACCCTCCGCCTTATCTCAGATATCCCCGGTGTTAAATATACCGAAGGCCGTTTCCTGCCTTACTTCTTCCCCGATACCTTCCATGAGGGCGGAAATCCCGTCTGGGAGGCAAAGCAGAACTGGGTTACAGCCAGAAGAGCTATTCTGCGCAAGCCCATTGACAGAATCGGTTACGGCGGCTATCTGAAGCTTGCCTGCCAGTTCCCTGACTTTATCGACTATGTTGAATCCGTCTGCAATGAGTTCCGTGAACTTTATGACAACATTAAGGGTACAACTCCTTACTGCATAAAGACTGTTGCGGTTCTTAACTGCTGGGGCAGAATGAGAGCATGGGGCTGCCACATGGTTCACCACGCTCTGTATCAGAAGCAGAACTACTCTTACGCAGGCGTTATTGAAGCTCTTTCCGGCGCTCCCTTTGATGTTAAGTTTATAAACTTTGATGATATCAGAGAAAATCCCGCAATCCTTGATGACATTGATGTTATCATAAATGTAGGTGACGGCGATACAGCCCATACCGGCGGCAAGGAGTGGGAGGATCCCGAAATTTCCGCAGCTGTCAGAGGCTTTGTCAGAAGAGGCGGCGGCTTTATCGGCGTAGGTGAGCCTTCCGGGCATCAGTATCAGGGACATTATCTCCAGATGGCATCCGTTCTGGGCGTCGAAAAAGAAACCGGATTTACTCTCAACTATGATAAGTACAACTGGGACGAGAAGCCCGAGCACTTCATCCTTGCCGACAGCGGCAAAGATGTAGACTTCGGTGAGGGCAAAAAGAGCATTTATGCCCTTCAGGACGCAGAGGTTCTCATCCAGCGTGATAAAGAAGTACAGATGGCGGTTAACGAGTTCGGAAAGGGCCGTGGAGTTTATATATCCGGCCTGCCTTACACCTTCTGCAACAGCAGAATTCTGTACAGAGCTATTCTCTGGAGCGCACACAGTGAGGGTGAGCTTCACAAATGGTTCTCTACCAACTATAATGTAGAGGTACACGCATTCGTTAAAAACGGCAAGTATTGCGTTGTAAACAACACCTACGAACCTCAGAGCACCACGGTTTACACTGATAACGGAAGCTTTGAGCTGAATCTGGATGCAAACGAAATTCGCTGGTACAGCATATAAAATAATGGAGGGCAATGAAGTGACTGAATATTTAGAAAGCGTTTTAGCACAGTTTCCTCTGCACTCAAGACCTGTTTACTGTGAAAGATACGGCTGCGGTCATATAAATGAAACCTACCTTGTTGTCTGCTCTTCCGGAGTGAGATACATACTCCAGAAGATAAGCCCTGCATTTAAAGATGTAGAGGGACTTATGAGAAATATAGCCTCTGTTACACACTATATCAGACAGTTTGCAGAGGACCCCAGAGGCGTTATGACCATAGTTCAGACCGTTGACGGAAAGGATTACTATTCAAATCCCGACGGAAGCCACTGGCGTGTATATGATTTTATAGAAAGCTCTCTGTGCCTTCAGAAGCCTGAGACTCCTGAGGATTTTTACCAGAGTGCCGTGGCATTCGGAAGCTTCTCTCAGCAGCTTCAGGAATTCCCCGCAGAGACTTTAACCGAGCCTCTCCCGCACTTCCACGATACTCCCGACCGCTACCGCATTTTTAAAGAGGTTCTTGCAAAAGACCCCTGCGGCAGAGCAAAGGATATACAGAAGGAAATTGATTTTGTACTGGCAAGAGAAGCAGATGCAGGCGTTTTAATGGAAATGCTTAAAAACGGTCAGCTGCCTCTGCGTGTCACACACAACGACACAAAGCTTAACAATGTAATGCTCGACGAAGTTACAAGAAAGCCTCTGTGCGTTATAGACCTTGATACAGTTATGCCAGGCCTCAGCCTGTATGATTTCGGTGATTCCATACGCTTCGGCGCCGCAACTGCCGCCGAGGACGAGCAGGATCTCAGCAAGATGGAAATGGATCTGGAGCTGTTCAGAATCTATACAAAGGGATATCTTGAAGCCTGCCCCGGCCTTACCGCAAACGAGCGTGAGATGCTGCCTATGGGTGCAAAAATCATGACTCTCGAATGCGGAACAAGATTCCTTACCGACTACCTTGACGGAGATCACTACTTTGCTGTTCACAGAGACGGACAGAATCTGGACCGTGCAAGAACTCAGTTCAAGCTTGTTGAGGATATGGAAAACAAGTGGGACAAGATGCACGAAATCGTGAAGAGCTTTGAGTAAAATTTAAAATCCGCAGGAATTAAACAGCTTACGAAAAAATATAAAATCCCTCTGATGAAACCATCAGAGGGATTTTTGCCTGCAAATATCAGCACTTAAATATTTATGCCATTACAGTACACAGAAAAACTCTAGGCAATATGTCCGTTTTTATCCACGTAAAAAACAGGAGCCATGCCTGAAACAAGGAGTATCATATCATCATAATTCGTATAATGATCCACGGTGGAGAATACAGGACGTATCAGCATTTTTCCGCTGATGCTGCCGAATACCGCAACATTAGGCATCTGGTTTCTTATATAATCCCGAAGCTTTTCACTTAAAACGGTACCGCTTTCAACCGTTCCAAGCTGAACGCCGTTTACGAATACTCCGTCGGCAAGTTCAATACCGCCTGAATACAGGAGCATATAATCATTTAATACACGGCTGTCTGCACTTGCCGGACGAAACGACAGACGCAGGCTTTTTCTCAGTTCGGGAGCAGATGAATGAAACCTGCTAATTTCCTCGGCGGCAATATGGGCGATTTTTGTACTCTCCTTTATCTGACGGGAAGAGTAGCAGCCGGGGAGTAAGGTGTCATTCACAGAAATTTTCCAGCCTACATTCAGGTTTGCAGCCAGAAAAAGCAGCAGGGCAAAAAGCAGTACGCTAAATTTTTTCCACATGGAAACCACCTCCGAATTTAACATAACCAATTAACGGAGGCAGGTCAAGGGCTTCGACAAAGCTTATAATAAAGTTACAGCTTTCTCTGTTTCACATCTGCTCAGCTCCTCAAGCTCGGTTATGGAGACTTCAAAAGCGGTTTTTTCAATGGGTCCCTGCTCGGTGAGCTTTATATATTTCCGGCTCTGTATCCGCCCCTCGAGACTTATGTGAGTGCCTACATCAAACTGTGATGCAAGTCTTGCGGTTGTGCCCCAGCATATGCAGGGCAGGTAATCGGAACGTCCGTATGGCCTGTTTACCGCAAGCATTAAATCACATATATCCCGACCCATAGGTGTGCAGCGGAGATTTGGCTTTTTGCAGAGAGTACCGCAGAGCGTGACCTGATTCTGGAAATCGTCATCACAGAAATAAAGCTCTTTTGCAAAAACTGTGATTATAAGCTTTGCGCCCTGTCCACGGCGGTTATTAAAGCTGCGAAGCTGACCTTCTACACAGAGCTTATCGTGTCCTGAAATCTCCAGCTCCCGCAGCTGAGACTGTCTGATTATAATATTCAGGCTGTCCACATTGCCGGATAAACGCTGTACCTGAAGAGGGAAGGTGTAGAAATCCTGAGATCTGCTGGTGTGTGAAAAAACGGGTTTTTCGGTTATATATCCGCAAAGTCTGGTATAATTGTTTTCAGAAATCATGTCCATGTGTGTAGCCGTCCTTTTCGTTGAGATAGTAAAATCTATTAAGCTCCGCACTTGAATATGCCCGTAAAAACGGGTATAATATTTGAATAAAATTATAAGGAGAACAATATAAATGGATATAAAAGATATACTGAAAAAATGTGACCATACTCTGCTTAGCGTGGACTGCACAGCCGAACAGATCAGAAACCTGTGCGATCAGGCAATAAAATTTGACTGCGCCAGCGTATGCATTCCTCCCTGCCATGTTGCAGGAGCAAAGCGTTATGTAGGTGATAAACTTGCAATAT
The DNA here is from genome assembly GCA_020025655.1 of Oscillospiraceae bacterium. GTDB lineage: Bacteria > Bacillota > Clostridia > Oscillospirales > Oscillospiraceae > Limivicinus. Next base: position 18,719 of record JAHHRR010000032.1, read on the forward strand.
GCACCGTAATAGGCTTCCCCAACGGCTACATGACAACTGCCGCAAAGGCTTTTGAGGCCGCCGATGCGGTTAAAAACGGCGCTGACGAAATCGACATGGTAATCAATCTCTCCATGGTGAAGGACGGCTGCTGGGACGATGTAGAAAAGGATATAACTGCTGTCCGCAAGGCTACCGAGGGAAAAATCCTGAAGGTTATTATTGAGTGCTGCCTGCTGACTGAGGATGAAAAGATAAAGATGTGCGGCATTGTTGCCCGCTGCGGTGCAGACTATATTAAGACCTCTACCGGTTTCTCCAAGGGAGGAGCAACCAGAGAGGATGTAAAGCTCATGCGTGAATACAGCCCCCAGAGCCTTAAAGTAAAGGCAGCCGGCGGAATATCCAGCCTGCAGGATGCAGAGGACTTTATTGAACTGGGCGCAGAGAGACTGGGTACCAGCCGTATAGTCAAGCTTGCTATGGCCGAGGAGGGCGAAGGCTACTGATTTTATTCACAAGCCTTGAAAGCTGCCCGCACAGCCATATGCCGGGTATTGAAAGAAGAAACCATAAAAACAGAAACTGGGGACAGATCTGACCGAGGATATTATGACTCATAGAGGAATAGTCCCAGACATTAAGCTTAAGGAAAAGGTTTAAAATAACGCCTGCGTAAAACTCGACAGTAATTATAGCGGCAGAGCTTAGAATGTACTTCTTTAGAAGCGGCAGCTTTAAAAGATTTATGCGGTACATGAGTGAAAAACAGAGTCCGCCGCAGATAAGCATTGACCAGTGCGTCCAGCCACGCCAGAGTATTTCGGTAAGACCATACAGCAGGCTTCCCAGAGAAAATATAAATAAAAATTCCATAAACCTCATCTCCTTAACATATTTTTCCCTCAATGGGAATTTTAAACCGAAAATTCTAATAAAATTTAGAGAAGGGCCTTGACAAAGGCTCGAAAAACTGGTATATTACCAATGCTAAAATAAAGAAGGTACGGTGTCCAAGACCTCACCCTGCGAGAATAGCTCAGCAAGGGTTAATAAAGCAAAGCCTTTACGGCTGTTAAAATGCTTTTATGCGCGGATGCTGTGCTTCCGCGCTTTTTTATATTCCGGAGGTGTTTCATATCGCAAGCGCTGTTCATCAGATCAACGAAGAAATTAATGACAAGGAAATCCGCTTAATCGGCGACCAGGGAGAGCAGCTCGGTATCATATCTCCCCATGAGGCAATGGAAATTGCTGCTGAGAAAGATTTGGATCTGGTTAAAATCGCACCTGGCTCCAATCCTCCCGTCTGCAAGATTATGAATTACGGAAAGTACCGCTTCGAGCAGACCAAAAAGGAAAAAGAAGCCAAGAAGAAGCAGAGAGTTATTGATGTCAAGGAAATCCGTATGTCTCCCGGCATAGGTGAGAATGACTTCAACACCAAACTTAAAAACGCTCAGAAGTTTTTGAACGACGGTGACAGAGTTAAAGTTTCTGTACGTTTCCGCGGCAGAGAAATGGCTCACACTGATATCGGTGCAGTTCTGCTGAAGGATTTTGCTGCCAAGTGCAGTGAGGTCGCCAACATGGATAAAGCTCCCAAGCTTGAAGGCAGAAATATGTCTATGTTTCTTTCCCCCAAGCCTGTTGCCCCGCCTAAAAAGCCCGGCAAACCCAAAACCCCTACTACCTCAGAGGTTGAGGAATAATTC
>JAHHRR010000033.1 GCA_020025655.1 Oscillospiraceae bacterium
TGTCTCTTATGGCAATATTCCTATAGGCATAAAAATCACCCCATTTGTTAGATAATACCATACTATCTAACAAATGGGGTGCAATTTAGGAGTGATTTGAGCTCTGCTACTTATTTTTTAGGAATGTCATTATCTTATAATATTTTTTGCTTTTAGATCTTTTATTTCCGCCTCAGTATATCCTATCTCTTTAAATATTCGCTCCGTATCCTTACCTATTTGGCTTTCACTGCTATATGCTCGCATGGCATAGTTATTAAACTTTATAGGCGGCATCGGCATAGTAACCTGAAGATTATCTTTAAATTCAAGTTTTTCAACATAAGAATTTGCGCTTACCTGTGGATCTTCTGCAAGCTCTGTAAGGCTTAAAATCTTTTCACACGCAACATTATTTCTCTCCAAAAATGCAATCCACTCTTCGGAGCTTTTTTGTAAAAAAATGCTGTTTAAAAGCTCCGTCAGCTCTTTCACTGCATCCGTTTCATGGAGAAGCGTAAGATTAGAGAATTTTTCTTCCTGTAATATTTGTTCTATGCCAAATAAATGTGCGAATTTTTCTAAATCTGAATCGTAGCTGTTATCTGAAATACTTATATATTTATCGTCTGCACATTTATAAAAATGGCATAATGGATCAGAAGGTCTCAGCGGATCGTTGATTTGAGGTTTTCCCACATTTTTCTGCTGAGAAATGAGGCCAAGGCTGCTGTACCAGACGCTGTTTGACAGTAAAGAACTGCTTAGGAAAGTTCCGTGTCCTGTTTTTTCCCTGCCCAGAAGGGCAATCAGGATTCCCGATAGGAAAGATGAACCTGAAGATATATCCCCAAAACCAAGTGTTGGTTTTATAGGGAAAGAATCTGCTACCGTCCATGTACTCAGTGCGCCATTTTTAGTCCAGTAAGCAGTAGTATCAAAGCCGGGTTTTCCGCACTCCGGACCTTTAAGTCCGTATCCGGAAAAATGAGCATATATTAAACGTGGAAATTCATCACAGATATTTTCATAATCAAGTCCCAGTTTTTTCAAAGACGTCATCCGCACATTACTTATAAATACATCGGCATCTTTAAGAAGCTTCAAAAGCGCTTCTTTTGCTTCAGTTGCCTTTATATCAAGGGATATAAGCGCTTTACCGCTATTTGTGGCAGTAAATATAGGATCTTTATCCTCTTCCCCCACAATCCCCTCGTATTGCGCCATGTCACGAAGTTTATCTCCGCCAAGAGCTTCAATTTTTATTACTTCTGCACCGAAATCGCTTAAAATCCGACCGGCAGTGGGAGCCGCAACAAAATTTGCAAATTCTACTACCTTAATTCCCTTTAAAGGCAGGTCAAATTCGTTTCTCATACTGTGACCTCTCTCAAATCAGGACTTAATATTCTAAACGCAGCATACTGCGTTTAATTATTTTATGTTATTTTGTGAGTTCTGCAAGCATCATGTCGCAGACTTCATCCATGTCTCCAACAATGCCGTAGTCGCAGTAGTTGAAGATAGGCGCAGTAGCATCAGTGTTTACTGCGACAAACTTCTCTGCATCAATACCGGTAACATGGTTTACAGCACCAGAAACACCAAAGCCTATGTAAAGCTTAGGCTTAATCATAACACCGGACTGACCAACCTGTAATTTGTAGGGCAGAAGTTCACGGTCAACAACAGGTCTTGTGCAGGCAAGCTTACCGCCCAGAAGCTTTGCAAGTTCTTTGTACTTGGGAAGGCTCTCTTCCTTAACAGCACTACCCACACAGACGATGGTCTCGCAGGAAGCTATGTCAAGTTCGGGATCAAACTCGTCTGCCTTGTACTCAATGAGCTTGGTGCAAATGTCTTTGACATCAAAGTCGATGTGTTCTTCGATAACCTCGATGTTTTCTTTTCTGCCGCTGGGAATATGCTTAAATGTGCCGGGTCGCAGAGTACCAACCTGAGGGCGAAGCACAGGAATGGTAATAACAGCCATGATCTTGCCGCCTGCTGCGGGCTCTACAAACTCAATATCTTTAGTCTCGTGGTTGTAGATAAGCTCGGTTGCGTCAGATGTACAGCCGGTTTCAAGGCGTGCTGCAAAGCGGGGAGCGAAGTCACGACCGTTTACGGTTGCTCCAACGAATACTGCAGATGGGTTATACTTTTTGCAAAGAACGGTGAAGAGGTTGGTGTAGGCCTCGGTGTTGTAGCGCTCATAACCGGTGCCGGCTACCTTGATTACGCCATCAATACCACAGTCTGCAATCTTGTCCATTTCGAGCTGGGGAAGCTCTCCTGCCATAACAGCAATGAGCTTATCGCCGCTCTGGTCACAAAGCTTCTTAATTTCGCAGCAGAGCTCAAGGCTTACATCGCTGACGGTTTTGCCGTCGTGCTCGATGTATACCCACATATTTTTGAAATTGCTTTTATCCATTTGTCTGCTCCTCCTTATTCCTTAATAAGTCCCATGAGCTTAGCTACGCTAGCCTCAAGGCTTCCCTCATCGATAATCATGCCGGGTTCGGGCATAACGGGTGGGAACATTCTGGGAACCTTTGTAGGAGAACCGGGGTCGCCGATGCGGCTGCGGTCAAGGCCGGGAATATCGTCGGCGGAGAGCACGGTGATCTCTGCCTTCTTGGCCTTCATCTTGCCCTTGAGGTTGGGGATACGTACAGGATAGTTGGTCTTTTCCATGGTGAAGAGGACCGGGAGAGTAACTTTCAGAGTCTCAACGCCCTTTTCAAGCTCTCTGTCAACTATCATAGTCTTATTTTCTTCGTTAACTTCCTTTAGAAGAAGTGCGCCTGAAACCTGTGCGGCACCGAAACGCTCAGCAAGCTGGGGGCCCATCTGACCGGTTGCACCATCTATCGTCTCCTTGCCGCAGAAGATCATGTCATAGCTATCCTGACTCAGGGCTGCAGAAGCGATGGAATAGCTGGTTGCAAGGGTATCAGCGTTACCGAAGGCACGGTCAGAGACAAGGATTGCCTTGTCTGCACCAACTGCCAGGCACTCACGTAAAACTGCCTCCGCATTGGGAGGTCCCATAGTGATGAGAGTAATCTCACCGCCGTAGGTCTCTTTGACTTTTAATGCTGCGGACAGAGCATTTGCGTCCACAGGATTTAATATAGCAGGAACACCTGCACGAATCAGGTTTCCTGTTTCAGGGTCCATTCGCATCTGGTCAACGTCAGGAACCTGCTTTACACAACAAAGTAATTTAAGCATATTATTAAACCACCTTTCCGGGATTCATGAGGCCCTTGGGATCAAGAGCTGCTTTTACAGCTAAAAGCTCACTGCGTTTTTCTTCACTTACATAGCTCTTCTTTGCATAGCCATAGCCATACTCGCCACGCACACATCCGCCAAGTTCACTGCATTTTTCGTAAATGGTCTCTGCAACAGAAGCCATTACTGGTATAAAGTCAGCCTTTGCCATGTCGGATATAACATGAATATGCAGTCCGCCGCTGCCCACATGGCTGTAAGCCATGGCCTTTAATCCCTTTTCCTCTGCAAAAGACTTTGCGAACTCAATAAGCTCAGCCATCTTATCCGCAGGAACAGTGATATTGATTTCATCTTCGCTTTTGGCACTTTCAGTAGAGGTATGGAAAGCATCGTGTGCTGCCCAGGTATCTCTCTTGAGGGTGGGGGTATCAACAACAAGGATGTCAAGGCACTCCAGTTCCTCAGAAAGCTCTGCCAGTGCTTCCATCTTTTCGTCCAGCTCGTCCTCGCTTTCACCCTCAAGGGTAACCATAAGGGTGGCACCTACACGCTCGCCGTCCATTTCGATTGGAAATACAGGGTTTCCGGTAACATTGCCGGAGAACTCAACAATGTCGGTATCCAGATACTCAAGGATAGCGGCATCTGTATTTTCCTCTTTGATTCTGATTGCAGCGTTTATGCAGCTCTCAGTATCCATAAAGGGAAGAAGCAGAATAACGTCTGCTTGGGGCTTGTCTATGAGCTTTAAAGTAATTTCGGTAACAACCGCAAGAGTACCCTCGCTTCCGATTACATTTTTAAGCTCATCATTTTCGCTGAGCTTCTTTACAGAGCCGTCAGCGAGAACTACGGTTGCATCCAGAACATAGTCCTGAGTTGAACCGTATTTTGTGGCGCAGGGGCCTCCTGCGTTGGTGGAAACATTGCCGCCGATGGTAGCAGTTTTCTCTCCCGGATCGGGAGGATAGTACATACCGTGGGAAGAAGCCTCAGCCATAACATCCTGAAGAATAACGCCGGGCTGGACCGTGATAGTCTTTGCCTCTTCATCAAATCCCAGAAGTTTGTTCATCTCCTTAACAGAAAGAACAAGGCCGCCGTTTACAGGAACAGAGCCACCTGCTCTGCCGGTACCTGCACCACGAACGGTAACAGGAATATTATACTCGCTGCAGGTTTTCAGCACTGCAGAAACTTCCTCGGTGCTGGTTACTTTTACAACGACTTCAGGCATATGCTCTTGTCCGCCTGGAAGCTCATCATGAGCAAAATCTGCGCCTATTGCATCGTTCAGAAGTACTTGCTCGTCAGCCAGAACAGTTTTTAAAGTAGTAATAAATTCAGTGGATATACTCATTATATTCTCCTTAGAATAAGTTAAATTGCCAGGCGCAGCAAAGACCGTGGCTCCTGCTGCTTTTCAGCAGGAGCCTATATGCCAGGCCTTTAATCGATTAACGGTTTTTGTAGTTCGGAGTACGCCTTTCTTCAAAAGCAGCCATACCCTCTTTGGAGTCTTCGGAAAGATAAGTTAAGCGGTCACAGCGGCGCTCCAGCTCAAGACCTTCCATGATATTCATGTTCATATAGAAGTTGACAGCTTCTTTCTCAAGGCGGACAGCAATGGGAGAGTTGTAAGCAATTCTCTCAGCTATTTCCATTGCCTTGTTCATAAGCTCCTCAGCAGGAACAACTTCCTGTACAAGACCTATGGACAGAGCCTTGTCTGCAGTAATCTTATCGGAAGTGAACATCATGTACTTTGCGTTGCCTACGCCAACTATGCGGGGAAGTCTCTGAGATCCGCCCCAGCCTGCAATCATACCGATCTTTGTCTCAACAAGACCCATCTTTGCGCTCTCAGCTGCAATTCTGATATCGCAGGCAAGAGCAAGCTCCATACCTCCGCCCAGAGCGTAGCCGTTTATGGCTGCAATAATGGGGCACGGGAAGTTTGAAAGGCGGGTAAGAATATTTCTTGCCCAAACATCGGTCTCGTCCAGCTGGTCGATGGTTGGATCTGTGTACTCATCAACATTTGCGCCGGCGCAGAAAGCCTTGGGGCCTTCACCGGTGATGATAATGCAGCGGAGATCTTCTTCCTTCTCCAGCTCGCCCATCATATCACGCAGATCTCTGAGCATAGGACCGCTCAGTAAATTCATAGGCGGGTCGTTTAAAGTTACAACAGCAATGTGTTCTTTAACTTCCAGTTTAATGGTAGAAAACTCTTTCATTGTAATATCTCCTATTACTCGTGGTTGATAATATTCTTTTCGTAGAACTCAGCAATCTGCTCGTCAGTGTATCCAAGGTCTTCAAGGATTGTTTCATTATCGTAGCCGTAGGTAGGCATTGCTCTCCAGATTTGAGGAGGATTGACCTTGAAGCGAGGTACGATATTTACAGCCTTGTAGTTTTCGCCCTTCATAGTCTCCCATTCAACAAACATTTTTCTTGCTGTGTACTGGGGATGATCAGGCAGATCAGGGAATCCAAGAACAGGGCTGCAGGCAACCTTGATAGAGTCAAAATAAGCCTCGTGTTCTGCATTTGTTTTGGTGAGCATATACTCATCAATCTTCTGAGCAATGAGAGGTGCCTTGGATGACAGCATGGGGATATAGGACATTGTTTCAGGGTACTCTTCAGTACCGTAGAGTTCCTCAAGACCGATATCGGTGAAGAACTGTTTAAGCTGAGGTACACCCAGAACATTCATAAGAAGGAAGCCGTCCTTGGTCTTGTAGACACCAACTGCCATCTGAACAGGATCCTTATCTCCGGGGCGATCGTAAATGATGCCGTCGTTCAGATAGTCGACAATGTTGTAAGTCTCAAGTCTCATGAGAATCTCAGTCATAGCCAGGTCGATGCTTTCACCCTTTCCGGTTTCACGAGCACGGGTAAGAGCTGCAAGAGTTGCAGCGCAGCCATAAACAGCGGTAAACAGGTCACCTACATATGGATAGCCGGGGATGGGAGGACCACCGGGCATACCGTTCTGGCTCATCCAGCCGGACATAGCCTGAGCAATGCCGTCAAAGCACGCTCTGTTCAGGTAATCGGGATGTGCATCCTCCTGACCATAGCCGGAGATACGTGCAATAACCAGCTTGGGGTTGATGGCCCAGAGGAATTCATCAGTGATACCTCTGCGGATGAAGCTGGGACCCTTACCGGAAGTAAGGAATATATCTGCCTCTGCAATCAGCTTCTTGAAAATTTCCATTCCTTCGGGAGAGAAAATATCAAGAGCCATGCTGCGGTCGTTACGGTGGTCTGCTTCAGCCTGACGATAGTTTCTCAGAGGATCTCCTCCGTTTTTGACACTTTCAAGCCATATAACATCTGCACCCCACTCAGCCATAAGGTGAGGGCCAAAAGGACCTGCAACCTGAACGGCTGAGAAAACTACCTTAACGCCCTGCAAAGGACCGGCCTTCGGGGGGCGGTGTGCGGAATTGTCTACATTCTGTTTGATGTAAGGCATAGAATAAACCTCTTTCTATATTTTTATTTGATTATATTTACATCTCTTTTCGGAGATTCATTAACGATTTCTAAATACAGGTTCACGCTTTTCTGCAAATGCCTGTGTACCTTCGGCAACATCCTCAGAGTCAAAAGTAATGCGTGTAAGATAATTTTCCATTGAGAAATGAGCCTGAGCATCAAGACCCTTTGCATTATTAAGAAGCGCTTTAATTGCACGAACCGCAATGGGAGCTTTAGAAGCATATAAAGCGGCCTGAGCCTGAGCAGTAGCAAGAAGCTCCTGAGAAGGAACAACCTTCTGTACAAAGTTCATTTCCTGGGCTTCCTTGGGTCCGAATTTCTCGCCGGAAATCATAATGTGCTTAACATGGGCAAGCGAATAATTTTTGCCGAGAACAAGAGTAGTTCCCCAGTTTGCGAACATACCGAAATTAATTTCAGTAAAACCGAATCTTGCGTTTTCTCCGCAAATTATGTAGTCGGCCATCATAGCAAGAACCATACCGCCGCCGTAAGCATATCCGTCAACAGCGGAAATAACAGGGGCCGAGAAATTGAGAACCTTATCGAAAGCATCTCTTGCAATGGTGTTTTCATAGACAGCTTCATCGGAAGTGGATGGACCGCCCTTAACATCATCTCCGGCAGAGAAAGCTTTCTCAACAGCGGAAGTTAAAACTACCGCTCTCACTTCATCTTTGCCTACAAGAGCTTCAAGTTCTGTGAACATAGCGCTGATTTCGCCAAAAACCTGATAGGTAAACAGATTGAGAGGAGGACGATTAAAATAAACAGTAGCGACCTTGCTGTCAATCTCACAGTAAATAAATTCTTTGTCTATACGCTTTAAAGCATCCATGCTTGAACCTCTTTTCCAAATTTTTCAACTTAGTGCGGCGCACGCCTTGTGATAGGCTTAATAGTCAAAACTAATGCACCATATATCAGTTTGCAATCGGGGGCGGTGGGAAGACGCCCCCAGATTGCCAGAAAGGAAAAAATTACTTGTAAGCCTTAACAATTGCACGGCCAAGAGTGCGCATCATCATCTCATCGGTACCACCGGAGATTCTGGAAGCACGAACGTCACGCCATGCACGGGCAGCTCTGTGCTCGCCGCAGATACCGACACCGCCGAGAATCTGGATTGCAGAGTCAATAACTTCCTGAGCTGCAGTTACGCAGTAGTACTTGGTCATTGCAGCGTAACCGGGCTTGAGTATGCCTTCGTCAACACGGCGAGAGCCCTCAAATACCATGTTGCGCATATTTTCAAGCTTCATTGCCATCTCAGCGAGCTTCCACTGAATAACAGGCTGGCGGGCAATAGTCTCACCAAATGCTACACGCTGATTTGCATATTTTGCAGCATCCTCAAATGCACACAGTGCATAACCATAGCAGTAAAGACCGGAAATTACACGCTCAACATTGAAGTCATCCTTCTGCATATTGAAGCCTTCGCCTTCTGCACCCAGCATATCGTCGAGACCGATCTCGACGTTGTCAAGAAATATCTCGCAGGCGCTGTTAGTCTTAAGACCCAGCTTCTCAAGGGGAGAAATCTTAATACCGGGAAGATTGCAGGGGAAGAAGAAATTGGTGTATTTAGTCATTGTCTCTGCATCAAGAGCGGTAAGAATCATATACTCGGAGTAAAGTGCATCGGTGATGAAGGTCTTCTGACCGTTGATGATGTATTTATCTCCCTTGCGGGTATAGGTGGTCTGCATAGCGCCCAGGTCAGAGCCGGCCATGGGCTCGGTAGCTGCATTGCAGATGAGAACCTTATTGGTAGCCATCAGCTCTTCGGCTATCTTAATCTGCTTTTCGTTGCCTTCACGAAGGACAACAGGATAAGTGGTGGAAGACCAGATGCAAGCTGCGTTGCCTCCCAGACGGAGAACCTCTTCCCAGCAAGCGGCAAAGGTGGTCATTGCATTTTCTTCCAGACCGCCGAACTGAGGAGGGTTGATCATCTGGTGCAGTCCAAGCTCACCAAGAGCTACGCAGAATCTCTCCGGGAACTTGTGCTCGTTATCGCACTGGCAGAAATAAGTGTCCCAGTTTTCGCTATTCATCAGGTCGCGCATACCTTCAACCATAAGCTGCTGGTCTTCGTTTAAAATGATGGACATAGAAATATTCTCCTTAAATATTTGTCTTTTTCTGACTTCGGCAATGTTTGCCGAAGTCAGAAATTCAGTTAAAATATGATAGTTATTTAGTATTTTTTAATCACTTGACTTGGCTTTCTTGCCTGCAAAGTATTCTTCATTGACCTGAGATACGGGAACTCCCTTACCCCAAATCTTGAACATATCTTTATAGTTACCAATGATGATGAGCATGGCAATTATAAACATAGGTACGCCTGCGGGAACCATAGCATTCTTAACAGTCTGGATACCGCCGATGTAGAGCAGAGCGATTGTCATAATACCGGTGACAACACACCATACAATACGGCCGATTTTGGAAGGCTCTTCGTTATCGGGGAGGTTGGGCTGTGCTGCCATTGCATTTCCGTAAATAGCACTCTGGATATAAGTCCAAGTGGAGAGGAAAGCGTAAGCAAGCAGAATAACCATGATGATCTTAGCGCCGGGCAGAGTATCAACAACGTATGTAATAGCATCGTAGGGGCTATTGTTGTACATGGCGATGAATGTCTGAGGATCGCCCAGATAGGTAGCGATGGAGTAGTTGCCGAGAGTCCAGAAGAAGATTGCGCAGCCGATAGCAGAAGCTATAACAATGCAGACAACGCACTCACGGACGGTACGGCCTTTGCAAAGCTTACCATAATAAAGACCGCAGGTAACAATCGGAGCGATGAACATGATGTTAAAGAACATAGTCCATGACTGAGGCCAGCCGGAACCATCAGCAGCACCTGTGTAGAGAGCCATCTGGAACATATGCTGTGCCTGCCAGCCGATAGATTCGATGGTGTTATTAACAATGAAGGAAGTAGGTCCAACAAGGACAACAAATATAGCCAGACCGAAGAAGAAGGTTACACGAATATCATTCATGATAGTCATGCCTTTGTTAAGGCCGGTATACATTGCGATTGCACAGGCGATAGTAATAAGAACGATAATTCCGGTATCAAGAGCGAGGGTATGCTCTATGCCGAACACCTTAGCTGCAAAGGTACCAACGATAGGAACGGAAACACCAAGGGAGTAACCTGCGTTGGAAAGAATAATACCGATAAGGAAGAAGCAGTCGATAACCTTACCGATGATGCCGTCTGCATTTCTGCGTCCAATCAGAGGACCGCAGCAGGCACTGACACGGGAGGTGTTTTGCTTACGGACATAAATGAAGAATGCATAAGCAATACTGATAACAGCGTAAGAGCTGAACGGAATGATACCCCAGTGGAAGGAGCCGTAAGTAGATGCCCATTTAAGTGCTTCAACGCTGTAAGGCTCTGCACCGAAGGGAGGTCCTGCCAGATACATATACCATTCAACAAAAACCCAGTAAACAAGGCTTGCGGAAGAACCAAAAACAAAAAGGTTGCAGAAGAAAGAGAATGTGCTTGTGTCAGGCTTCTCGTCGCCAAAGCGCATATTGCCGAATTTACCAAATGCAAGCCAGATTGCAAAGAAGAAGCAGACCAGGCAGAATACCAGCCACAGCCAGCCCCAGCCGCCCATAACTACATTGAAGCAGTCAGTCATGATCTGGTTCATCTGATCCTTGAATGCGAAAATAAGTCCTGAAAATGCGAGTATGATAACAATGGCCGGGATAGCGATAGACCAGGCGATTCTCCGACTGTTATCTGTTTTCTTTGAGTTGTTCATAATTAACCTCCAAAATTTTTCTCTCTATTTCTCGGAAAAAATAAGCCTAATTTTTATAAACACCTCCTGCTTTTGTAAGGAAAAGTAAATTTACAGTTTCATTATAAAAAACTAAACTTTTTTAATTCTCCACTGTGTTCCTTTAAATTTTTCATTTGCTTGTATGTAACTAAAACAGATTTTTCATATTTCTGTGTCTAGTCATTAACATACATATTGTATGTCTATGCATAATGTAAACTTACACTTGACAGTTTAAAAATTTTTGTGTTATAGTGCTTTAAAATATTGGAAAGGGACAAATCATAATGATTTTAAGTAATGATACACTCAATATTTTAGACAGCCTTGCTGCCATGGGATATTTTGTAGAAGTTATTGATAATAAGGGCTATTATATCTACTGCTCTGACAATATAGATTATGAAACCGGTAATGCTCAGGATCTTGTGGGGCAATATATTCTCGATGTATTTAACTTAACCGAAGAAACCTCGGTTTTACTTGAAACCATTAGAACAGGCAAGCCTCAGCGGGACATATTTTTGAGATACCGGACTAAATCTACGGGCATGGATCTCTATTGGCTTTATAACTCTTTTCCCATTGTTATTAACGGAAATATTGAGGGTGCAATCGCAGTCTACAAAGCTGTTCAGGCAATCAAAAACACCATGCAGGAATACGATAGCATAAATAAAGATTCCAATAAGCTCGGAAACATTACGCCCAAGAAAAAAGGACTTTTCTCCTTTGAGGATATTATCTGCAGGAATGATAAGATACTAAATGCCATTGAGCTTTCTAAGAAAATTGCAAAGCGTGATTCCTCGGTACTTCTTACCGGTGAAACCGGAACCGGAAAAGAGCTTTTTGCTCAGAGCATACATAATTACAGTCCTAAACGGGACAAGCCTTTTGTAGCTGTTAACTGTGCCGCCATTCCGGAAAATCTATTGGAAAGTATTCTTTTCGGTACAAGCAAAGGTGCCTACACCGGAGCGGTTGAAAAGCAAGGTCTCTTTGAAGAAAGCTCCGAGGGAACAATTTATCTTGATGAGCTTCAGGCTCTTAACCCTGATATGCAGGCCAAGCTTCTTCGTGTACTTGAAACCAAGAAGATTCGCCGTGTAGGATCCACTAAAGAAATTTCAATCAATACAAGAGTTATCAGCTCAATGAATATAAATCCGCTTGAATACATTGCAGCAGGAAAAATGAAAGCTGACCTTTTTTACAGGCTTGCTGTAATTACCATTGACATTCCGCCTCTTAGAAGCCGGAAAGATGATATTCCGCTTTTGGTAAAAAGCTTTATTGACTCAGCAAACCAGTCTCTTGGAATGAATATAATTTCATGCACTGAAGAGGTTTTTGAGATTTTTGACCGCTACTCATGGCCCGGAAACGTCAGAGAACTTAAGCACGTAATTGAGTATGCTGCAAACATGATGAATGAGGATGCCCGCTACATTTCATCTGCTGATCTTCCTCCCAGATTTTCCCTCACCGGTGACTGCAAATGCTACAACACCAATTCAATAATGCAGCGCAAGCAATATCCGATAGGAGATTACAAAATCATACATCAGCAGGCTTTGGATGAATTTAATGATTCATTTAATAAAGAATATTTAAAGATGGCACTTGATAAATTTAACGGAAATATCTCTCAGACTGCGCTCGCTATAAATATTTCAAGACAGCATCTGCATGAGCTTATAAATAAGTATGAAATAAAATAAATTTCATGAGGAGTGCCGTTTTATAACGGCACTTTTTTTATCTCAAAAGCTGCTTTTTAATTTTACCTGTACAGGTTCTGGGGAAATCGTCAACTATTTCCACAACTGATGGAATTTTGAATTTCGCCAGATGCAGTTGACAATAGCAGCGGATATCCTCCGGCTTGAGCGTTGAGTTTTCCTTTAATTTAACCATGGCTTTTACAACCTGATTTCTCAATGGATCGGGAATTCCGAAAACAGCCGCTTCCATTATTTCAGGATGCTCCGTGAGAACATTTTCTATTTCAGTGCTGGAAATATTTTCGCCTGAGCTTTTAATGAGGGTTGAATCTCTGTCCACAAAATACAGCCAACCGTCTTCATCGATATATCCGGTGTCGCAGGTTTTAAACCAGCCGTCATCGGTGAACACCGATGCTGTGTATTCAGGCTCATCATAATACCCTCGCATCAATGTGCGTCCGGGTATGCCGTAAACCTGAATGTCTCCTGATTTACCAGCCGGCAGCTCATTTCCCTCAGAGTCTACTATACGTATTTCATATCCCATAGCAGGTCTTCCCACAGAAGGCCACCTGCGAAGGCCGGTCTCAGGGTCTGCAGTCACGCAGGATATTGTTTCCGTTGAGCCGTAGCAGTTGAGAAGTCTCACATTAAATCGCTCTTCAAATTCATTTTTCTCCTCTGTGCTCATTCCCATGGAGAAATAGGACTGTCTTACGCAGTGATCCTTTTCCCAGCTTTGCACAGGCTGCTTCATAATTGTGCGGATATGGAAAGGCATAAGATCCGTTACATTCGCTTTGTACTGGCAGACCTGACGCCAGAAATTACTGGCACTGTAATGCTCAGATACAACAACTGTTCCCCCTGAAACCAGACAAGACATAACTGCCATGAGCTGAAAATCAATGTGGAAGCAGGGCATTGCAGTAAAGAATCGTTCCTTTCGTCTTAATCCGCATTGACCTGCATGAATCATTCCTGCATAAAGTGAGTTGCAGTGAGTAATAATTACTCCCTTGGGTCTGGAAGTTGTTCCGGAAGTAAAGAGGAATTCAGCAGTGTCTTCGCTGGAAAGCGGAGGTCTTTCCAAAAGCTTTACGCTTTGTTTCATTATTTCTTTGTTGAAATTTATAAAACCCTCCACATCATTGCTGCTGCGAGCTGAGAGCATATATTCAACACTGGAAACACGGTTTCCTATATGGTTTTTTGCTAGTTTGTAATCAAGAATAACAAGCTTAGGCAGGCATTTGCCTAGAATGTAATCACATTCGCTGTCTCTGTATTGAGGATTCAGAGGGACAAGAATCGCTCCTATTTGAGCCAGACCAAACCAGCACATAACGAATTCAGGACTGTTGGGGAGCTGAACTGCTACACAGTCCCCTTTTTTCACGCCAAGGCTTAAAAAAAGATTTGCGGTTCTGATGATATTTTCGTAGAACTGGTGGTAGTTATACTGCTTACTTTTGAATTCACAATCTTCATAGATAAGGAAAGGATCTTCACTCCAGAGCGCATCTGCTTCCTCCCACATATCACGCAGGGTTTTGTTTCCAATTATATCGGTCATGGTTTTTTCCCTCTAAGTTTTTGTTTCTTACGCTACTACTTCAGCTTAATCTTTCAAGCAGTGCAGGCAGTACCTTGTAAAGATCGCCTACAATACCGAAGTCAGCTGCTTTAAATATTGCAGCATTCTTATCCTTGTTGATTGCAACAATGGTTTTTGCTTCATTGATACCTACAAGGTGGTGAACCTGACCGGAAATTCCTATACAGATGCAAAGATCAGGCTTCGTGATAACACCTGTAACACCTATGTATCTGGCTCTGGGCATCCAGCCATTGACTTCTGATACAGGACGAGAGCATCCGATATCACCGCCCAGTGCAACCGCCAGCTTCTTCATCATTTCCAGGTCCTCTTCCTGTGAAATGCCTCGGCCTACATCCACAATGCAGCGTGCAACCGCCAGATTGCTGGTAGCTTCTTTTTTATCTTCTTTGCTTATCACTTTGATTGCAGAAGAGGATTCAAGCCGGAGAGCACTTACGCTGCATTCTCTGGCTTCAGGCTTTGCAGTTCCGGCGAAAACTCCGGCGCCCAGAGTTACTACTGAAATCGGAGCGGTGAGTTTCTCGCTTCGTACAGCAGCACCGCCGTATATCATACGGCTTACACGAATTCCATCGTCTGTATTTATAGAAGAGATACCGGATGTAACAGCAGTTCCCAGATATGCAGCAACTTTACCTGCCATAAGGCGGCTGCGGACAGAAGAGTCAAGCATAACCAGCTCAGGTGCATCAGATTTAATCTGTTCGGCTATAGCCTTTGCATACTCCTCAGCCATGCAGCCCGCTGGTACTACGCACTGAAATACCTTTGAAGCACCGGAAACCTTTGCATTCTCAGCAAGTTCCTCACTTCCAAAGCAAACAGCGCTGAAGCTTTCAGCAAGCTTAGCTGCACCGCAGCTGAGTTCGGAAAGAGACTTCTCAGTATCAGCAATAATATAAATGTGTTTTAATTTCATCAGTGACCCCTCCTATCTTAAGCAAGCTCTCTTTTAATGAGCTGAACCAGTGCGTCGATGTTTTCATCGGATTCGCCTTCGAGAATTTCCATGCGGCGCTCCTTCTTTTTGGGAGCTGCATCGACGATCTCTTCAGAGTTAGCCTTGATGTCACTAAGGTCAATACCGAGCTCCTGAACGGGTTTCTTTCCGGCAGCAATAATATCTTTCATACTGGGGATAAATGGATTAGTAATATTTGCGGTGACAGAAACAACGGCTGGGAAAGGAATTTCCAGAACCTCAATCTCATTTTCGAGAATTCTGTCCGCAACCACTGCGTTTTCGGAAGGTACAAGCTTTGAAATTCCGTTGCACACCGGTACATCCAGAAGCGCACCCAGCTGATTTCCAACCTGCTGTGCGTAAACATCGGAAGAACCGGTTCCGCAGATGATGAGATCATAGTCTCCAATTTCTCTGATTGCTTTTTCCAGCGCTTTTGCGGTCATATAGGAATCGCTCAGGCTTTCCTCGCTTACAACAAGCTTCAGTTCAACAGGTCCACGAGCCAGAATGGTTTTGCGGAGCTTTGTGTTATTCAATGCTGAATTTCCTATACTCAATGCGGTAAGCTTTCCGTTTGTTGCTGCAGCCAGTTTCTTGGCAGCCTCTATTGCGACCATATCGTACTCGCCGACCTTCCAGTTAGCCTTTTCAGCAGAAATGCTGTGGTCAGAAAGCTCAATAAGCTCTTCTTCTTCAGGAACAGCTTTGCAACAGACAATAATATTCATATTTCCTCCTGTTTTTTCGAAATTTATTTTTAAACTAATTTTTTATTTCGAAATTTTTTTATTTGCCTTATATTACAGCAAATACCATGCCAACTTTTCAAAAAGTTAAAATGTTAATAGCTTGACATACATTATAATTATTACGAGAACAAGATTGGCAAAAAATTGTCGAAACGACAAAATCTAAAATTGTACTAAAAGCTAGGAATTTGTCTGTTGTGAGGTTACAATGTCGTGACCTACTTTACATTCAACTGTCATATTGCAAGTGACATCTGTCTTTTATTCAAATCATCTGTCTAAAATATACATATCTCAAACTTTCTGCAGAAGCTTAACAATTATAAACTTTATATGATTTTTTCGTGCAAAACGCATTAGTTAAAAAGTTGGCATACTTTTTGCGGTAAATATAGTCAGCAGCTAAGTTTAAATATTTGAATGGAGGAACCAACTTTGAAAACTAAAGAACACAATATTGATTACAGGATATTTATTCCTTCGCTGGTAATTGCAGTAGTAGCAATCACATTAATGATTTGCTTTTCAGATTTTTCCGGAAAGTTACTGGATCGGTGTTTTTATTTTCTTACATATAAAATCGGCTGGGTATATCTTTTGCTGGTTGCTGTTTTGCTGGTGTTCAGTCTTTGGATTGCATTTTCTAAATTTGGATCCATCAAGCTTGGTGATAAAGACACACCGAAACAATACTCAGATTTCAGTTGGACTGCTATGATTTTTGCAGCCGGTATGTCAATCGCCGTTGTATTGCTTGGCTTTATCGAGCCTATCAATCTCCTGATGTCTACACCTCAGGAAATAGAGCCTATGAGCGATAAAGCCTATGAATATGCACATATGTATGCACAGTTTTTCCAGGGTCCCGCTGCCTGGTGTGTATACGGACCTGCTTCTGCTGCTGTGGGCTATACTATCTATGTAAAAAAAGAGAATGTCCTTAAACTGAGCAGTGCCTGCACACCGGTTCTCGGAGATTACGCAAACAGATGGCCCGGTGTTACAATTGATGTACTTGTTATGCTTGGAATGATTGGCGGCATCTCCACCTCCCTCGGTATGGGTGCGCCGACTGTTACTGCCCTTATTGAATACATCACCGGTATCCCTCAGAGCACATTTATGACTGTTGTAGTTATGTTTATCTGGGCCTGCATTTTTGGTACAAGCGTATTTCTCGGTCTGGACAAGGGCATAAAAAAGCTGTCAGACATTAACCTCTATGTTATGTTTTTCCTGATGGCACTTGTATTTTTTGTTATACCCAAAAGAGAGTTTTTCTTTAACGAGCTCAACAGTCTTGGTCTTATGATAGATAATATCGGAGAATTGATGCTTGGCTCATCTATATTCGGTACAAGCACCTTCACAGAAGACTGGACAGTTTTCTACTGGGCATGGTGGCTTGCATTTATGCCTATGGTTGCTCTTTTCGGTGCAAGAGTATCAAAAGGCCGTACCATTCGCCAGATGATTCTTGGCGAGCTGGTGTACGGCGGCGGCGGTTCCCTGTTGGTTTTCGGACTCTTCGGTGCTTATTCTCTGCATCTGCAGCGCAGCGGTGCAGTTGACTTGGTAAAAATTCTTGCAGAACAGGGAAGAGAACAGACTCTTATTGCAATTGTTAATACCCTGCCCATGCACAACATAACCATGGTTTTGGTTCTCTGCCTGATATTTATTTTCCTTGCAACCACAATTGACTCCACTGCATATACTCTGGCTTCTGTCTGCACGAAAAAGCTCTCCGGCGATGAGCAGCCCGCCAGATATAACCGCATTACCTGGGCTGTAATCCTTCTTCTGTTTGCTCTGGGACTTGTCCTTCTCGGTGGCCTCCAGATCGTCCAGACCGCTTCTATTCTTCTTGGCTTCCCACTGATATTCGTTACTATATTGATTATGGTTTCGGTAAAAAAGATGTTCAATGCGCATAAATTCTGATTTTAAAATGAAGCAGGCTACCTAAAGTGCTTTCTGTCTGTGTAAAGCAGGCAGCAATTCCTTTATCTTTTGCCTTCCGCTTATGGCGCAAAAAATAACCCCATTTGTTAGATATTATGTGGTACAGTCTAACAAATGGGGTTTATTTCATTTTATATGTGACTACTTTTGCTTATCCAGTTAAAAGTCGTCACTTCTCGATTTATTATTATAAACTAGATTTTCCCTAGTACGCTGAAATAACAGCTTTTTAACTTAGAGAACCTCCACTATTTCCTCACGGGATTTTCTGGTAAAATGCAATTTGCAGGGACCACTCTTGGGTTCGTCTGAGGCATAGCCTACGGGAAGCATTGCAACTATTTCATAGTCCGCCATCTGTGGGCATAACTCTTTAAGAAGCTTTATGTCTATATCTCCTACCCAGGTACTTCTGAGACCAAGATCGTGAATTTCAAGCAGCATATGAGTTGCTGCAATTGCAGCATCCACGTCGGCAAAGTTTTTGTTGTCGCTTTCTCTTGTCCAAGAGCTGTTTTTTCTGCCTCCAATTACAAAAACGTGCTTTACTTTATGTACAAATCTGTAAGGGGTAACCTTCTGTAAGATTTCTCTTGCAGATTCTGACTCCATAAGCCAAACTTTAATAGGTTGGTAGTTAACAGCGCTAGGAGCCATTACTGCCACGTCCATAATTTTTTCCAGTTTTTCTCTCTCTACTTCCCTGTCAGAAAACTTTCTGCATGAATATCTCTCGTCAGCAAGCTTATAAAAATCCATTATATACACCTCAAATCTTTTATAAAAATAAGCGGCAGACATTACCAGCCTATAAATTTATTATATCATAGGAATTTAAGCTCTATCAAGACCTTGTTTCTTTAATTCTTATTTCCTATATGCTATACAAAAAAATATTGTTATTTTCATACGCTTTACCGATTGAGCTTTATCGAATAATCATTTCACTAAACTCATTTGCAGACTCTGCTTCAAACTAAATATTTTATATAATCAGAAACTAATATATATCCAATAAAACCGCAGTGCTATACAGTGCATAGATCAGAAATTTTAATTTTGATAAATTTTATTTGTCGAAAATCAGCTGCCGCACATACTAGAATGCGCAATTTGGAAATCAAAATACAGTACACCATGCAGTATCAGCCATCACTTGACACAGTTCTCTTTCTTTGTTAAAATTATGATATACTGAAAACATATTCAATTTGC
This sequence comes from Oscillospiraceae bacterium, assembly GCA_020025655.1. GTDB lineage: Bacteria > Bacillota > Clostridia > Oscillospirales > Oscillospiraceae > Limivicinus. Next base: position 18,819 of record JAHHRR010000033.1, read on the forward strand.
AAAATTTTAGGGTCAATAAGCATAGCAGTCAGACACTTTTCTCTCAGGGAGCAGATGTATGGAATTATCTCAAATTACTTCTCAGCGTCAAACGCAAACATTAAATGTTCATCTTCAGCAATCTATGCAGATGCTGCAAATGAACAATGTGGAGTTAGACGAGTTTCTAACTGAGCTTTCAAATGAAAATCCGTTGCTGGAATTAAATTCTCCGCATCAGAATAATGAGATAAGCATTGATAATCTTTCATCTACCCCCACTTCTTTTAATACGAATGCTGATATATATGACGGCAATTCTCAATCAGACCATGATGGCGAATTTCCCGGTCTTTACTATGAGAATGATTCCTTTATTAACAGCATAAAGGATCAGATAAATTCCGCAAACATACCCGAAACCATCAGGAGGCAGCTTATCTGGCTTTGCTACGAGCTTGATGATAAAGGTTATCTGCCCTGCGATCCAGGAAATCTCGCTATATTCGGATATTCCATAGAGATGTATGAAAATGCGATTAAAATTTTGCAGTCGTTTGAGCCCGCCGGACTTGGTGCACGTAGTCTTTCCGAGTGCCTTAAAATTCAGCTGGAGCGGCAAAATAAGCTGACAGCGCTTAACAGAGAAATTTGTGATAATTATTT
>JAHHRR010000034.1 GCA_020025655.1 Oscillospiraceae bacterium
CAGCGGGAGAAGGATTCGAACCCTCACAAACAGAGTCAGAGTCTGTCGTGCTACCTTTACACAATCCCGCTAAGTTGTGGCTCATTGCTGAGTGCATAAGCTATTATACTTAAAAATCTGAATTTGTCAACAGCTTTTTTAAATTTTTTTGAAAAATTATTGAAGCCGGAGCAGAGAAGGAGAAAATTCGGGCGTAATATAGGCTAAAGCGTGCCTTTTCCAGAATGTTGTTATAAAAAAAGTACAGTTATGATTGAAAAAGAATAAGAAAACTATTATACTCATATTGTATAGGTGTTTATAAATTAACATAGTTGTGTATGAAAAAGCAGTGACAGTTAATATTTCTTTTATATTTGAGTGTAATAATGGTCGCAATGAATGAGTGTGGGGGATAATATGGAAAGCAATAAGCATGGAAACTTTATGGAAAAAGTAGCCTCTGTTATAGTAGACAAACGAAATATAATCTTCTTTTTCTTTATAACAGCAGCTCTGTTTTGTGCGGTATCTAAAAACTGGGTAAAGGTTTGCGATGACCTGACTCACTACCTGCCTGCCAATACTGAGACCCGTCAGGGCCTTGAGCTTATGGACAGAGAATTTGTCACCTATGGCACGGCTGAGGTTATGGTGGAGAACATAAGCTATCCGCAGGCAGAAGAAATTCTGGAAAAAATCGAAAATATTGACGGCGTTAAGTCTGTGGAGTTTGATGACAGCAAGAATCATTATAATGAAGCTGCTGCATTATACTCAGTTACCTTCGACGGACTTGTAAATGATGATGTCAGTATAAATGCACTGGCAGAAGTACGAGAACAGCTTGCAGATTACGATTTGAGGGTTAAGAGTGATGTAGGTAATCCGCTTAAAGCTATTATAAACGGCGAAATGCTGGTTGTTGACCTGATTGCGGTTGTAATAGTTGTTTCAGTTCTGTTCCTTACCTCAAATACATATGCAGAAATTCCGGTATTGCTGATAACCTTCGGTGCGGCAGCTGTTCTGAATATGGGTACCAACTACCTTATGGGTGAGATATCCTTTGTAACAGACTCCATTGCCATTGTTTTGCAGCTGGCGCTGGCTATCGACTATGCAATTATACTGTGCCACCGCTTCCAGGAGGAACGGGAGACGAAAGAGGCAAGAGAAGCGGCAATAGCTGCATTGAGCAAGGCTATCCCCGAAATTTTTGCAAGCAGCCTTACAACTGTTTCCGGCCTTCTGGCTCTGAGCTTTATGCAGTTTAAGCTGGGCTATGATATGGGCGTGGTGCTTATAAAGGCAATACTTTTAAGCCTTGTGTCTGTATTCTGCCTTATGCCCGGACTGCTTGTGGTATTTTCACCTCTTATTGATAAGAGCCACCACAAGAACTTTGTACCTAAGATTAACTTCCTGGGCAAAGCTGTATATGCAACACGTTTTATTATGCCTGTGCTTTTTATAGCAGTTGCAGTCAGCGCCCTTGTATTCTCTCAGCGTTCCAACTATGTTTATGAGCAGGAATCTGTACAGTCAATCAGAAAGAATGAGGCGCAGATATCTGCAAAGCGCATAGAAGATGTTTTCGGCAGAACCAATCAAATGGCGATTATTGTTCCGTCCGGAGATTATGTAAAAGAGGCAAAGCTTGTAAAAGATGTATCTGAGCTCAGCAAGGTCGAGCGTGTTTTGAGCCTTGCAAATACCGAAGCCAAGGACGGATATTATATTACAAGCGCCCTGAACCCCAGACAGTTCTCTGAGCTTGCAAATCTTGACTATGAGATAGCACAGGTGCTGTATACGGGCTATGCGGTAAATAAGGATGAGTACGGACAGATAGTTACAAACCTTGATAATTACAGCGTACCCCTTATAGATATGTTTGATTATCTCAATGAGCGGCGCAGCGAAGTGGTTCTGGATCTGCCCAAGGAGACAGAGGACGAACTGGATGATCTGGAGGAAAAGCTTGCCGACGGTAAAAAACAGCTTCAGAGCAGGGACTGGAGCAGAATTGTTCTGGAACTGGATTTGCCCCGTGAAGGCGATGAGAGCTTTGAATATCTGAACATAATACACGGTATTGTTGCAAGGTATTATCCCGAAAGCTATGTTGTAGGCGATATCACCAGCTGCTACGATCTGCGGAGCTCTTTTGAAAACGATAATAAGCTTATAAGTGTGCTGACAATACTGTTTGTTATTGCGGTTCTGATATTCACATTTAAGTCAGTAGGTCTGCCTATACTGCTTATTTCTATAATTCAGGGAAGTATCTGGTGCAACTTCTCCATACCGTATCTTGCGGGAGAGAACCTGTTCTTCCTTACATATCTTATAGTCAGCGCTATACAGATGGGCGCAAATATTGACTATGCAATAGTAATTTCCAACCGTTATATGGAGCTTAAAAACAAGATGCCTCTGAAAGAAGCAATGATTGAGACACTGAACTTCTCGTTCCCCACAATCATTACTTCCGGTACCATGCTTGTATCCGCAGGCTTTGTTATAGGCTTCCTTACTTCAAACGAAACAATTTCAACTATCGGTATGTACCTCGGCATGGGTACCACAATGTCAATATTCCTTGTTATGTGTGTACTGCCGCAGATACTCCTGATGGGCGATATAATTATAAGAAAAACCTCATTTACTATTAAGCGCGGCAACACTGTTACCCATAAAGTAGGAACTATCCGTGTAAACGGCCATGTACGAGGTAAGCTTGACGGCTATATTGATGCGGAGGTTCACGGTATTTTCAGAGGCAGCCTGAATGCTGTGATTGATGTGGGAGACATAGAAGAACTTCCCGAAGCGGTAGACAGTGAGGATGGAGGTAGTAGCAATGAAAGCTAAAAAAGGTATATCTCTTGCACTTATGCTTGCAATGCTGGTCAGTATTTTAATACCTGCGGCTTTTGCGGATAATAAGGAGCTGCATATCAAAAATGCAGAACAGCTGAGAAAATTTTCAACTGACTGCTCTCTGGATACCTATTCCGAAGGACTTACGGTAATACTTGATAATGACATAGACCTTCAGGGCGAGGATTTTTATCCCATACCTACTTTCAGCGGTGTATTTGACGGAGGCGGTCACAGTATAATAAACATGAAGACCGTCACAAATGGCTCTCATCAGGGTATGTTCAGATATATCCAGAAGGAGGGAACTGTCAAGAACCTGAAAGTTGAAGGAGAAGTTACACCTGACGGCAGCAAAAATCAGATAGGCGGTATAGCAGGACTTAACTACGGAATTATTTCCGACTGCAGCTTCAAAGGCAATGTAGAAGGTAATGCGCATATCGGCGGTATCTGCGGCGAAAATCAGGGCAGCATTAAAAACTGCACTGTTGCAGGCAGCATCGAAGGTAAGCAGGCTGCAGGCGGTATCTGCGGCAAAAACACAGGCCTTGTTATTGGATGCAAAAATGAGGCAGAGATAAATACAAGCATAAACGAAAAGGGACTTGAACTGGATAAGCTCAGCCTTATGGATGTTACAAATATTGAGCTTACCAAAGCGGAAGATCCTGATGTAGTAACTGACAGTGCAGGTATTGCAGGTTATTCCAACGGCCTTATAAGCGAATGTGAAAACCGTGGTACAGTAGGCTATCAGCACTATGGTTATAATATCGGCGGTATAGTCGGACGCCAGTCCGGATATGTGGAAAAATGCATTAACTACGGCGAAGTTTTCGGCCGTAAGGATGTGGGCGGTATAGTTGGCCAGATGGAGCCGTATCTTCATCTGAAAAATGCTGTCAATCTGGCAGGCGAGGTTTATGCGCTGCATAATATGGTGTCCGATGCACTCAGCAATGTAGGCGATATGTCATCACAGATGAAGGATTCTTTGGAAAATATAAGAATTGATGCCGACAATATGCTGGATGATATGCAGAATAACATAAAGAAGGATGATAAAAATGCGTCCGGCGCAGCTGCATTTGATAATGAAAATCTGCTGCCCGTAAATCTTTCAGCGGTTGGCGGAGAGGGTGAAGCTCCGGCTGAAGAGCCTGTACCCGAAGAGCCTGCACCCGAAAAACCTGCCGAACCTGCACCGACAGAACCTGAGACAAATCCTGATGACTCGAAGCCGGAACTGAATCCCAATTTCGACGTTAGCGGAATGAACATAGAAGATTACCGTGGTTATCTGGAGAGTATGGCTGATGAGATGCAGTATCTTAACAGCAGCATGGGACAGTCAGCTGAGGATCTGGCTGATGATCTGAAGCGTGTAAGCGCACAGCTTTCAAATATTATTCTGGTTATGGCTAATATGCTGTCGGGCGGAGATCGCACAGCAATAGAGGATATTTCCGATAAGCTGGGCATGAATGACATCGACGGCAGAGTTGGCAGCTGCATAAACTACGGACAGATAGAAGCAGATAAGAATGTAGGCGGCATTGCGGGAATGATGGGTGTTGAATATGACTTCGACCTTGAGGGAAGTCTCACCGAGAATTTCAGCAGAAGCAAGCTCCTTACAGCGACCTATCAGACAAAATGCGTTAACAGCAGCAATATAAACGAAGGTCAGGTACAGGGCAAAAAAGAGAATGTAGGCGGCATATGCGGTTTTGAGGAACTGGGCAGTATAAGAAACTGCGAGGGATACGGCAGCATCAGAAGTGAGGAAGGCGGCTGTGTAGGCGGCATTGCCGGACGGTCACTTAGCGACATTCATAAAAGCTATGCCATGTGCAATCTTGACGGAAGCACCAATATCGGCGGTATTGCAGGATATGGTACAAAAATCAAAGACTGCGGCAGCCTTGTCGGAATAATGGATATCACAAATCCCTGCTGCGGTGCTATTGCAGGCTGGGCGGATGTGACCATAGATAATAATATAGAAAATAATACCTATGTTCATGAGACTCTTGGCGCAATAGACGGCATAAGCTATGAAGGTAAAGCAGTCGGCAGCGATTATGAAAGCTTTTTGAAAACCGAGGGTCTGCCCGACAAGTTCAAGAGCCTTACTATCAGCTATGTGGCTGACGGCAAAGAGGTTGGAAAGCTTGAGTTTACATACGGCGGCAGCATAGATGAAACCAAGATACCGCCGGTCCCCGAAAAGCAGGGATATACCGGCAGATGGCCTGAGTATGATTACTCCAAGCTCTATTTCAGCGATACGATAGAAGCGGTATATTCAAACAGACAGGAAGCTATTGCAAGTAAGGATCACAGAGAAAATTCACCCATGTCGATAGTTCTTCTTGAGGGAGACTTCCCTGATAATGCCGAGGTGCTGCTGAATAAGTTCAGCGGTGCAGGCCCTGTAAATCCTGACGGGGATATTTATGAAAAATGGGTTATGCGTATTGAAGAAGCAGGTGAGGCACCCAAGGGTGAATACACTGTGCGGTATGCAGCCCCTGATCATAAAGGCAGGGTAAGTATCTACATTTATGACGGAGAGAACTGGACTAAGGCTGATACCGGTAAAAACGGCAGCTATGTTACCTTCCCCGCAACGGGCAGTGAAGTTGTATTCTGCTCGGCAGTATCTGAAAGAGGCAGCATGGGCGGTACAATAGGCGGAATTATATCTGTGCTTGCCGCAGCGCTGATTCTTATGCTTATCGTTAAAAAAATCAAGAAAAAGAAAGCTGAGAACGGATGCGAAAATAAAGAACCTGCACCGGAAGAAGCAAAAGCAGATGAGCCCGTGAAGGAAAAATCAGAAAAGGCAACTGCTGATACAGCTAAAAAAGAATAAAAACCTGAATAAACGCAGCAAATAAAAGCAAATCCCCCTTGTGCTTTTTCGGCACAAGGGGGATTTTATATGCGTATAATAAGATTTCAGTGAGTTTTAAACTCTGCTATGTTCAGATACATATTTAAAGGAGGGTGAGGTGTTATTTGCTCAAAAGCACCTGATCGTTTTCGAGCTGGTTTCCGGAAAGCGAAGCAAACATATCCATAAGCTCGTGCTTTGTGATGTTCTCTTTCTCTTTTCCGCTTATATCCAGAATGATTTTACCGTGATTCATCATTATAAGACGATTTCCGTGACGGATAGCATCGTTCATGTTATGAGTGATCATCATGGCGGTGAGATTGCCCTCGGATACAATTCTGTCGGAAAGTTCAAGAACCTTTGCGGCAGTGGCAGGATCGAGAGCTGCGGTGTGCTCATCTAAAAGAAGAAGCTTGGGCTTTTGCAGGGAGGCCATCAAAAGGGTGAGAGCCTGACGCTGACCGCCGGAGAGAAGGCCTACCTTTGCGCTCATTCTGTCCTCAAGACCAAGTCCCAGAGGCTTCAGAAGCTGGACATATTTTTCCTTTTCCTCAGCGGTAACGCCCCAGTGCAGACCTCTGGGATTACCTCTGCGCAAAGCAAGAGCCAGATTTTCTTCAACCTGCATATTTGGTGCAGTACCCATCATAGGGTCCTGAAAGACTCTGCCGATGAGCTTTGCACGTTTGTGCTCAGGCAGAGCGGTGATATCTTTGCCGTCGAGAATTATTCTGCCGCTGTCAACAGGCCATACACCGGCCACGGCATTGAGCATGGTGGATTTACCGGCTCCGTTGCCGCCGATTACTGTTACAAAATCGCCGGGGTTCAAGTGCAGATTTAAGCCGCATAGTGCTTTTTTCTCATTTATTGTGCCTTTATTGAATGTTTTACTTATGTTTTCTAATTTAAGCATTGATATCGGCTCCTTGCTTTTTCAGTTTTTTGAATGAGTTCTGTGACTGCTCTTTGAGGTGGGGTACAGCCAGAAACAGTGCAACTATAATGGCGGTGAAAAGCTTGAGGTCATTGGAATTCAGCTTGAGCCACAGAACCACCACAACGACCAGATAGTAAAGAATTCCGCCTATTACGGTAAAGGCAAATGTGCCGAGGAAGTTAAGGCGCTTTCCGAGGATGCCCTTTCCCATAACCTCACCGATTATAACTGCGGCAAGACCGATAACAATGGCACCTCTGCCCATATTTATATCGGCAAAGCCCTGATACTGTGCCATAAGGCCGCCGGCAAGAGCGACGATTCCGTTTGAAAGGCCAAGGCCCAGAACTTTCATTGAAGAAATGTTTATGCCCAGAGCGCTGCTCATATGGGGGTTATTGCCTGTGGCACGCATTGCAGAACCCTGCTCGGTGCCGAAATACCAGTAGAATAAAACAATAAGTGCCAGAGACATTAAAATTCCGGTGAGTATGGCGGCGGGAATATTGCGGGAAGAGAGAATAAGACTGAACTTATCCACGCTTACTGCTTTATTGGCAGCCATACCCATTATGCGGAGATTTATAGAGTACAGAGAAAACTGGGTAAGAATACCGGAAAGAATTATAGGGATTCCGAATCTGGTGTGGAGAAATCCCGTACAGAGACCGGCGAGAATTCCGGCCACAACTGCAACTAAAAGTGCAAGCCATGCGGGGCAGCCGGCTAAAATGAGCATTACAGTCACAGCTCCGCCGGTAGTAAACGAGCCGTCAACAGTCAGGTCGGCCACATCGAGAATGCGGAAAGTTATATATATTCCCAGTGCCATAAGACCCCAGATAAGGCCTTGAGCAATGCCGCCGGGCATATTTTTAAAGAGCTTCAGCAGACTCAAAGAGGCGAAGTATGCAGTAATAGTCATTTTGTTTACTCCAATCTGAAATTATTTGCTGATAGGGCGGAAGTCGTCGGGAACGGAGATACCGAGAGCCTGGCAGTTGTCAGCGTTGTATACTTTGGTGAACTGAGGTGCAAGGCGAATTTCCATCTGGGAAATATCAGCACCGTCAAGGAGAATTTCGCAGGCCATTTCACCGGTGGCTTTGCCGAGGTCGTAGTAGGAGATGGAAAGGCTTGCGACACCGAAGAGGCTGCAGGCATTTTCCTCACCGCTTATGATGGGAACACCTTCGTTCAGAGAAATATTGTTGATTGCCTCTCCGCAGCTTGCGGCAGTGTTGTCAGTGGGAATGTAAAGCACATCGCACTCACTGCAGGCAGTGGAGCAGACAGAAGATACGTCGTTTGAATCGGAGAAGCTGCACTCCTTGATGGTGTAGCCCATGCTCTCGAAAATAGGACGGATGCTTTGAACCTGGAAAAGAGAGTTGGGTTCACCGGAGCAGTAGAGAATTCCCACGGTTTCGGCATCAGGGAAAAGCTCGCTTAAAATTTCGGCCTGACCTTCAAGCGGTGCAAGATCGGAGGTTCCGGAAATGTTTCTGCCGGAAACACCGGTCCAGTTTTCCTCACCGAGAGCGGTACCGTAATCTGTGATTGAAGTACCGAGAATTGGAATATCACCGGTGGCGGAAACTGCGGCCTGCAAAGATGCGGTTGCGTTTGCCATTATAAGGTCTGCCTCGTCACTTACAAACTGATTGCAGATGACAGTGCAGGTAGGTGAGTCACCGGAGGCATTTTTAAGGGAAATGTTGACTCTGTCACCAAGACCTTCTTTGAGTGCATCTATAAATCCCTGAGATGCAGCGTCAAGAGCGGGATGCTGGGCAAGCTGGCAGATACCGACGTTGAACTCCGCATCGGATGACGGAGTTTCTGCCGGCGGATTTTCTGCTCCGCAGGCTGCCAGCGCCAGTGTAAGGCATAATGTGCAAATGATAGCTGAGAATTTTTTCATTTTGTTTTCCTCCCGAAATATATTGATACCTTTAAAAAAGCATATAAAAAAACCGCACGGTTGAAGTTCCGTGCGGCTTTAATATAATCAAATCTAATGGCTTATTTTTTTGCAGCACAAACTTCTATTACTTTGTAAAAAAGTAATAGTAATAATATGCAGCTGCAAACTTAACAGAAACCATTGGTGAATCTCCTTTTTTGATGTTAGCGCTACTTTAGCACAGTTAGGTAATGAAGTCAATACACAGGCGGCACTTTTATGCTTTTTATCTCAATTGCCTAAATACGCTCATCAAATGCAAAAATATATCGCCGATTTAAACAAATGAAGAACCGCCGAAATACACTTATAAAATATAACAGAACTGGCAATACTTTTCGGAGACTTAAAAATTTTTAAGAAAAATCTCGGCGATAGTTATTGATTATTCATAAATTTGGTTTATAATGCAAGTCCAAGCAGAATATGGCATAATCGGAGATTATAAAAATGAAAAGTAAGAAAAATCTTTTTGTCAGGATAATGCTCAGCGTACTTGGTGTAGCAGCTACTGCATTCATAGCAGTGATATGCTTCTATATGATATGGGAGAAAGCCCCCGATATAGAATCGGCAGCTCCCAGCACCAAACCCGCAGAGCTGGACAAGGAAAACGAAGAGCCGGATTCAGGAATGCCCTTTGACACTAACAGACAGGACGGAGTTTATACAATCCTTCTGGTGGGAAATGACAACGGCAACGGAAACACGGATACCATGGTTGTGGGTAAGATTGATACAAATCTTCATAAGATGGACTTTATAAGTGTTCCCCGAGATACTCTTATAAATGTTGACTGGTCCGTGAGAAAACTGAATTCTGTGTACTGGGGTTCTAAAAACAGCGGCGGCAGCGGAATAGATGCTCTCAGCTCGCATATAAAGAAAATCATAGGCTTTGATGTAGACTGCTATGCTGTAATTGACCTCAATGTATTTATAGATGTTATAGATGCGCTGGGCGGTGTTGATTTTGATGTTCCGGTTCCTATGTACTATGAAGATATAGGGCAGAACCTGTACATTAACCTTGCACCGGGTATGCAGCATCTGGACGGATATCAGGCAATGGGCCTGTGCCGATTCCGTGCAGGATATGCAAACGGTGACTACGGCAGAATTGAAATGCAGCAGAAGTTCCTTAAAGCCTGTGCAGAGCAGTTTATAAAGCTCGGAAATATTCCTAACATATCTAAGGTTGTAAAAATCCTTTCAGACGGAATGGACACCAATTTAACCGGAGCCAATATCGGATTCTTCCTTCGTCAGGCACTTAAATGCGCACCGGAGGATATAAACTTCCACATGGTTCCCAGTAATGGCGATTACGTCGGCGGACTTAGCTATTCGGTTATAGACATATGGCAGTGGCTGCCTATGCTGAATGAATATCTCAATCCTTATGACACTCCCATAGAGTACAGCAACCTTGATATAGTGTACAGAGAAGGCGGCGGCTTTACAGCTACAACAGAGCTTCGTGGAGCATGGTATTATGCGGCAAAGCCTGCACCCAAACCGGAATATGAGCAAGAGCCTGTAATTCCCCAGGAGACAGAAGGCCCGACTATAATTGTCGTACCCAACAGCCCGACACCTTCACCGGACACAAGTCCTGAACCTCAGGAGCCGGATCCGGAAACTCCCGGAACAATAGTTCCGCCGGAACCTGATGAGTCCACTGCACCGGATGTACCTGATATACCGGCAGCACCGGAGGAAAATACTGCTCCGGAGCAAACCCAGCCCGGTACGGAAGCGGATAATATATTTGCATGATAAAAAACCTGCGGGATTTTTCCCGCAGGTTTAAAATTCTTGTTATATAAAAAGAATTGTGATAAACTTTTAAAAAAAGATCCGCTGATAACGGAAAAAGGAGCGAAAACAAATGTCATATTTCTGGGGTGTACTGGTGGGCCTTTTGTGGGGCGCTGTCGGTGCGGTAATAATTGGACTTGTCACCAAAAAATGTGTAGAGAAGAATACGCCTGCTGCAATGACAACTGCAAATGCAGTCAAGATTGCAGTATATGTTGTTGAGTTCGTGGTGGTATTTCTTGTGAGAAATATCCTGCCCTTTAGCTACGAGGCAGTTATAATCGGAACAGTTCTTTCTCTTGCTATGCTGCAAATAGTCTTTACATACAAAATTGCAAATTCATAAATAAAAACCGCTGAGACAGCTCAGCGGTTTTTCTATGTATTTAAGCCATTATTGAATGTATAAGCTTTCTGAAATCATTTCTGCCCCAGACAACGGGAACAGGATACAGCGGATTTGCTTCCTTCATGGCCCAGGTAATAATCTGGTCGATATCCTTTTCCTCGATAACGTCAAATTTATCAGGAATATCCATTTTCCTGTTCATTTCTTCAATCCAGTCGATTAAGGCATTGGCTTTTTCAGCATCGGTGTTTCCGGAAATACCGCAGACATCTGCAAGCTCGGCAAGGCGCTTATGTGCCGCAGAACCGAATTGACGCATGACCTTGGGAAGAATTATGGACATGGCGAGACCATGAGGCACAGAATACAGACCGCCGAGAGCGTGGCCCACGGCGTGAACATAGCCGACACTGCCTCTTGTAAAGGCACGGCCTGCGTAAAAAGCACCTTTCTGCATATTCTGACGGGCTTCAAGATTTTTACCATCCTCATAGGCGAGGAAAAGATTATCGTAGATAAGTCTGACGGCTTTTCTTGCAAGATCGTTTTCAAGCTTTGTGTTGTAGGTGTGGTTTGTGTATGCCTCAACTGCGTGACAAAGAGCATCCATACCTGTGGTGGCGGTTGTCTGAGGAGGAAGACCGACTGTAAGCATCGGGTCTAAAACTGCGTAAGAGGGGATAAGGAAGGGATCGTTTATAGATGCCTTGTGATGAGTCTCAGTATCGGTGATAACAGCGGCAATAGTTGTTTCCGAGCCTGTGCCGGCTGTTGTGGGAATGGCTACAAGAGCAGGAACCTTTTTGTGAACCTTTAAAACGCCCTGCAGCTGAGTAATCTCCTTGCGGGGCTGAGCGACCTTTGCCGCAATGCCCTTGGCACAGTCAAGCCTTGAGCCTCCGCCCATTGCGACAATGACCTTACAGCCTTTTTCCCTGAACAGACGATAGCCCTCTTCAACATCCTTACAGCTGGGGTCGGGGTGATCGAATGTCAGAACTGTGCAGCGAATACCCTGCTCGTTCATCGCATCCAGCATGGGCTGAGGCAGACCTCTGCGCAGCATACTGTCGCCGGTGATAAAAAGCACATCATTAAGCCCCTTGTCTTTTAAAAGAGCGGGTAGGCGAATGGTAGAGCCGGGACCTTCAATGTATTCAGGCATACGGTAGGGAACAACGTAATTGCTGAGCTTCATGCAGCCCTGAAAGATGCGGCATCCTGCTGTTCGCATTGCATCAGAGAAAGAATTCATGGTAACTTACTCCTTATCCGCCGCACACCGAAGGCAGAAATACAATTTCGCCGCTGTGCGGGTTTTGATATATTTTTTAGGCTTTCCGTTTATAAGCATAGTACAGGCGTGAAGAGAGTCTATGCTTATACCGCTTGCCTGTTAGATTCACTGAAAGTCTATTTATGCCTTCTGCAAGCTTGCCGCCTATAAATTATTAAAATAAGTATATGACTATAAGAGGTAAAAAACAATATTTTAAATAGATAGAAAATCTGCCCGAAAAATTGGTGATAAAGATGAATTACAAAATAAATAACAGATAAAAGTGCGAATAAAGCTGCAAAATTTCCGGCTCACGAACGTAAAGGGGGATTACCTGCCGACAAAATAATTACGAGCATCAACAATAACGGTGACCGCAGTATACTTGTGAATTGGCTGAGGCAGAGTTATAATATGTAAGCTCAACTAATGCAGACATTGAAATTTATATTATCCCTGATTACGCTTGGAATACTCCACAGGTACAGAGTATTATAAAGACTTTGAAAGGTGAGGCGTTTAAAAAGCAAATTTCCGAAATGGAAGGATATACGCTGAGCACCTCGGGTGAAATTATAGAGTACTGAAAATCAGAGAAAGGCGAAAAATGGAAGTACAGAAAATAAGAGTCAGGCTTGATGACGAACTTAAAAGCTCGGGAATATTCAAAATATTTCAGGATATATCGGCGTTTCACTGTGCAAAGTACGGACTGAGTATGCATAATCTTGCCGAAAAGAACCTTATGTGGGTGGTCGTCAGACAGTATGTGCATATAGAACGCTATCCGAATGTCGGTGAGACTTTGGAAATCAGCACATGGCCCGGAACTGCAAGGCATATGATGTTCCCCAGATTTTATGTTGTGAGGGATGAAAAAGGCGAGGTAATCATCAAAGGCAGTGCAATGTGGACGATAGTTGACAGACAGAGCCGCACTATGGTTAGCCCGCAGAATTACGGACTGGAGCTTGAGGGACTGCAAACTGGTGATGAATGCCGTCTGCCGTCGGGAATAAAAAAACATGAGCTGAAAAATGAGAGCAGCTTTGTAGTGCCGGAGGAATACATCGATTCCAACAGGCATATGAACAATACCAGATATTATGATGCAGTTGAAAACTGCCTTGGCAGTGAGCTTGCAGGCAAAAAGCTTAAAGAAGCTATGACGGAGTATGTTTCCGAAGCAGTTCTGGGAGAAGAAGTTAAACTTAACTGGGATAAGGCTGACGGACACATCTTTGCAACAGGAGAAAATAACGGTATTGTCTTTAAGATGGATTTACTGTACGAATAAAACAGTGCAGGACGATTTCGGTTCGTACTGACTGCTGTAAAGGTTTATCTTAAAGTAAAAACAGCCCCGCAGTACACAATGTACTGCGGGGCTGTAAGCTTTTAATCAGATGCTTTTAAACTGTTCTACAATGTCTGCGTCAGGCTCTTTGGTGCAGAGACTTACAATAACGATTACCAGAACAGAAACGATGAAAGCGGGCAGCAGCTCATAAACATCCCATGAGCCGCCTAAAGGACGGACGAAGTACTTCCACAGAAATACCATGATTCCGCCTGAAAGCATACCTGCAAGGGCGCCGTATCTGTTTGTGCGCTTCCAGAACAGGGACAAAAGCATAAGCGGACCGAAGGCTGCACCGAAGCCTGCCCATGCAAAGGATACAATGGAGAATACGGAGCTTTCGGGGTTGCGGGCAAGCATAACACCTGCCAGAGCAACTGCCAGAACTGTTACACGGGCAATTCGCATTTCCTGCTTGCTGGTAAGCTGAATGTGGAAAACTCCACGGATAATGTTGTGTGAGATGCTGGATGCAGAAGCAAGAAGCTGAGCGTCAGCGGTGGACATTGTGGAAGCCAGAATTCCGGCAAGTACAAGGCCTGCCAGAAGTGCGGGGAATATACCGCTTTTGCTCATAAGAGCTGCAATATGGACTAAAATGGCTTCTGCGTCTGAGGAGCTGGCAAAGGTTTCAATAGCACCTTTACTGCTCATACCAAAGCCTACAATTCCGACGATTATGGCAACTGACATGGAAATTACTACCCATACAGTACCGATACGGCGGGATACCTTTAACTTTTCACCGTCGCTGATTGCCATAAAATGATTGAGAATGTGAGGCATACCGAAATATCCAAGACCCCATGCAAGAGTAGAAACAAAGGGGATAAATCCGTATTTTGCCGCTTCACCGGCTATAATATTGGTGCTGTGGCGAAGATCCAGATATCCGGGAATGGCACGTGCATTTGCAATAACTGCATCCCAGCCGCCGGCGGTCTGAATGCCGAATACAAGGATTATTACAAGGGCGGCAGTCATAACGATGCTCTGAATAAGGCTTGTGACGGAGGCTGCCATAAATCCGCCCATGGCGCAGTAGATAACGATAACTGCGGCGCTTACTAACATGGCGCTCATGTAATCTACATCAAAAAGATTGGTGAAAAGCTTTCCGCAGGCGGCAAATCCGGAAGCGGTGTAGGGGACAAAGAAGATTATTATAATAATTGCTGCGATACCCTCTATAAAACCGCTTTTATCTTTATATCTCAGTGCAAAAAAGTCAGGTATGGTAATTGCACCCAGTGCGGCAGAATAGCTGCGCAGACGTTTGGCAACAATAAGCCAGTTTAAGTATGTACCTAATGCAAGACCGATAACAGTCCATGTTGCATCTGCAAGGCCGCAGAAGTATGCAAGACCGGGCACACCCATTAAAAGCCAGCTGCTCATATCCGAGGCTTCGGTGGAGAGAGCAACGACCACGGGCCCGAGCTTTCGGCCGCCGAGGTAGAAATCTCCGGCACTGTTATTGCGCTTTGAATAGAAAAAACCTATAAACAGCATACCCAGAAGATATACTGCGATTGAAATTATAATGCATATTGATGCTGTACTCATAAAAATCTCTCCCTTTGATAACTTGCTTTATAATTATACAGATTGCAGAATTAAAAGAAACGGCAGTATAGAAGATTTTGCTTGAAAAAAGAGAAATTAGAATTATAATATTAGTAATGCTAATATATTTCATATAAAGATGAATAAAATTCATGAAAGGAAGAATATGAACGCTTTAAATATCGCAAAATATAAGTGCTTTCTGACAGCTGTGGAGCAGGGAAGCCTGACAAGGGCAGCTGAGCTTCTGGGCTGCACACAGTCGGCTGTAAGCCACAGTATAGAGAGCCTTGAAAAAGAACTGGGATTTTCAATTTTAAAAAGAAGCAGAGCGGGAGTATATCTCACTGACGAAGGCGCAAAGCTGCTGCCGTGTGTGCGTCAGCTGCTGAATTCAGCTGAGCAGCTGAATCAGATGGCGGCATCAATTCGAGGTCTTGATGCAGGACTTGTACGGATAGGCGCATTTACATCTGTTGCTGTTCACTGGCTGCCGCCGATTTTAAAGGAGTTTCAGGCCGACTACCCTAAGGTTGAATTTACACTTTTAAACGGCGACTATCACGATGTTGAGAAGTGGCTTACAGAAGGCAGTATAGATATTGGCTTTATAAATATGCCCTCTGAGCTTGACTGTGAATGTACGGCACTTATGGAGGACAGGCTGCTTGCAATCCTGCCTAAAAACAGCAGATTTCAAAACTATCCCAGATTTCCTCTGGTGGAGTGCGAAAAGGAACCGTTTATAAGTCTGCTCAAAAGCTCTGACCATGACGCAAGGAGAGCCTTGAATGCCGCAAATGTTAAACCAAATGTTCGTTTTTATACTAAAGACGATTATGCAATCATCGCTATGGTTGAGCAGGGACTGGGCATGAGCATTATGCCTGAACTGCTTTTAAAGGGCAGACAGGATAATATCCAGACGATGCCTCTTATACCTGAAGCAAAGCGAATTATAGGCATGGCAATAGCGGCAGGAGACAAGGCCGGACCTGCTACAAGACGATTTGCGGACTATGTTTTGCGTTATGTGAAAAATCAGACATAAAGCATCTGCTTTCCCATGGTAAAAATAAACGAAAAAGGCTTAAAATCCGCTAAAAAAGGAAACAAAGCTGTGAATAGTGACAGAAATTAAAACTAGCCTACAATAATTGCAAATTCAATTGACTTTATATAGTAGTCAATGTACAATGTCACTTGTGAAAAATATTAAATTTTGAGATAGAGGTGTCTAAATGTATAAAGTAGTTACTAAACGATTCTTAAATGAAGCCAAAAGCATCTGTCTTTTCGAGATAGAGGCCCCTCTGATTGCAAGACACTGCCAGGCCGGTCAGTTTGTTATTTTCAGACTGGACGAGCACGGCGAGCGTGTCCCCGTTTCCGTTGCAGGATGGGATAGAGAGAAGGGCACTGTTACCGTTATGGTTCAGGCTGCAGGCCGCACCACCAGAATGCTCCACACTGTTGAGCAGGGTGATTACATCACCGATATCGTCGGACCTCTGGGCCACGAGACCGAGATGGAAGGCCTCAAGAAGGTTGCTGTTGTCGGCGGCGGCGTTGGCTGCGCAATCGCATACCCCATTGCAAAGGAAATGCACGCAAGGGGCATTGATGTTACAATGATTGCAGGCTTCAGAAGCAAGGATATTGTATGCCTCAAGGACGAGATGAAGGCTGCTTCCAATAAGCTCATTATCTGCACTGATGATGGTTCCTACGGCGAAAAGGGCTTCACCACTCAGTTCCTCAAAAATGAGATCGAAGCCGGCGAGAAGTTCGACAGAGTTATTGCTATCGGCCCCGACATTATGATGAAGTTTATTGCTGAGACTACCAGACCCTACGGCATTAAGACTATTATTTCCCTTGACCCCATCATGGTTGATGGTACCGGAATGTGCGGCGGCTGCCGTGTAATTGTAGGCGGCGAGACAAAGTTTGCCTGCGTTGACGGTCCTGACTTTGATGCACATCAGGTTGACTTTGATTCTCTGCTGAAGCGCTCCGCATTCTACAAGACCGAAGAGGCTGAGGAGAACAAGCACATCTGCAGAATGACTGGAGGAAAACGCAATGGCTAATATGAAACTTACCAAGAACCCCATGCCCGAGCAGGACCCTGAGGTCCGCAGCCATAACTTTGACGAGGTTGCTCTGGGCTACACTGCCGAGATGGCAATAGACGAGGCAAAGCGCTGCCTGAACTGCCGCAATCCTCTCTGCCGTACCGGCTGCCCCGTTTCCGTCCGCATTCCTGAGTTTATCGCTAAGGTTGCAGAGGGCGATTTTGACGCTGCTTATGATATAATCACTTCTACCAACTCCCTGCCTGCTGTCTGCGGCCGTGTATGTCCTCAGGAGAGACAGTGCGAGAGCAAGTGTGTCCGTGGCATCAAGGGCGAGAGCGTCGGCATAGGCCGCCTTGAGCGTTTTGTTGCTGACTACCATATGGCTAAGGAAAATAAGGAGCCTGTTACTGCCCCTGCTTCCAACGGTCATAAAATTGCAGTTGTAGGTTCCGGTCCTTCCGGTCTTACCTGCGCAGGCGACCTCCGCAAGAAGGGCTACGATGTTACCATTTTTGAAGCCTTCCACAAAGCCGGCGGTGTTCTGGTTTACGGTATTCCTCAGTTCCGTCTGCCTAAGGAAATCGTTGCAGCTGAGATCGAGAACCTGAAGGCTATGGGCGTTGAGGTTGTTAACAACGCTATCATCGGTAAGTCTCTTACTGTTGATGAACTTTTCGAGGATGGTTATGAGGCTGTATTCATCGGTTCCGGTGCAGGTCTGCCTCAGTTCCTCCACATCCCCGGCGAGAATATGCTGGGTGTTTACTCCGCTAACGAGTTCCTTACCCGTGTAAACCTGATGAAGGCTTACAGAGATGATTACGATACACCTATCAAGAAGTTTAAGAACGTCGCTATCGTCGGCGGCGGTAACGTCGCTATGGATGCTGCAAGAGTTGCAAAGCGTCTGGGTGCTGACAATGTTTATATTACCTACCGCCGTGGCAAGGAAGAGCTTCCTGCCCGTAAGGAAGAGGTTGAGCACGCAGAGGCAGAGGGCATTCAGTTTATGCTTCTGAATAACCCTGCATCTATTATTGGTGACGAGGAAGGCCGTGTTACCGGTCTTGAGCTTATCAAGCAGGAGCTGGGCGAGCCTGATGCAAAGGGCCGCCGCCGTCCTCAGCCTATCGAGGGCAGCAACTGGGTTCTTCCCTGCGACGCTGTTGTTATCGCTATCGGTACCAGCCCCAACCCCCTGATTAAGTCCACTACCAAGAACCTTGATACCACTCCCAAGGGCGGTATTGCAGCTGACGACAAGGGCAAAACCTCCCGCGAGGGCGTTTTCGCCGGCGGCGACGCTGTTACCGGTGCTGCTACCGTTATCCTTGCTATGGGCGCAGGTAAGACCGGTGCTAAGAGCATTGATAAGTACATTAAGAGCAAAAGCAAAAAGTAATTTTACTTAAAACAATACACCCCGCTGAGATTTCAGCGGGGTGTATTTTACGTTTAAAGGATTATGCGTGTTTTTCTGCAATAACTATAATGCTGCTGTCCTTGTAATCCCGTATTGAGCCACCGTTAACAGACACATTCGGAGAGTCGGATGCGGATATCTGATAAGAGCTTTCACGCTGCGGGTAATTCTGGATTTTATACAGCTCACTGTTGGGACTTTCGCAAAAATATGTAAATCCCTGTACACGGTCGCAGAATGCGGCATAAACCTTGCCCAGTTCCATATCAGACTTGAAAACCACAGAAGCTTTCATAAGCCGTTCGCCCTGCAGGAGCCTGAGTGCCGCACTGACGCAGGCTTTGTTAGGCAAAAGCTGTTTAAATTCTTCGGAATCTGCAAAATCATACTGCCCCTTATCGTAAATTACTTCCTCTATGCTGTTGGGAAATTCAGGGGATAGCACTCTGTTGAGTATTACCTCACCGATACACATAAGAAATTCGTTGCTTTGCATCCTTTGACCTGCATCGGCACATATAAATTTAGACAGCAGAAAAAGGTCATCGTAAGATACAGGAGTAAATAGACCGGGATTCTCGGATAAAAGCTTTGCCTGAAGCTCTTCTGCCATACGGCCTTTTGCACTGTCACCTGTAAGAGCCGCCTCCTGCAGCAGCTGGATGTAGTCAGGATTGGGAATGGCTTTTGCTGTACTGCAGGTGCTAAGGCACAGAGTCATTGCAAAAACCAGAATCAGAGTCAAGAATCGTTTCATTTTTCCACCTCCTGCACTGAGTATACAGACAGAGGCGGGAAAAATTTGTCAAAACAACAGAGGAAAAATAAAAACCGAAGCATT
>JAHHRR010000035.1 GCA_020025655.1 Oscillospiraceae bacterium
GATGTTTCAAAAGACGGAATACAAACTGCCAGAAAGGCCGCAGAACTTGGCGTTGATACCATCCTTACAAGCGGTCAGGCTGAAAACTGCTGGGCGGGAAGAGAGTTCATTGAAAAACTTCTCAATGAAAAACTCCCCGTAACAATAATGCCCGGTGCAGGTGTAAATGCTGAGGTAATTAAGAAAATGCGGGAAATCCTGCCTCTTGATACGTTCCACATGAGCGGCAAAGAGGTAATAGAAAGCGGTATGGAGTTCCGCCGTGAGGGTGTGCCTATGGGATTACCCGGATTCAATGAATTCAGTATCTGGCGCAGCAGTGAGGCTGCTATAAATGCTGCTGTAAAGGTAATGAGGGATAAATAATGCTGAGTGAAAAAATCAGATTATACGCAAATAAACTATGGAAGTCAACGGGAGAAAGTCTGGGAGAGCTGAGAAGTGCTATTCAGTCTCAGCTTGATAATTTACAGGGTGATAAGCGAATTTTAATGGAGCTGAGCTATGGTTCACTGCCTGCATCCGATGCTGCAAGCGTTGAGTTTTCGGTGCTTGAGAGCTTTGCAGATCATGCCCTGATGCTGAGGCGGAATTCTCCGTACTGCAAGGATATTCCTGAAGATATTTTTCTGCACAATGTATTTTATCCCCGCATCAACAGCGAGGATATAGTCGACTGCCGCAGATTCTTTTATGATAAACTTTATCCCCTGACAGAGGGCTTAGGCGGAAAAGAGGCCGCACTTGCTGTTAACAGATGGTGCGCAGAAAACATGACATATGAGATGACGGATACCCGAACAATTAACCCGATTACTGCCTATAACTGTACACTGGGGCGCTGCGGTGAGGAATCAACATTCGGCGTAACTGCCCTTCGGTCAATAGGTATACCGGCACGACAGATTTATGTTCCGTGGTGGAGCCATTGTGACGATAATCATGCATGGGTTGAGGTATATGTTGAAAACGGCTGGCATTTTCTCGGAGCTTGTGAGCCAGAACCTGATCTTGACAAGGGCTGGTTTGTGAATGCTTCAAGCAGAGCTATGGTAATATGCTGCAGGAACTACTTTGACTTTACGGGTGACGGGTTAAAGGACGAGTCACTTGTACAGAAAAAAGGCATATGCCTTGCCTACAATCAGATAAAACGATATGCAAGGGCTGTAAGAACCACAGTAAAGCTGATTGATAAGCATGGAATGCCCGCACCGGACGGATGGGTCAGATTTTATGTTGAAAACATGGCGGGGCTTGCAGAAATTGCCGCCCTTCAAACGGACAAAAACGGCATTGCGGAGCTTGAAACCGGCATGGGATGTATGCTTATTCAGGCAGAATTTGAGGGCAGGTTTACATGGCTGAAATATAAAGCGGAAAATGACTGTGAACTCAGCCTTTGTCCAGATGCAGCACAGCCTGAATTAACGGAGAGTCTGTGGGACTTTGAAGCGCCGGAGACAGGCAGCCCATATAACAGCAGACTTACTGCCGCAGAGCAGAAAGAGAAAACAGAAACAATCCGTCTTGCATCAGAAAAGCGCAATTTACGACTTGAGAGCTATTGGCTCGAAAAATACAATTCCGCAGATAAGCCGATGCAGGAAGTTTTCCACACAGCGGCAGCACATGGTGAGAAGCTGTGGGACTTCTATTTAGAATACGGGATTGAAGCAAAAGAGATTCTCCTGAATTTGAAGCTCAAAGACTGGCGGGATGCGGATACTGAAATACTTGCAGCCCACATCGAGGGCAGCAGAAAGTACAATAATGATGAAAACTTTCTGAAATATATCCAGAATCCGAGAATAGGGTACGAAAAACTCTCAGACTGGCGAAGCTATGTTGAAAACTATTTCTCAGCCGAAGAGAAAAAGTATTTCAGAGAAAATCCGGAAGAACTATGGCTGTGGATAAGTGAAAACTTCAAAGAGTGTGACTGCCGTTTTCATCCTGTACTCTGGCTTCAGCCGGAAGCGGCGCTTAGACTTCATGCGGCAGATGAAAAGGGCCGCAGATTGCTGTTTGTTGCAATTTTACGCACATTAGGTGTGGCGGCACGTCTTAATCCTGTTGATAATCGTGCAGAATTCTGGGATAACGGGGCCTTTAAGTCTCCCGAGGCAGAGGGACCGAAAGAAAAAACCACATTTTTAAAGCTGAATGTGGAAAAGTCTATGGTACCGGAACAGAATTTCGGCCTTTCACGCTGGAAAAACGGCTGGCAGACTCTGGATTTATTGGATGCAGATTTTGAAAGACTGGAACTTCCTGTTGGCATCTACTGCCTGCATACTGTAAACCGGCTTCCAAACGGAAACCAGCTGATAAGCCATAAAACATTTGAACTTAACACAGCTGCTGAACTGAATGTTAAAAAACGTCAGGCGAGCACCGAGCAGATGCTTTCAGATTATAAGGTGGTTCTGCCGGTTGAAAACTCAGGCCTTGAATTGCAGCTCTACCTTGAACCCGGAGCTGAGCCAACAGAGCACAGCCTCAATGAGCTTATAGACGCAAAGGAACGTGTGGATGCTCTGGCGGATAAAGGACTGAATCTGCGCTTTATTATTGCATATGAAAAAGCCGGAGAAAATTCTACATTTAAAAAGGCGGTATCCGCAATTAAAAATGTAAAAGTGCAGAAATTTGACTTTTCAGACTCAGCACTTGAAGTTCTGGCAAGAGCCTTATATCTGGAACCGGGGCTGTGGCCGCTGATTACCTTATCTGACGGTAAAACCTCGTTTTATGCAAGTGCGGGTTATTCGGTAGGTTCAATAGGGCTTGCGTTACAGCTTGCGGAAGAAATTTTAAAATAAAAAAGACGCCCATAGGGCGTCTTTTTTATTTATCTACATATAAGCTCTCCGTTTTGCACCTCCACATAAAGTGTGGATTCAGGTGCAACTTCATCGGAAAGTATTCTGCGGGCAATCAGAGTTTCAAGACTTGACTGCAGGTAACGGCGCAGAGGTCTTGCACCATACAGCGGGTCATAGCCACGGTCGATTATATAGCGTTTTGCCTCGTCGCTTATGCTGAGCTTAAGAGATTTATCGGCAAGTCTGTCTCTGAGACCCTGAAGCATAATGTCAATAATGCCGGTGAGATTGTCCCTTGTAAGGGGCTTGAACATTATGGTTTCATCCAGACGGTTCAAAAATTCAGGTCTGAATGAGCGGTGCAGCTCCTGCATAACGGCGCTCTGAGCCTCGGGGGTGATATTGCCGCTGTCATCAATACCTTCAAGCAGATACTGGCTGCCCAGATTGGACGTCAGTATGATAATGGTATTTTTGAAGTCAACGGTACGGCCCTGAGAATCGGTAATGCGACCATCATCAAGAATCTGGAGAAGAATGTTGAAAACATCGGGATGAGCCTTCTCAATCTCATCGAAAAGCACGACGGAATAGGGCTTGCGGCGAACTGCCTCGGTAAGCTGACCGCCTTCATCATAGCCCACATATCCGGGAGGTGCTCCAACAAGACGAGATACAGAGAATTTCTCCATATATTCAGTCATATCAATACGGACAATGTTTCGCTCATCATCGAACAGGCACTGGGCAAGGCTCTTTGCAAGCTCGGTTTTACCTACACCCGTGGGGCCCAAAAACAGGAAGGAGCCAATGGGACGGTTGGGGTCTGAGATACCTGCACGAGAACGGAGGATTGCTTCGGTAACTTTCTTTACGGCTTCATCCTGTCCCACAACACGTTTGTGGAGAAAATCATCCAGATGCAGAATCTTGGAGCGCTCACTTTCCATGAGCTTTGATACGGGAATACCTGTCCACTTGGCAACTATACCGGAAATCTCTTCCTCGGTTACAGTGTCATGGAGCATGGAGTTTGCCTTCCGCTCCTCGGAAAGCCGCTCGGCCTCCTGAAGCTGTGCCTCCAAAGCCGGCAGATCGGAATACTTAAGCCTTGCGGCGGTTTCATATTCATAATGAAGCTGAGCATTTTCAATGTCAGCGTGCATCTTTTCAATCTCTGATTTGAGCTTCTTGACATTTTCCACACTGTTCTTTTCCTGATCCCAGCGGGATTTCATGGCGTTAAACTCATCCTTGAGGTTAGCAAGCTCTTCACGGGTTTTTGAAAGTCTCTCCTGACTTAAACGGTCGTCCTCTTTCTTGAGGGCCATTTCCTCAATTTCAAGCTGCATTATCTTACGTCTTGTATCATCAAGCTCGGCAGGCATTGAATCCATTTCGGTTCTTATAAGTGCGCAGGCCTCATCAACAAGGTCTATTGCCTTATCAGGGAGAAAACGGTCGGAAATATAGCGGCTTGAAAGAGTAGCGGCGGCAACCAGTGCATTATCATGGATTCTTACACCATGATATACCTCATAACGCTCCTTTAAGCCTCGCAGAATGGAAATGGTGTCCTCCACTGTGGGCTCATCAACCTGTACAGGCTGGAAACGACGTTCAAGAGCGGCATCCTTTTCGATATACTTGCGGTACTCGTCAAGGGTTGTTGCACCTATGCAGTGAAGCTCGCCACGTGCAAGCATGGGCTTTAAAAGGTTGCCGGCATCCATGCTGCCCTCGGTTTTGCCTGCGCCGACTATGGTGTGCAGCTCATCTATAAAGAGGATTATCCCGCCCTCGGAGCGGCGGATTTCCTCCAGAACCGCCTTTAAGCGTTCCTCAAATTCACCTCTGTATTTAGCTCCTGCAATAAGAGCGCCCATATCCAGAGAGAAAATGGTTTTATCCTTTAAACCCTCAGGTACATCGCCACGGACAATTCGCTGTGCAAGACCTTCGGCAATAGCGGTTTTACCTACGCCGGGTTCACCGATCAGAACAGGATTGTTCTTGGTTTTACGGGAGAGAATACGAATGACATTTCTGATTTCCGTATCTCTGCCGATAACGGGGTCAAGCTCGTTTTCACGGGCTCTTTTTACAAGGTCTGTGCCGTATTTATTTAAAGCATCATAGCTGCTTTCGGGGTTATCACCGGTAACAGGGGAGGATTTTACCTTGGAAAGCTCGGCTGTAAAGGCAGATTTTGTAATTCCGTGATCGGAAAACAGCCTTTTAATAAAAGGAGAAGCGGCGGCGAAAATACCTATCATTAAATGCTCAACGGAGAGGTATTCATCACCCATGGATTTTGCTGCCTTTTCGGCGGCGGTCATGAGCCGGTTGAATTCAGGTGACATATACACATCGGATTCATTTCCCACCTTGGGCAGGGCCCCGATTGCTGTATCCAGCTCTGAAAGAACACTGTTGCAGTCAACACCCATTTTTGACAGGAGGGAGGGAATAAGTCCGCCGTCCTGATCTATAAGAGCGTAGAGCAGATGTTCCGGCATTATATAATTATTGTGATTTTCCTGAGCCATAGCCTGTGCGGTCTGCACGGCTTCAAGGCTTTTCTGAGTGAAATTCTGTGCGTTCATTAAAAACCCTCCTTAAATGTGGATTTTTGAAGAAATCATGTGTGAATAATAGGCGGCCTCAACCTCATGGGCATCGAGACTGCCGGCGACATAGCATTTTAGAAGCTTATCGAAAAGCTTAATGTACTCGGAGATGGTCTGAGCCAGCTCCTCGCTTGTACATTCGGTATCCGGAGCTGCAATAGCACGCATAAACTTGCCGTCGTACAGGGCATAATCAATTTTGAAGCCTGTAAGCTCCCTCAGGTGGACATCCTCTATCCGCTTCCACAGACGGAAGAAATCTGTCATTGCGGATATAAGCGCCTGAGATTGCGTTCGGAATACCACAGACAGAGCGCCGATTGCAGCACTCTCAGTACCCCTGTAAAGCTCTACCTCGTACTTTACTGTGGGACGGTATTTGTATTCAAGTGAGCTTTTAAGGCTCATAGAAAAGCTGTTGGGGGAGAAAAACGGGACAAAATCCCGTGATGGGCTCATCAACTCCTCAATAGTGGAAAGAACGTCGTTAATGCGCTGTTCCGGAGTGGTATAATCAACATACTGGGCGAGAATCTGATTTATAAGACTTGAGCGGTTGGTACCAAGCCGGTGGGCAAGATTATCTACCTCACGCACAACTCCTTCGTCCAGCATCAGGCTGTAAAGTGTCTTTTTCATATCTGAGCCTCTCTTTCTTATTTCTGAGTGTATAATAGTCCCACACTACAACTTTGTCAATAGCTCTATATAAATATTCATACAAATTATATATTTGGGACATCAAATAGATACAACTTGATTTTTCCCAATCTTTCGGATATAATTACAAAGTCCTTTAAAAATCTGTAAAGAAAACGGCAAAATTTAATTATGGAGATGTACCCAAGCGGTTGAAGGGTCCGGATTCGAAATCCGGTAGGCGTCCTTGAGGCGTGCTGGGGTTCGAATCCCCACATCTCCGCCATTGCGGCTATGACCGCAGAAAAGCCGCAGAGCGATAATGCTCTGCGGCTTGTTTTGTAAAAGGAAAAGTCCGCTAAAATAGCGGACTTTTCTTTTTATGTTTATTCGTAAGTTTGGGGGTAGATTTACAGCGGCAGTTTATCAAGTTCGTTTTCACTGAAATACGGAATACCGTTTTCCTCCAGAAGCTCAGCAAAAACACCGTTTCCCGGAATAAGCTTTCCGCTGAAGGTTCCGTCATAGATCATGCCTTTGCCGCAGGCCGGAGAGCGGTATTTTAAAATTGCAAAATCCGCCTTATTCAGCTTTGCAAGAAACAGGGCGGTTTCGGCGCCTTTGCGGTATTCAAAGGTAACATCTTTTCCTTTATTTGTGATAAGCTTATCGCCTACACGCTCGGCGGGATCTCTGGGGGTGGAAAGACCTCCCATCTGCTCAGGACATACGCCGATTATAGTGTGGTCTTTTGCGAGAGCCAGAATCTCCTCACACTTGCAGTCATCACCCTTATAACGGCACTGGCAGCCTAAAAGACAGTTGCTTACAACGATTACAGCCATATTTATCCTCCGTAAATCAAATTCAACAGTTTATTATACAGTATACACCTGTGCAGCCGACTGGTAAATGTAAAAAAGTTGATTTTAGTGTCGTGCTGTGCTAATCTTAAAAAGAAAATCCTATCTATAACAGAAAAGAGGAAAAAATAATGGAAGCGGAGTATTTATCCAACCTTACAGTATTTGACCATCCCCTGATAAAGCACAAGGTCAGCCATCTTTGCGACATCAACACCGGAACAAAAGAGTTCGGTGAAATAGTGAAGGAGCTTTCCATGCTCATGGGTTATGAAGCTCTCAAGAACCTGAAGCTCAAGGATGTGGAAATTCAGGCACCTTTGCAGAAAATAACAACTCCCGTTCTTGCCGAAGACTTTACAATCATTCCGATTCTTCGTGCAGGACTTGGAATGGTGGACGGACTCAGAGCACTGTCACCTACTGCCAATATCGGTCATGTTGGCCTCTATCGTGATGAAGATACTCTTATGCCCAAGACCTACTACTTCAAGCTCCCTGTTAAAGCAGCTGAGGGACCCGTCATTGTTGTTGATCCTGCACTTGCCACAGGCGGAAGTGCTGATGCAGCAATAAGCTTTGTAAAGGAGGCAGGCTGCAAGGATATTCGCTTTATGTGCATTTTTGCCTCTGAGGTAGGCGTAAAGCTTCTTTACGAGCACCACCCCGATGTTAAAATCTATGCTGCAAACTATGCTCCCGGTCCTCTTAACGAGCAGGGATATATCTACACCGCTGCCGGCGATGCAGGTGACAGACTTTGCGGAACAGTCAGCTATAAACCTGAAAAATAAGTTTAAATCTCCGATATGCATTAGCATACCGGAGATTTTTTTAAAAATATTCGGTTCAGACTTTGGTTCCGTCCAGAACGGCGGCACGATCAAGGGCGGCATCAATGTTGGGCTGGAAGTTTTCGCTTCCTACCATTTCGATAAATCCGGCCTTTTTAAGCAGGGACATAGGCTGGGGGTTTACATGAGAAAATACCATCTGCATACCCAGCTTTTCACATTCACGCCAGAGCCGTTCGAGGCCGTTGAGTGCGGTAATATCCAGAGCGGGAACGCCTTTCATGCGCAGCACCAGAACCTTTTTGCCATCCTGATGCTCAAGATGAGGAATTTTGTCAGCTGCACCGAAGAACATGGGGCCGATAAATTCAAAAACAAGTACATGAGAGGGGACGGGTTTTAAACGCTCGCTCTGATCGGGGCTTTCCTCGATATAAGCCCATTCCTCAAACTGGCTTTCGTCTGCCATGCGCTTCATAAAGAGCAGGCAGGCAAGGGTAAGACCTACGGCTATTGCAACTACAAGGTCAAAAATAACAGTGAGCAGGAAAGTGATTGCAAGTACAGCAAGATCGCTGGCGGGAGCGGTTTTAAATTCCTTCCGGATTGCTCTCCAGCCGCTCATGTTGTAGGCAACCTGAAACAGAATTGCGGCTATGCAGGGCATAGGAATAAGTGCTGCATAGGGCATAAGGAACAACAGAACAAGGAACAGAACAACTGCGTGAACCATACCTGCGACAGGGCTTTTACCGCCGTTATTGATGTTTGCGGCGGTACGGGCTATGGCACCGGTTGCGGGAATACCGCCGAAAAGTGCAGAGGCGGCATTGCCTAGACCCTGAGCCACAAGTTCCATATTGGAATTATGACGGGCACCTATCATATCATCTGCAACAACAGCAGAAAGCAGTGATTCTATGGCTGCCAGAACTGCAATGGTAAAGGCATCCGGAAGAACGGCTACAATGGTGCTTAAAGAAAAGTCAGGTGCTGTAAAGTGGGGAGGTGCGCTGGAAATTGTATAAAGGTCGCCGATAGTGTTTACCGGCAGATGAGCAAGCTTTACAATGGCGGCAGTTGCGATTACAGCGATAAGAGAAGAAGGAATCTTCGGGAAAAGTCTGGGCCAGAAGATAAGAATTGCAAGTGCGACAAGGCCGATTATAAAGGCCCACAGATTAAAGGAACCGATACACGCACAGACTTCTTTAACCTTATCAATGGTTTCAATAGGGGAATTCTTGAAAGTAAGCCCCATAAAGTCTTTTAACTGGCCTATTACAATGGTGACAGCTATACCTGCGGTAAAGCCGGTGGTGATTGTGTATGGAATGAATTTTATCATGCTGCCCATTTTGCAAAGACCCATTACAACAAGTATGATTCCTGCTAAAATGGTTGCGGTTGCAAGGCCGCCCATGCCGCTTCTGGCTACCACGCCTGCGACTATTGTGGCAAATGCGGCGGTAGGACCTGCAATCTGGACTTTGCTTCCGCCGAAAGCGGATATTACAAGACCGGCAATGATGGCAGTGTAAAGGCCCTGTTCAGGCGAAACGCCGGAAGCAAGGGCCAGAGCGATTGATAGAGGCAGGGCGATTATAGCTACTATTATACCGGAAGTGATGTCCTTAATAAGATCGGACTTGGAGTAGTGCCGTAAGGACAGTATTAGCTCGGGTGTTAGATCGTTCATTAAATTTCCCCCAAAATTAGTTTGTGAAATCTATGGTATATTAAAATTGTATAAAAATCAAGGAATCTTTATAAAAATCTCATAAAATCGGCAATTTGAATTTTTTGACGGCATATAGAAACTCAGAAGTAGTCAAATTGGCAAATATATGTTAGAATATACCCATTAAGCAGTTATCAGGAGGCAAGTATGCTTTTATCCGCAGAACATATATCTATAAATTTCGGAATGCGCCAGCTTCTGGATGATGTGAACTTCTATTTAAGCGAGGGTGATAAGACCGGTATTATAGGCATCAACGGTACCGGAAAATCCACATTTCTGAAGGTGCTGGCAGGGGCGCTGAAGCCTGATGAGGGCAGCGTTACCCGTGACCCTAATGTGCAGATATCATATCTGCCTCAAAATCCCATTATGGATGAAAACGCCACCGTTCTTGAGCAGGTGTTCCTGCATATGCCGGCGGAATTCCGCAGCGTTAACGAGTACGAGGCAAAAACCATGCTGAATAAGCTGGGAATCTCCAATTTTCAGCAGAAGGTCGGAACTCTTTCCGGCGGACAGAGAAAGAGAGTTGCACTGGCGGCAGTTCTGATTCATCCGGCGGATGTTTTGGTTCTCGACGAGCCGACAAACCATCTGGATGCAGAAATGACGGTCTGGCTTGAGGAAAAGCTCAGAAAGTTCAAGGGCGGAATTGCCATGGTAACCCATGACAGATATTTCCTTGAGCGGGTTGTGAACCATATAACCGAGCTCTCAAGGGCAAAGCTTTATCACTATGAGGCTAATTATTCAAAGTATCTGGAAATAAAGGCTGAAAGACAGGAAATGGCAGAGGCCAGTGAGCGCAAGCGTCAGTCCATTCTGCGCCATGAGCGGGAGTGGATTATGCGGGGCTGCAAGGCACGTTCCACCAAATCCAAAGAGCGTATACAGCGCTATGAAAATCTTCTGAATCAGGATGCTCCCGAATACGACGATACCCTCCAGTTTGCAGCGGCTTCCAGCCGTCTGGGAAGAAAGATCATTGAGGTGGAGGACGTATCAAAGTCCTTCGGTGACGGGCCGGTAATAAGCCACTTCTCCTACAATCTTCTGAGAAATGACAGAATCGGAATTGTAGGTTCAAACGGAGCGGGTAAATCCACACTTTTAAATACCATTGCGGGAGTTCTGCCTCCCGATTCCGGCAGTGTGGATATCGGCTCCACCGTTAAAATCGGCTACTTCACTCAGGAGGGCAGAGAGCTTGATCTTGAGCAGAGAGTATATGACTTTATTCACGAGATATCCCATGAGGTAAAAACCGCAGAGGGCACATTTACTGCAAAGCAGATGATGGAGCGCTTTATGTTCCCCAGTGATCTGCAGTCCCTGCCTATCGGAAATCTTTCCGGCGGTGAAAGAAGGAGACTGTATCTGCTTTCAATTCTGATGGCGGCACCTAATGTGCTGCTTCTGGATGAGCCTACAAACGATCTGGATATTATGACACTTTCCATTCTTGAGGATTATCTTCAGGGCTTCCCCGGCCCTATAATTACGGTGTCCCATGACCGCTTCTTCCTCGATAAGATTGCAGAGACAATATTTGAGGTAAAGGGCAACGGAGAGATAGAACAGTTTAACGGCAACTGGTCCGACTGGGCAAGACAGAAAAAGGAACGTCAGGCACCTGTAAAGACCGAAAAGCCCAAGCAGGAAGTGGAGCGTCCCAAACAGAAAAAGCTCAAGTTCAGCTTTAACGAGCAGAGAGAGTTTGATACCATTGATGATGTTCTGGCGGAGCTTGAAGAGAAGATTGCAGACTGTAAAAAGGAACAGCAGAAATTCTGCTCTGACTATGTAAAGCTTCAGGAGCTTCAGGCAAAGCAGGAGGAACTGGAGCAGCAGCTTGAAGAAAAGACAGAACGCTGGATGTATCTCAATGAATTAAAAGAACAGATAGATGCCCAGAAGGGCTGAGAAAAAACGGTGCGCAGAGATTTTATTCTCTGCGCACCGTTTTTATTACCCGATTCAGAAGCTGCAATTCAATTATATAAGTATACCGTTGCAGTGGTCGATCTCGTGCTGAATAACCTGAGCGGAAAAGCCCTCAAAGCTTTTGACTCTGGTTTCCATGTTTTCGTTCTGGTACTGTACCTTTATCTTTTTATAGCGGCGTGTCTTTCTGGGGCCGCCCAGCAGGGAAAGACAGGCCTCTTCGGTCTGGAACGGGCCGGATTTTTTGATTATCTCAGGGTTAAACATAGTCATATATTCGCTGCCGTTTTCAAAAACGATTATACGCTTCTGCTCACCGATCATGTTTGCAGCCATGCCCACACAGCCCTCTTTGTGGGCGATGAGAGTTTCCAGCAGATCTTCGGCAATCTTTATATCCTCTGCTGTTGCAGGCTCAGATTTCTGGGCCAGTCTTATGGGGTCGTGAATAAGTTCTTTTACCATTATATCCTCCGATTTTTTCTCATATCATAGCACAGCGAAGGCTTATTAACAAGTGTACGTTGTTAACGGGGGTTGAAAGGCTATATAATGATATGGAAAAGCCGCAGTTTTGACTGCGGCTTTTTTCATATGCGGAATTTTTTGAGAAATTTCAGCATATGACTAATTTGAGCCGGAAAGCAGGAAAAGTACTGATTTAAAAATATACGCCAAAAGCACGGAAAAATAAGAGAAAATTTGAAAATGCTCAAAAAAGCGGCATTTTAATGTCATACTGACTGTCAAAAATTTACAGCAAAATAGACAAAACCAATATTAAAAATTAACGGTATATACGAAAATCTCAAATCACATTGACAGGGGGGAATACATATTGTTAAATTATATACATAGTACAATGCTGCCAATATATAAAGGAAAAGAGGGATACTAAAATGCGCGACCTTAAGCATATGATTTTCTTTGAAAATCTGCTTCAGGAGGCAAACAACGAACTTGTTCAGAAAGCCTGTTCAGAGGGGAAACTGGCCTTGGGCTATAACTGCTCCCACATTCCGGAGGTACTGCTGGATGTGGATGGATGTTTCGGTGTCCGCCTCCGTGCACCAAATTGTTTGAGCCCGGATATGGCAACCTATTACATGACGAACCGTTCCTGTCCCTATTCCAAAAGTATTCTTGAAAGGGCGTTTGAAGGAGGATACAACTTCCTTGATGCCCTTATGGGTCAGGAATGCTGTTCTACTATGAACCGAATGGAGCAGTATTTTGATTACTGCAAGCTGATGCCGAAGGAGAAATTCTTCATAACCTATCTTGATGTTCCCCTCAAAAAGAGTGAGTGGCATATGGGCTACTACAAGCGGCAGATAGAGCAGAAAATTGTAAATCCTCTCCATGAAGTCTACGGAGTGGATTTCTCCGAGGAAAAGCTGCGTGATGCAATTGAGCGTCATAATGAAGTTTGCCGCATAATAACCGAGATAGGCAACATGAGAAAGCTGGATAACCCGCCCATAACAGGCTATGAATTTCATGTTATTCAGCTGGTCAGCCTGACCTGCCCCAAGTATCTCATTCTTCCCTATCTGAGAGAAACGCTTGAAGAACTGAAAACCCGATGTCCCGAACCTGAACCCTGGTTCAGAGCCAGAGTTATGGTTGCGGGGGCTGAAATCGACGATCCTGAATTTACGAAGCTGCTGGAGAGCTGCGGAGCTTTCGTGGCAGCAGACCGCTACTGCTTCGGCTCCATGCCGGGCAGAGAGCAGATTGTGATTAAAGAGGGGCAGACCGCCCTTGAAGCTATTGCGGAAAAGTACCATGTTAATAATCAGTGCCCCAGAAATATGGGACCGGAGAATATAATCCAGCGCAAGCGCTATGTATATGATATTGCAAAGGAGTATAAAGCAGACGGTATACTGATAGAGAGCATGAAATTCTGCGAATACTGGGGATATGAAAGAGCGCAGCTGTCTATGTGGCTGCAGCAGGGATATGAGCTGCCGGGAACAATTCCCGTATGCCAGATTGAAAAAGACTATAATAATGCAGCCACCGGCCAGCTCCGCACAAGATTTCAGGCTTTTGTTGAATCGCTTGAGATAAAGCAGATTCAGGGAGAGCTGTAAGGAGGGGCGAAATCATGTGGAAAAGAAAAATAAGTCTTAAAGAGCAGTACGGCAGCTTTAAACATTTTCTGAAGGGTGATGAACCCTGCCATTACATAGGCCAGCGCTACATGGAAAATACCAATATCTATGCCCGCCGTGAGTGGAGAGGCGTAGAGGGTACGGCAATAGCTTTTACCGCATGGCTTGTAACATGGGGCAGAATGGCAACGCTTGTTCTTCGCAATCCTGTGCGTGTGGCAAAAGCATTCTGGAATTATCGCTGGCTCACATCATATCTGACTGTGCCTGCAATGGTAGACAGATGGATAGAGGGTGACAGAGGCGAGGTTCTGAAAGCAGATCTTACCTGCATGGACTGCATGGTAGCAGACTCGGTTGATACACTGTGGAAGGAACTGCGTGCGGATAATAAGCTGGGCAAAAACAAGTGGCATGACAAGACGATAGCTTTTGACTATACTCTGCCAAAGCACATTATGTTCGGATTTCCGGGATACAGTGCAATAAATATTCAGCAGCACGCAGCATTTATGCAGCCGCTGCTGAGAAAGAGCATGGGCGGATATTATCTGGATCAGGCAGTATCGGTAGGCATTCCCGGAGATATGTGTACTCTGCCGCTGGTAGAAACCGGCGTTGCGGTTGAGGGTGAATACTGCGATATCGGTAATTTCTGGCTTATGTCCAATAACCCCTGCGATGCAAATATAATGGATAATAATGCAATGTACCGCCAGCTTTCCAATGACGGACAGAAGGCTGTCCACGCTCTGAATGCACCGCTTATGTTCGATGACCCCACCACAAAGGAGCTGGGTGTGCATGAGCTTTATGAGGCAATCAGATTCATAGAGGACCAGACCGGACAGAAATTCAACTGGGATACATTTACCGAGCATCTGGCCCGTTCAAACAGGGTCAATGAAGAGGAGCTGGAACGCTGGGATATTCTTGCGACCACCAATAACGGCTGCATAAATCCCACCGTACAGGCACTTTACAGAATATACTTCTTCGAGCAGGGCGGTACAAAGTATTTCTATAATTCCAGCCATAAGGTAATGAAGTATTTTTATCGTGCAGTCCGCAAGAGAACAAATACCTTCCCCAATGTAAGACACAGAGCGGTTGCATGGAGCTGCGGCTCTACATACTATACTCATGCATCTGTCTGGCTTTATAACTGCTGGGGTATACTGTGCGTTATGAATATGGACTCTCTTACAGGACATAACCTTATAGACCTTGATGATCGGGACGATATGATGGAGGATCTGGCTGACTGGTATTCTCATACACCTATGCGTACTCAGACAGTGGGCGGAAACCGCCATCTTATGCAGGTCTGGGAGACTGCCGAGAAATTTAACTGCGACATGGTTGTTATGTATGACGATGTGGGCTGCAAGGGCATGGCCGGTGCGCAGGGACTTATTGAGGAAGAGATGAATAAACACAGAGATAAGCTGAATATTCTCTGGATGCCTCACTCTCTTATGGACCCGCGTATTGTTCCGCCGGCAGAGGCAAGACGGGCGGTTAACCAGTATATGACTACTGTTCTGCATGAAGACCCTGTGGATCCCACCCTTATGGAATTTGATGATTCGCTGGGCTGGTAAAGGAGAGAGAATATGAAGAAGAGTTTAGGAAAGTTTGCACTGGTAAGCTTCGGAACACTGGCAGGCCTTTTCGCAGTATATTATTATAACCTTGATATGAAGCTGATGAGATTTGTGGTTCTGCCGATTTTAGATAAGCACCATGACAGCGTAAAGCGTGACCACTATATATAAGGGGGGTCAGGAAATGCTTAAAAATGAAAATATAAAACCTCGTCCGCTAAATGAGCATGAAAAAGAGGACATGAAAAGCGAAGTGTATGATACGTTTGCAGACTATCTTGTGTTCTGCGGAAACTGCGGCTATGTGGATAAGACCAATATGTATCTGATGCGTGCCGAGTCGAGACTTGAAAAGGTTGAAGATACTGCACTTAAATGCCCCTGCTGCGGGGAGGTTCAGTGGAAGCTGGGATATCCCATGGGCAGCAAAACCGGCTTTGTAAAATTTAAGTAATAAGAAAAGGCTCTCCAAAAGGAGAGCCTTTTCTGCTTATAAAAAGTGTATAGTTTTAAAACAGGAACAGATGCTTAATAATCCTTCTTCTCATAGAGCGGGATTCCCGGTTCAAAGCCATGAGGCACATAGGTGACAGAGGAAAATCTGGGGCCGGAGACACCGTATTTGGGACTGTAACCGAAAAGGTTTATGTAGCGTATGAGATCATCCTTTTCCTCTGCCATTTTGAGCAGCAGCTTAAATGCGGCTTTTGTGTCATCAATGGCACGGTGGCTGTTGACAGCATCCACATTATATTCCTCAATGGCATTGCAGAGCTTATGAGGAAATGCACGGCGGTCTTTATATACAGCCATGGCATCAAGCATTTTAATGTTTCTCAGAACTGTGGGGTCGCCGTATTTTTTGAGGAAGAAGTACAGAAAGCACATATCAAACTGTGCATTATATGCAACAACAAGAGGCTTTTCAACACTGAAAAAGCGCTCCAGCTCACGGCAGACCTCCTGCTTGCCCCTACCTTGGGTTGCGAGCATAAATGGGGTAATTCCGGTAAGCTCGATTATCTTCTGAGGAAGCTCTTTTCCGTCACTGAGACGAATAAGCTCGTCAAATTCCTCTGCTATTGTATAGCCGGCAGGCGAATTCTGCACACGCAGCATGGCAAGCTCTATTATCTCGTCCTCTTTAAAGCTCAGACCGCTGGTTTCAGTATCGAGTACAATGATATTTTTGAAAGTATCAAAAAGTGAAAGAGACATAGCTTAACCTCAGCGGCTGTGTTTGCCTTTGTATCCGGCATCCTTCAAATCTCTTATATCAAATTCCAGACAGAAAGAGCAGAAGTCTATATCTGAATGATCTTCAAGGAGCTTGAAAATGAGCTTTGTAATAAACCATGCGATAAATGCAGAAGCAACACCCACGATAATTGCAAAAAGCACATCAGAGGGATAGTGAGCCATAAGATAGTTTCTGGACATACCCATTAAGACTGTAATCACAGCGGCAGGAGCGATCATTTTTTTGCTCCAGATAAGGCAGAGCGCAGTAAGACCGGCGGCGCAGGCGGTTACATGACCTGAGGGGAAGGAGAAGCCGTCCTCGGCAGGGGAGCCTACAAACTGCCAGAATAGCTTAAACTGTTCTACGGTTTCAAAGGGGCGGGGCCTTGCAATGTTATCTTTAAGGATAATATTGGTTATAAGTGCACCGCAGCACACAGCGCCGAAAACGCAGACACCGATTTTTCTTGTGTCGGAAAAGCACATAAGCACAACGGCCAGAATGAAAAGCAGCAGACCTTTTTCGCCGAGCAGAGTAATCAGCTTCATGATAGGAGTTATGACGGTTCCGGCGCCTTCTGCAAGAGAGTGCATGGCGTTCAGAATGGCACCGTCATAAGCTGAAAAGGCAGAGTTGAGCCAGCTTGCCGCAGCAGTAAGTTCCATATTAAATACCTTCTTTCTGATATAGCATATGCCCTGAAGGCCTGATATATCAATTAAATGTCAGTTTATTGTATCATAAAACTGTGTAAACACAATAGAAAAGAGCGTATTTTTGCATTTCAAAATATAATACGCACCAAATCCGCCCGAAATACAAATAAAATACTTATAATAGTTGACTATGCGGGCTGAAAAATGTAAAATATATTAGCTTATTATGCTTTCGGAGGTGGTCTTATGGCAGAACTGGATTTTAAAGACACAGAGCATCTTGCTCATGCCTATATAATTTCTGCTCAGACCGGGGCAGAAAGCCTTGAAAAAGCAATGGAAATTGCTTCTGTGGCTATGTGCGAGGGAAAGGGAAATGTTCCCTGCGGCAAATGCCGTGCCTGCCGGAAGCTTAAATCGGGAGTTATGCCGGACTTAATAAAAATCGGCAGGATAACCGATGATAAAGGCAAATCAAAAAGAGAAATCAATGTAGACCAGATTCGCCAGATTCGTTCTGATGCCTGCATTCTGCCCAACGAGGCAAAACGCAAGGTGTATATTATAGAAGAAGCGGATACAATGAATATTGCCGCCCAGAATGCTGCTTTGAAGCTTCTGGAGGAGCCGCCAAACGGAGCGCTGTTTCTGCTGTGTGTTAAGAATCCTCAGCTGCTGCTTGCGACGGTTCGTTCAAGATGCGCAGAAATCAGCATCGGTAATGCAGCGGTAAAAGAGGACGGAGAGAGCGAACGGCTGGCCCTTGCATATCTTAAGGCGGTTTCAGGCAGAAAAAGAGACAGGCTTCTGCTGTGGTGCGCACAGAATGAGGGAATAGACCTGAATTCAGCCGGTGAGTTCGTGGATGCTGTTACCGAAATCATTGGAGATATGCTCTGCTCAAGACGGGCAGACATGGGATTTTCGCAAAAAGAGCTTATGCACCTTTCGGGGCTTGCTGCCAGATGCAGCAGATATTTAAAGGTGAATGTAGGCGTTAAACATATATTCGGGCTTCTGGCGGTGGATTCCATACCGGAAGCAGAGAAAGAGGAAAAATAATTGATTGAAGTAATAAGCATAAAGTTCAAAAACCGGGGCAAATGCTACTTCTTCTCACCCAACGGTTTGGAAATAAAGAGCGGGAGCAAGGTCATAGTGGAGACCTCCAAGGGCCTTGAGATAGCAGACTGCCATTACGGTAACCATATGGTTGAGGAGACAAGCGTTATACAGCCTCTGAGACCTGTTATAAGAGTAGCAACAGAGGACGATCTGAGAATTGCGGAGCTCAATAAGAAGAGAGAAAAAGAAGCCTTTGAAATCTGCAAAAAGAAGATAGTCGAGCATGGGCTGGATATGAAGCTTGTGGATGTGGAATGCAATTTTGAGGGAAACAAGACCATGTTCTTCTTTACCTCTGACGGAAGAGTTGACTTCCGTGAGCTTGTAAAGGATCTGGCAGGAATTTTCCGCAACCGTATTGAGCTGCGTCAGATAGGTGTCCGTGATGAGGCCAAGATGATAGGCGGAATCGGCATCTGCGGCAGACCCTACTGCTGCCATCAGTTTCTGGATGAGTTCCAGCCTGTTTCAACCAAAATGGCCAAGGTGCAGAATCTGTCTTTGAATCCTACAAAGATTTCCGGCTCCTGCGGCAGACTTATGTGCTGCCTGCGCTATGAGCAGGATGCATATGAGGAGCTTATTAAGAATGTGCCGAAACAGGGCGCATTTGTTGAAACCAAGGACGGATACGGCAACGCAGTTCAGGTAAATCTGCTCCGCCAGACTGTTAAGGTCAAGCTTGACGAGGGCGGAGACGATAACGTCAGACTGTTCAAGGCAAATGAGCTTGCAACAGTACCCGGAGGCAGACCCAAGGAGGGCGAGGAACCTCCTCATGTACTGGTTTATATCCCTGAACCGGAGGAAGCTCCCGCCGAGGAGGAAAACGAATGGTTTATTCCCGAGGCTGTTATTTCCGAGCCGGTTGTACTGAATAATGAACCTGCCGACAGAAAGAAAAATGCCGGCGGCAACAACCGCCGCAAAGGCAAGCCCAGACCTCAGAAGCCCAAAGCGGATGCTTCAAAGGCTCAGGAAAGAGCGGATAAAGCAGAGGGTCAGAAGCCGAATAAAG
>JAHHRR010000036.1 GCA_020025655.1 Oscillospiraceae bacterium
CGATAAGGTTGAAGATCAATTTATAAAGCTCCGTGGCTGAGGAAATCTGCGAAATAATTAAAATATTTTTTGCAGCGGAAAAATACTGAAATTACAGGCATTACAGGAATTTTTGAAAACTTATTCGATAATTTTATATCCCCCTGGGGGGCTTGTGAGCGGGAAAAAAATGGAATATAATTGACAATACTTTCACTAGACGTTAAATTTATGAAAGGAGAATACGTTATGAAAAAGAAGATACCGGTACTGTGTCTGCTTCTGGCACTTATATTGGGACTGGCAGGCTGCGGCTCGGAGAACAGTCCGGCAGCACAGGAAACTAAAGAAGATGCAGGAGTTACTGCATTTATCGGCACAGAAATATTCGAGCAGAGTCTTGACCCTGTTAAGGGAGCTATGTGCAATGGATATCCGTTTATAAACAATGCTTTAATCAAGGTAAGTCCCGACGGCGGCTATGTGGGTGACCTTGCGGAAAGCTGGAGCATGAGCGAGGATGCTCTGAGTTATACTGTAAAGCTTAAAGAGGGAATAAAATTTTCCGACGGCTCTGACTTTACAGCGGATGATGTTGTTTTTACCTACAACGAAGTAAAGGCAAATCCTGCCAACAATGAGTATGTTGACCTGACTAAGCTTGAAAAGGTAGAAGCGGTCGACGACTATAACGTAAATTTTGTACTGAAAGAGCGTTTTTCGGTATTCCTCGACACACTGGCAAAGCTTCAGATTGTGCCTTCTGACGCATACAACAGCGAAAGCTTTGATACCTGCCCCATTGGTACAGGCCCATGGAAAATGCTTCAGTACGACAGAAATCAGCAGATGATTCTGGAGCCTAACGAAAACTGCTTTGACGGTGCTCCGAAGCTCAGCAGAGTAACGCTTGTATATATGGACCCCGATGCTGCATTTGCAGCTGCTCAGTCCGGACAGCTTGATATCGTCATGGTAGGAGCAGGCTTTGCAGGGGAAGATGTAGCCGGTATGACACTTATTCCCTGCAAAACCATGGATGTGAGAACTATAAGCCTTCCGCTCCGTCCTCAGCAGGAATACACCAACGATGAGGGCAGGGAGCTTCTCATAGGAAACGATGTTACAAGTGACATCGCCGTGAGAAAGGCACTTGCTATCGGCATAAACCGCCGGCAGATAATTGATAACGCTCTTAACGGCGTCGGCAGACCGGCTGTTAACTTTACCGACAGTCTTGTGTGGGCAAATACGGATTCCTATGAGGATAACCGCACTGACGAGGCGAAAAAAATCCTTGAAGATGCAGGCTGGACGGATTCTGATTCTGACGGCGTGAGAGAAAAAGAAGGTCTGCGCTGCTCGTTCGATCTTTATGCTCCCGCAGGTGATAACGACCGTTATCTGCTCGCAGCGGCTCTTTCTGAAAATGCAGCTCAGCTTGGCATTGAGATAAACGTAAAGAGCGCCACATGGGACGAGATAACTCAGCTTGAGTTTACAAACAGCGTTGTATGGGGCTGGGGACAGTACAGTCCTGACCTTATCTACTCTATGTACGATGAAAAGCTTTTCACAAAGGGACTTTACGACAACGTAGTAGGCTTTTCCAATCCTGACGCCGAGGAAAAAATAGAAGAAGCTTTCCACGCCGATACTCAGCAGCAGGCTGTTGAGGCATGGAAAGAGGTTCAGCGCATAGCCAATGAGCAGATGCCATATCTGTTCCTTGTGAATATTCAGCACTGCTACTTTGTAAAAGATAATCTCGATCTGAGCCTTTCTACTCAGATAGCACATCCACACGGACACGGCATACCTGTGATATGCAATATGAAGGATTGGAATTGGAAGTAAATGAAGTCTGGAAGAAAAATCTTCTCAGAAATACTGAGAGTGATTCTGCTTTTAATATGCGTCAGCTTAATTGCATTTATTCTTGTAACCAAAGCACCTGTTGACCCTCTTGTGTCATACATCGGCACAAACTCAAGCCTCAGTCAGGAGGCAAAGGACGAGATAAGCGAATACTGGGGACTGAATGACCCTCTTCCCCAGCGCTTTTTAACATGGGCAGATCATGCGCTGCACGGTGATATGGGTCAGTCAATCACCTATAAACGACCGGTGATTGATGTTATAGCCGAGCGCATGACATACTCCTTCAGCCTTATGTTTATTGCATGGCTGATGTCGGGAATACTGGGCTTCTGTCTGGGGCTTGTATGCGGGCTTAAACCCGGCAGCATTTTCGACAGAGTGTGCAAAACCTTCTGTCTTGTACTTAAATCTGCACCGACTTTCTGGCTGGGCCTGCTGTTTCTGAGCGTTTTTGCGGTACAGCTCAAATGGTTCCCTATCGGAATGTCAGTTCCCATTGGAAAGCTTGCGGAGGATGTTACCCTCGGAGACAGGCTTTATCATCTGGCTTTGCCGGCTATTACGCTCACTGTTGTAAGTATCAGTGAGGTTGTGCTTTATACAAGACAGAAGATAATCGAAATCAGAAACTCCGACTTTATCCTATATGCACAGGCAAGAGGGGAGCGGAAGGGGCAGATTGTCCGCAGGCATATTCTCAGAAACATTGCTCTGCCTGCTGTTACCTTGCAGTTTGCTTCATTCTCCGAGCTTTTCGGAGGAATGGCTCTGGCGGAAAACATCTTTGCCTATCCGGGTCTGGGCACTGCAACTACTGCGGCGGCTTTAAACGGAGATGTACCGCTTCTTCTGGGAATTGCGGTATTCAGCGCACTTTTTGTGTTTGCGGGTAACCTGATTGCCAATATTCTCTATGGCGTATTCGACCCCCGTACAAAGGAGGCAGAATATGTTAAGTGAAAGAAGAACACTTCTGTCCGGCAGAACAAGGGCTGCGTTAATTATAGGTGCAGCTGCGGTGTATCTTTTAGGCGTGCTTATCTGGGGAGGACTGCTGTGTCCCGATACCTATGCAGTACACTATGAAAATAAGTTTATCGCCCCTTGCCGGGATCACATTTTCGGAACTGATTTTATGGGCAGAGATATGTTTTACCGTTCCGTAAGAGGACTTTCCACAAGTATAATTATCGGTGTTCTGGCGGCTGCGGTTTCCTCCGTTATCGCACTTATCTTCGGCATTGCTTCGGCAGTTTTCGGGGGATGGGTTGATAAAGTCATTAACTTCTGTGTTGATCTCTGCATGGGAATCCCGCACATAGTGCTGCTGCTCCTTATATCGTTTATGATGGGCAAGGGTGTAAAGGGTATTACGGTGGCTGTTGCTCTTACACACTGGCCCGGACTTACAAGAATAGTTCGAGCAGAGGTTTTGCAGATTCGCTCTTCGCAATATGTTCAGACTGCATACAAAATGGGAAAATCACGTTTTAACGTGGCTGTTAAGCATATCTTCCCCCATGTGATTCCGGCCTACCTCATAGGTCTTATGCTCCTGTTCCCTCATGCAATTATGCATGAAGCGGCGGTTACATTTCTCGGCTTCGGCCTTCCGGCTGAAATGCCCTCAATAGGCGTTATACTGTCAGAGGCCATGACGTATATAGTTACAGGAAAATGGTGGCTTGCACTGTTTCCGGGACTTCTTCTGCTGCTGGCACTGATTCTGTTCGACGCAGCGGGAGAAAATCTCAAAAAGCTCCTGAATCCTATGAGCGGCAACGAATAAGAGGGGAATACCATGGAAAATATTCTTGAAGTTAAAGATTTGAAGCTCTGGTTCAGTATGTATGAGCGGGGATTTAAAAAGAAAAATTTGGAGGTGCTCCACTCGTTAAGTCTGGAACTCAGAAAAGGTGAGGTTCTGGCGGTGGTAGGCTCCAGCGGTTCGGGAAAAAGTCTGCTTGCAAATGCTGTTCTGGGCCTGCTCCCCGGTAACGCAAGGCTGAGCGGAGAGATTGTCTACAAGGGCATGGCTCTTGATAATAAAAACCGCAAATCACTTTTAGGCAGAGAGATTGCATATATTCCCCAGTCTGTTGACTATCTGGACCCGCTTATGAAGCTGGGAAAACAGGTTCAGGGAGTTTACGGCACAAAGGAGCGGCAGAGAGAGCTTTTTGAAAAGTACAGGCTGCCTCTTTCTACCGAAAAGAAATACCCGTTTGAAGTTTCAGGCGGTATGGCAAGACGCATCCTTGTGTCCTCGGCGGTTATGGGCGAGCCTGAACTTATAATTGCGGATGAACCTACTCCGGGCCTCAGCGCAGACATGGCTATGGAAACGCTGATGCACTTCAGAGAACTTGCGGACAAGGGTGCGGCTGTACTGCTTATAACCCACGACATTGATCTTGCATTTAACGTGGCAGACCGTATTGCTGTGTGCTATGCGGGAACTATTGTGGAAATTGCCCCTACATCAGACTTCGTTTCCGGCAAAGATGCGCTCAGACATCCCTACTCCAAGGCATTTATTGATGCTCTGCCCCAGAACGGCTTTAAGCCCATCGGCGGCTCACAGCCCTATGCGGGAAATCTTCCCGACGGCTGTCTCTTTGCGGAGCGCTGTCCTTACAGAAGCGCCGAATGCGGCGGAGAAATCCCTATGCGTGAGCTGAGAGGGGGAGAGGTGAGGTGTGTCCATGCGACTTGAAGCAGAAAACATAAGCTTTCGCTATAATTCAAAATCTCCGTATGTGCTCAAAGACCTGTCGCTGAGTATCGAGAACGGGGAAAGAGTTGCTGTCGTCGGGCCGTCAGGCTGCGGCAAAAGCACTCTTGCGAAAATTCTTGCAGGATATATTAAGCCACAGACAGGTCGGGTATTGCTCGACGGAAAACCCCTGCCCGAAAAAGGCTACTGTCCTGTGCAGCTTATTTATCAGCACCCTGAGCTGGCGGTAAATCCACGCTGGAAAATGGATAAAATACTGAACGAAGCATGGCAGGTTCCCAAAGAGCTTATGGACAAAATGGGCATTGAGGAGCCG
The DNA here is from genome assembly GCA_020025655.1 of Oscillospiraceae bacterium. GTDB lineage: Bacteria > Bacillota > Clostridia > Oscillospirales > Oscillospiraceae > Limivicinus. The sequence continues at coordinate 4,914 of JAHHRR010000036.1, forward strand.
TGGCTTAAACGCTGGCCCTCAGAGCTGTCCGGCGGCGAATTGCAGCGCTTCTGCATTGCAAGGGTACTGAGTCCTGAGACAAGGTTCCTCATCTGCGATGAAATCACGACAATGCTTGATGTTATTACTCAGGCTCAGATATGGGAGCTTCTTATTGAACAGGCAGAAAAGAATTCTCTCGGGATGCTTGTCATCACTCACAATATGGCTCTTGCAGACAGAGTCTGCAACCGTGTAATTAAGCTTACAGAATAATTCATTACGGGCAGCATTCCGTATGAGAAGATTTAATTCCGAGACGTACAAAAACCGCCCCTGTACATTTAAGTACAGGGGCGGTTTTACTGATTAAATATAACTGACAGCAGCTGTCTTACGATAAGCAGAACGTGATGAAATAATGCCTGTGAAAGTTACTAAAAAACATTGAAAACTAAATTCCTCAGGCCGTTTATAAACCGCCGCCGCTTAAATCGTATGAGGCGGTAATGTCGTTATTATCGCTGTCATACAAAACCAGAGTGCTTCTGTCCAGATGTGAATCCTCAGCGAAACCGGAAATTTCGGAGGCAGCAATAATTATCTTTTTCTTCATTTTGTCCTCCTGTTCATGCCTTAATTAAAAGTCTGCCCGGAAAATATTTGCCTTTTCCGGACTTTATTAAGCTGAAAGCTGATTATAGCTATTATATATAAATATTTCTATATGACAATCTGGTGAATTTAATAAAAGACAGGAAGATGTTTCGGTAAAAATTTTGCGTCTGCTTTTATGCGGCAAATATGTTATACTTAAAACTGCCTGACGCAGCGTTTTCAAAGCTGAAAATGCGACAGTCAGAAATTTTTTTGAAAAACCATGTAACGAATTCAGATTTTGAAGGCACATACTAACAGAAGGGAGGAATGTTATGCAGAACTTTGACAGTATATACCGAGAAAACGCAGAGATCGTGTACAGATACATATTTTCGCTGTCGCAGGATTCGGAGCTTGCCGAGGAAGTGACACAGCAGACTTTTTATGAAACTCTGCGTCATGCCGACAATTATCGGGGCGAGAGTTCTGTATCAACCTACCTTTGCGGCGTTGCCGGAAAGCTTCTGAAAAAAGAATTGTCCCGCAGAAACAGAAACTCTCATTTACCGCTTGATGATGCGGAGAATATTCCGTCGTCACAGAATACGGAAAGCAGTGTATCGGGAACGCTTAGCCGAGCGGATCTTTTCCAGCGCATACATGATCTGCCGGAGACTATGCGGGAAGTTGTGTATATCAGGCTCTCAGGCGAATTGTCATTCAGAGAGATAGGCGAAATTCTGGGACACAGTGAAAACTGGGCACGGGTAACTTTTTACCGTGCAAAACAAAAACTAATGGAAGGAGATGACAGATGATGCTGCCGTGTTATATCGTGAAAGACCTTCTGCCAAGCTATCTGGAGCAGCTTACCAGCCCGGAAACAACTCAGGCGGTTGAGGAACATTTGGCATCCTGTGAAAAATGCAGAGCGGTCAAGGCGGCTATGGAGAGTGACATCTGTATAGATAAGGCTCCTGAACCCCGACTGAATTTTATAAAGCGGCTCAAGCGCAAACAGATTGCGGGGGCAATGCTTTCGGTGCTGATTACTGTTTTATGTATGCTATGGTTCTATGGGCTTGAGTATAATGTGGAGCCGGCAGATACGGCCTCGGTTAAGGAAATCATTCATGAGTATATAGATTTTAATAATGTATATGATGACACGGAAATCACTCTGGTTGACAGCATCAGGGAAAAAAATCAGCTTATGATTCTGTACCGCCTTGATGACGAGGACGGATATCAGGGAAAAGGCGTCGTCTGCTTCAGCCGTGGAATACTTGGAAAGTACAGAACACGCTCCGTCGGCTCAACTACATGGGCGCTTGATTCATATGCACCTATTAGCATAGGCTCGAAAGATTATCTCGTATTATGCAATGTAAATAAGCCGGTAGGCGCTTCTACTGTAAAAATCTTTGCGGATTATCACCGGCCGTGGTTCGAGGGGGATACCATTACGGAGCTTCTCTCCACAACTCAGCCGATTTATGAGGCGGATGCAGCGGAGCAGCGCTTCACTCTGATACCTGTTACAAAGCAGCAGGCGGAGCAGGAATACTGGGAAACCTCTGCGGTTTATTATGATGAAAACGGAGAGATGATCGACGGCGGGGAAATCGCAAAGCAGTATTATGCAGAGGATGATACCATTAACGGCGGTGTGCTCGGGCACGACCGGTCGTTGCAGCCTCTTTGCTTCTGGCTGATACTGATATTGTTTCTGGGTATCCTGTTTGTGAGGTATTTTTTGACTGTTTGAGGTACGCCCGCATATAATAACGCATTAAAAAAGGCATTGCCGCAGAGAACCGGCAATGCCTTTTAGTTTAAGGGCCGATACAGCGAAAGCAGGCTGTGTGAGCTAATCGAAAATTAACAGTAATGTGTTGAAAATAATGCGGGGTATAGTATAATAAGGACAGATTTTCGATTGTATAAATGGCTGACAGACAGCCGGATATACAAACGGACATGAACGGAAAAGAAAACTTTCAAGGAGGATTACAATGTCAGTTCGTGAAATATCATTCCCCTCGGCAAACGGTCGAGATACTATTAAAGCCTGGTCTTACAGCCCGCTGGGACAGCCCAAAGGCATCATTCAGATAGTTCATGGATACGGTGAACATTCACGCCGCTATCTGCACATGATTGATAAATTCCAGCAGGCAGGATATGTGGTCTATGCAGACGACCATCTGGGTCACGGCAAGACCGGCTATGACAGCGGTACGCTTGGAGACCCCCATTCCGGCGGCTATGAGACATATTTGAAGGATGAAAAATCACTGCATGATATCGCGGTTAAGGATTACCCGAATATTCCGTATATGATGTTCGGTCACAGCTGGGGCTCATGCCTCGCAAGAGCATATTCTGCATTGTACGGTGATGATATTCGTGCGGTTATGCTCTGCGGACTCTGCTCACAGTGGGAGGGCTGCGAAAAAGAATATGCAGACCCTGAATTCAGAGCTGCATACGAAGCAGACCCCTATCAGCCCGCAGGCGAATGGTTCGGTAAGGTGTTCAGCGGCATGACAGACAGAGTTGAAAATCCCAACGGTCCGGCAGACTGGATTGCAAACGACCCCAGAATCGTTGCAGATCACGCAGCGGATATGTTCAATACCTTCGACACTACTATTGAACTGCCATGGGATTTTGTACAGCTTTATCATTTCATTGAAAGCCCCGACTGGGCAGAAAAGGTGCCGAATAATATCCCGTTCTATCTCATCTCCGGCGATCAGGACCCCTGCGGAAACTACGGTGAGGGACTTTACCATGTGGCAAATATGCTTGCAAGAAGCGGAAACAAGATTTCTGTTCATGCCTATTCAGGTTACAGACATGAAATTCATAACGAGCTTGCCATAAGAGACGAGGTAATTGACGGACTTATAGCTTTTGCAGATTCCGCACTGTAAAAGGTCAGAACTTAAAACAGGCAGAGATGCGCATTTAACGGCTGCATTTCGGAAAGGAGCCGGAATATGACTGTTGATGAAAGGCTCAGAAAGCTTCAGGAGCAGATTTTGAATAAGCGCTCAGTTGAGGCAAAGCTTAAAGAACTGCATTCACAGCAGGACTCTATGGAAAAAGAGCTCAGAGAACTTAAAAAAATCATGTGGGTTGAACAGGCTGATGTTGATAAGCTTGAAAAGACTTCACTTACGTCTGTTTTCTACACAATACTGGGCAAAAAGGATGATAAGCTTCAGAAAGAAAAGGCTGAGGCCTATGCAGCAAAGCTTAAATACGACTCTGCATTTCAGGAAGCTGAGCTTGTAAAGGAAGATATAGGCAGATTTGAGGCAGAAATCAGCGCAATTTCCGGAGCGGAAAAAGAGTATGAAAAGCTGCTCGACGAAAAGCTTAGGGATCTTAAAACAAGCGGTTCTGCTGCCGGTGAAGAGATTTTCCGTGTTGAAGAACAGATCGTTTCTCACGAAAATCAGAAGAAGGAAATCAGTGAGGCTGTTTCGGCAGGCAAGCGGGCGCTGAATACAACTAACCGTATTTTATCCAGTTTGGATGATGCAGAGGGCTGGGGAATATATGATATGATTGGCGGCGGCCTTATATCTGGCATAGCAAAGCACAGCCACCTTGACGATGCTCAGGCGGAGGTTCAGATGCTGCGCAGTGAGCTGAGAGAGTTTAAGACAGAGCTTTCAGACGTAACAATCAGTGCCGACGTTCAAATAAGCATAGACGGATTTTTAAGATTTGCCGACTACTTCTTTGACGGCCTTATTGCCGACTGGGCAGTTATGGACAGTATAAACAGGTCGCAGGCTGACGTAACAAAGACTAAAGCGCAGATACTCAAGGTGCTCGATGAGCTGGAAAACCTCAGCAGGCATGAAGACCTTGAAATAGCTCAGCTGAATGAGCGGAAAAAGAATCTGATTTTAAATTCATAAGATGGTGCTAAGTGTTTTAAAGCAGCAGCCGGAGGATAAAATATCCTCCGGCTGTTTTTGCAGATAAAATATAAAACTATATCAGCCTTTAGGGCCGAGCTTTTCAGCCACCATGGATATCATGGCATCATCAAGAAGCCGGTCGGGCTTAAATACCAGAATAGTATCATCCCAGCATACAAGATAATTCGGTTCTAACTTACCGTAACCGTTAAGCTGCCAGACTTCATTGGCGTTCCACGGAGCGGAATCGGCAGGCTCGTAAACATAGGCAGGTGCTGTGTCACCGTCATACTGACCGTGTTTGTCATAGAAATGCAGCAGTTTATTGAGACATGGCTTATAAAGCGGTGAGAAATGAACATCCAGAACCTGATAACTGAGTGAGCAATCATTATTCCGGGGAGCGTTACCTGCGTGCGTATCGGAAAACTCTGTATTTGTAAGCAGAAAAGAGGAACTTCGTCTTAGCTGTTTAAGAGATTCAGGCTGGGGAATACCGCTGAGCATTTCTGCCGTGACGGCTGTTTCCTCATAGCTTTCGGGTGCTGTATTGCGGCGGACGTGACCTGCGACAAACAGCATAAGGCCTGCAAAAGCTGCACAGATAACAACATCCACCAAAAGCGTGATAATGATGTTTTCGGACTTTGAAATCTTCCTCTTTTTAAGCGCCAGCCGTACTCCGTTTACAAGCAGAACCACTATAAAGGCAGACAGAACGCTTATAAACAAAGCGGGATTGCGGGATGTAAGCAGGATATATGCCATGCCTGCTATGAGTATCAGAAAAACGGTACCGATGAATTTATTATAACCATGGGTAGCAGGAAGTGCTTCGCCCATATCCGCAGCAGCTCTGGCACGCTTTTTCCAGATATACCATGTGGAAAGGTCCAGAAGCACATAAATCAGCAGAAGTACAGACACAACACCGAGAACCAGCTGAGCCGGTGATGCCAGAAATTCTATGGTGTTAAAGCGGAAAAAGGATATGTACGTATGCAGATTAAAAAGGATGAATCCCAGAAGAACCAGCCAGCAGATTACAAACTGCTTTGAAGAACGCTCCAGCATTTCAAGCTCAGTCTGCGGATCGGTATGAATCGGCACAGGGTCCTCTTTTTCGTTTACGAAAACCAGCATTTTGGCATTGTTTGCAGCCAGATGCCAGCCGCTGTGGTCGCAGAAATCCTGAAAAGTTTCCTGATCTTCGCCGGGCTCAGGATCAAAAGCGGATGCGGTAGGGTAGTAGAGAACCGAATAATGGACACTCTTAGGTTCGCTTTTCTCATAATGATAGCCGAAAGTGTCAATCTTTTTGAGCATCCAGCCCTTTTTTGCCATTCGTTCAAGATACTTTTCCATACCCGTAATATCGTAAAAGGAAAACAGCGGAAACTGCCATTTATTTGATTTCATTTATTTCCCTCCTCCGGGAATGCCCGGCGGTAATCAGCCGCCTGCATATTCAGCCGCTCATAGTCTTTTGCTAAAATATCCCTGCCCTTATCGGTGAGAATGTAGCTTCTGCGGCGGCCTTCCACTTTCGTTTCACGAATCATGTCATCTTCAAGGAACTGATCCAGCAGATTATACAGGGTTCCGGAGCCGACCTGAACACGACCTCCGGTCATTTCAGGCACCTTATCCATAACATCTATTCCACAGCACTCATCCTTCAAACACAGCAGAATATAAAACATCTGCTCTGTAAGTGTTTGGAATTTTACTCGTGCCACAGTGAATCTCCTCCTTTGTCGAATATCGATATTCTATGGCTGAAGTATACTATCGATATTCGATATTGTCAAGCAGGGAGAGAAATATTTAAGATTTTTTCGGCCTGTTGAAATTACCATTCGCTAAAAGGCATGAAAAAGCGCACCGTCCATGCGGTGCGCCTTTGGCAGGTATTTATGAGCTGCTCAGGGATTGCAGTTTTTGCAGGGCTGATAGCCCTGTGCTATAAGCTCGTCACGGGAGCCTGTATACTCGGATTTATTGCTCTGACTTATACTGTCTGCACGTGAGCAGTCGGGCGAATGAAATTTCATTGATTTTGTGTTCAGAATGTAGCTTGCGGCAGCTTCTGCGCTGTCTTTTTCATCTGCATCAAATGAATTTGCGGGAGCTTCGGGAGCGGGAGATGACCAGATTACTGGCTTTGCGGCGGGTACGGAGGCATCGGCCCTGCTTTCTCCGGTTGCATAATCAATGGCTATACCCGGCTGAGCGTTGTAGGCAAAGACGCAGAAGCATACTCCTTCGCCGGCGTCCTCCACAGACCAGCCTTCCATAAGCACTCCGGACGCCACAAGATTATCTCCCTCGAATACGGGCGTAACTCTGTACATAACATGATTTCCGGTTTCTTTTACATAATCGGCAACCTTGTTTTCCAGAGACAGCATACCTGAAATGTTCAGAAAACGGGTTCCTGTAATCAGATTCTCCACATTTGCATTTTCACCGCTTAACTGATATCCGATTAAATGACAGCGGTTGTAAAGATACTTACCGTCCACGTTGTCATACTTTATAAGCTGCCAGCCGCTGGGCTTTACCATTCCTATATTGCCACGCTCTTCAACCGGCATCAGATCCTGACCGATGCAGGCAAAAGCAGTTCCGCATCTGCCCAGCTCGTCCAGCTCGTGATACTCTTCAAATGAATCTATGCTCAGCTCTTTAAGGGTGAAGAAGGGAAAGTTCCCGTTTACCTCGACCAATGGCGTTCCGTCAAACTCCGGTATCTGCGACAGGTCAAACTCTTCTGCACCGTTTTCCTGCTCAGCCTGAAGCTCAGGGGAGGGAAGCGGAGCTTCCGTCTGGGGAGTGTAGCCCGTTAAAACAGAAAACGAAAGAATAACTACTGTCAGCAGGCTCAAAAGCTTTTTGCTCATATTCAGCGACCTCAATTCTTCAAATAGATAAAAATATTATATCATATCTTCGGGCATTTTCAAAAAAATACTGCCGATTACTGCGGCATTTTAAGGAATAGGACACAGAAAATGAAAATTATTCAAAAAATTGGTATTTCAGTGTATTATACTGTTGACATTTGCAAATTTATTTTGTATAATAACAAAGTTCTTTTATGTGGGGGAATTCCCGAGCGGCCAAAGGGGACAGACTGTAAATCTGCTGGCGATGCCTTCGATGGTTCGAATCCATCTTCCCCCACCACTTTTTACCTCAATCGATGCAGTTCGATTGAGGTATTTTTTATATTTTATAATGCAAAGCACCCATGATGCAGTTTGATACTGTACATCATGGGCTTTTTATTTTAGCGGCCGAATTCTTTAACTGAGCGCTCAGAGCTTCTTTTCAGCAGGCTTTTCCGGAAGTATACAAAATCTATACATTAGATTGACAGAAACGATACAAGTAAGGCTTAATATAAATATAAAATATAAGTAATGATGCAACAAAATGAAATTACTTACGTTATTATTAGTAAGCATAAAATAAAAGAAAGGAAGAATAAAATGAAAAGAAGTAAACTCAGGGTATTTGTTAGTTTCCTGCTGGTGATTTCGGCGATATTTTCGCTCTGTGCCTGCGGAAATAAGGACGGAAGTGAGATCAAAAATGAAAAGACAGAGATAATCCCTGTTGAAGCAAAAACGGATACAATACAGGGCTGGATAAGCACAGAGATTGAAACACCTGAATGGATGCCGAACATGGAGTTTATACGAGATGCGGACACTAAGGGTGACAGCGTTTACATTTTGCAGGAAACCACAGGAAATGTTGCGGTTTACGACTCCGTAAATGACAGCTGGGATAAGATAGAGCTTAATAAAGAGCTTCTGAATGGAAAGTATTTAATGTCAATTTCGGTTGCGGCTGATTCTTTATGGATTTCTCTTACGGAAGACAGGCCCGATTCTCAGATGTACGGTCAGCTGCTATATGTGAATATGCTCAGCGGTGAGCAGAAGTGCGCAGATATAAAAGTAGCGGGCGGCCTTTCCACCGAAGCTGTGGGAACAGCGGAGCTTGCTCCGCTGCTGGCGCTGGATAATGATGCTGCAATGCTTATATGCAATGAAACGGCTTACATAGTCGATGCAAACGGCGAAGTGATTTCAAAAACACCGATGTCTGCATCAACAGGCGGATGTATCCGTATGAATGACAGACCTTTCCTCAGAACTCAGGACGGCCTGAGAGAGCTTTTATATGACGGCAGCAGCGTAAGCCTTGCGGGAAGCATAAATCTGCCTGAAAATGCATGGGCCAGCTATAACAGCAATGCAGGACATATGCTGTATGAAGATAGAGAAGTTGTGTACAGCTTCAATCCCGAAAATCAGCAAAAGGAAAAAATGTTTGACTGGATGGATACGGCACTCAGCCTTGCAAATAAATCTCCGATGTGCGGCTTTGAAAACTCTGAGGGCAGCTTCGTAAACTTCAGCAGCCCCATGACAATTATAAAGCCCGGGCAGGTGCCTAAAAAAGATAAGCTGGTTATGGCGGTTTTTCGTGACGGAACCAGCGGAGACTATGCGTCAGGTTATTACGGATATTCAGCCACAACTGATTTACTGGATGGAATCATCAGGTTTAATAATTCAGACCCCGAGTACAAAATAGAACTTAAACCTGTAACTTTCTCCGGCGAATCGGAAAGAACAAAGGTTCTTATGGAGCTTGCCACCGGCAGCGGTGTAGACCTTATAGATACAAGCATACTGCCTGCGAGAGCAGTGGGAAGCGAAATGCTTCAGGATATGCTGCCGTTTCTGGATGAAGATAAAGACCTGAGCAGAGAAAGCTTCATACCGTCGCTTTTTAATGCAATGCTCCGTGACGGCGGACTGTATGAATATACTACCCGCTATACATTGCTGACGTTAATAACTCATGATGAGTTCTATACAACTAAGGAGGACTGGACCGCTGAGGGAATATGCCGGCTTATAGCTGAAAATCCGGATATGTATGCTATCCAGCATAATATGAACAAGCAATATCAGACCCGACAGTTCGCACTTGCCGCCACGGCGGAATTTATAGACAGAGAGAATAACTGCTGCAGCTTCGATTCGCCTGTTTTTGCGAGCTGGCTTGAACTTTTAAAGCAGCTTCCTGACACACAGGAATGGGAAGGCTCACGTCCTGAGGTTTTTGATATCTGCTATGACTATGCCTCAAGTGCCGGCTGGGTGTGCAGCAGCTCAATGGACGGAGACTATGTGGCAGCAGGATTTCCCGGCGCAAAGGGAACAGGTTCATACTTTGTTTCACTCAACGCAGGTAAGAATACAGGCTATGGCCTGACTTTGGGCAGCAACACAAGAGTGGGAATTATGGCATCAAGCGAAAAGAAGGATGGTGCATGGAGGTTTGTAAAGACCCTGATGCAGAACCCCGGCTTTTACGGAATTTCCGGCGGAATACCTATACTGAAGGATGCTTTCGAGAGAGAAGTTGAGGCGGAAAGATGCGATAAGATCATAGATGAGCGTTTTAACTACCCTGTATTCAGCGAGAAGGATGCGGAGATGTTTAAAGAGCAGGTCTACAATACGGATAAAATCTGCAGCTCGGATGAGGTGCTTCTCGATACTGTGATTACGGAAATAAATGCTTTCTTAGGCGGCAAAGGTACAGCGGAGGAAGCCGCAAGCCAGATTCAGAGCAGAGTCAGCCTTTATCTCTCAGAGCAGGGGTAAAATGAAATTCAGCTGAACATGGGGAAATTTAGAAAAAATTCCGAAAAAGTTCATTTTCCCGCCTGAATGATACATTACTGATACAAGTATGGTTTATAATCAGCGTATAAAATAAAAAAGCTTACAGCCAAAGGCGGTGTACCATGAATTCACTGAAAAGATACCTCACAGATGGTGCGGAAATTTTATTTATCACCTTTATATCTGCCCTGATTATATCCTTTGCCATAACACTTTTCCGCAGCAGAAAGAATAAAACTGCACTCAGCAAAAAGTGCTTCTTTGTGCTGTGGTACGCTCTTGCACTGGAAGGTGTGAGCTTCTGGTATAATGTAGACTCGATGCACAGATTTAGAGCTTTAAATCTCCATTTGTTTTTATGGATAGAGGATTTTGTTATAACGGGGCCTGTGTGCCTCTGGCAGATTGTTTTGAATTTCTGCCTTTATATTCCTCTGGGCTTTATCCTGGCAATGCTTTATAAAAAGCCTGCAAGGCTGAAGCTCCCGCTCATAATTGCAGGTGTGTCACTGCTGAACGAACTTCTGCAATATGCCTTTGCAATGGGCAGCACAGATATTGATGATCTTGCGGCAAATACACTGGGCGGAGTGTGGGGTATTGCGCTTTACTATCTGGCAGTTAAGCTCAGGGAAAAGAAAAAGCCGGATATAAAGCTCGGCCTCTCTGTTGCGGCACCTTTTATTGCAGTAGCTGCTGTTGCTGTATGCTATATCATAAAGCCCCTTGGCTATATTGAAGCAGATTTCAATACGAAGGGTATAAGCGTTCATTCGGTATATCTTTCCTCGGTGAACGAGGAAGATTTTCAGTCAGAGGCAGGAGTTTATATTGCACCGCACTATAATATGAAGGCATTGGAAAAGCGGACAGCTCAGATATTCTCAGGCTTCGGAGAAACTGAAAATGAGAAGCGGAGAGATAAATACGACAATCTTCTGGTGTCTTACGGAACCAATCCCAGCTATTACACATGGTGCTGGGATGACGGCAGATTCATGTTTGTAACCATGGAACACGGAATTGAGATGAATTATCCGGATGAGCCTATGATCGACAGGGTGAGACTTATTATAAAGGACTGCGGGCTTGAACTGCCGGAGGAATTCTGCCACGATGACCTTCAGATTGAATTTGACGAATATACCATAAACTACCGCTTCGTACCCTATAAAGACCATATATACGCAGGTGAACTTATGTGGGTTGCGGATGATGACACTTTGTACGAGCTCAAAAGCGACGTAATGGTTCTGAATTCTGCGAATAAGACTCAGAAGCTTGCCTTTGAAACATTCTGCGAAAATCTGCAGAACGGAAATTTCAGATGTGCCGGGCTGCAGGGGAGGGAAGTCCGCAGTCTGAGCTGTGAAGATTGCAGGCTTGAGTATGAGCTTGATACAAAGGGGTATTACAGACCTCTGTACCGACTGCACTGCCTTGCAGACGGGGAAGAAGTTATCGTCCAGATGGCTTTGCATTAAATCTAATAGTATTATGAAACAGGTCCCGATACTTTGGCATCGGGACCTGTTTTGCTTTATATAAATTTGATTATTGCATTTACTGAGCTTTGGGGCTATCCAGACAGGCGGAGCGGGGAATTGTCTGACCTGCTATGTAAATACTCTCAATGTTATTGAAGTTAATACTTGGCTCGGAGATGAGACATATTCCACGAATTACACCGTCTACATACAAACTGGCCTCACAGCCGTTGAGAGTAATAACCTGCCCGTCGGTGAATGTTAGTTTAACATTGGTATCATTTTCCCAGCGCAGATACTGCCAGCGCTCACGATACTCAGCCTGCGCCTGCTTCTCTTCTGCGCTCATATACGGGTCGTATTTATAAACATACTCCGCCTCGGGCGAGCGCATAAGAATATAAATGGTTGAGTTTGAAATTTCCAGACCTTCATAGATAAGGTGTACGTCATCTTCTTCATTTACAAGCACTATCGGTTCAGGAAAGTACAGGGTAAGCGGCTTGTATTCCGGCGGAATCAAAAGGGTATTTCCTAAATCCCGTATGAAGTCGCTTTTAAAAGTACCACCGTCATCAATGTATGAAGCTCTGTGCAGAGAAGCCCTGAGTTCTATCGGGTTTCCGGAAACTACGGGCTCCTCTCTTATCCAAAGCTCAAGCATGAGAGTCTGCGTTTCAGGATCATAACTGTTTTCAAAGTGCTTTCTGATTCTTGCCTCTGCTGTGGGAAGCCTGTAAGGTGTGCCGTCGTCATTATACATGATGCCGCCGTCGGCGGTTCTTTCAGGATCGCCCATATCTTCGGGGGCATATTCCAGCTGATTGGAGTACGGGTAGACATTGACTGAGGCGTTATTATCTGTGGCAACTTCAATATACATCAGCTCATTTTCTGAAGGGAGGCTTGAAGCTTCAAAGTTAAAGCGGAAAAAGCTCATGGCTTCTTCCTCTGAAATCGGGGAAACAGCGGCATATACATGGTAAAACTCACCGTCTGCAAGACAGGAAATAATCGTTAATCCTGATTGCTCATGTATAGGATACTCCGCATAATTTACCACCTGATTTTCCTCAATCTTATAGTAGCCGTTAAGCTCCTGCTGATGCCTGAGATATACGGAAATACCGATTGCCGAAGCAGTCACCGCAAGCAGGGCTGCTATGACAGCCGCAATGAGAAGTGTTCGGCTGAATTTTCGCACTCTGTGACAGGACTCCTGAGCGGTTAAATTAAAGAACTGTGCGCAGTCGTCAATATCGTGCTCGTCCGCAGCGCTTACTGATTTCAAAAGGTCAAATCCGTCTAGCATAGGCCCTCCTTTCTGAGCTGGGCTCTCAGCTTTTCTCTGGTTCTGTGCAGAGACATTTTGGTTTTGCTGAGTCCTTCATTCTGCTGTTTGGCAATCTCTTTTATTGGCATAAGAAAATAGTATCTTGCAAGGAATGTGCGCCTTTCACATTCCGGCAGACCATGGATGAAGCTGCGTATAGCCTCCTCAAGCTCACGTGTTTCAACTACTGATTCGGGATCAGCGTTTTCCGGAATGCAGCCGGACAGCTCCTCATATGCAAGCTTAATTTCACCGCCGCCACGCTTGCCGGCGTTTTTGCGCCGCCAGAGATCAAGAGAAAGATTCCTGCATATGCTTCCGAAAAAGCTGTGTAAAACTTCGGGTCTTTTAGGCGGCATTATGTTCCATGATTTAAACCATGTGTCGCTGACACATTCCTCGGAGTCTTCAATATTGCGGCAGATGTTGTAGGCAATGGTGTGGCAGTATCTTCCGTATTTTTTGTCGCTTTCCTCTATCGCCTGATCTGAGCGCTGCCAGTACAGATCAATTATATCTTTATCTTCCATGCTGACCTCCTTTTATAGGATTCAACTGTATAAACGTAAAATAATGTTTAAGGTCACAAATTTTTTTACATTATATCATAAAATGAACTGAGCATTTAAATGAAGTCTTAAATTGGGCTTATATCAG
>JAHHRR010000037.1 GCA_020025655.1 Oscillospiraceae bacterium
TTTGATCATTTTCTTACATTGTTCAATTTTCAAGGTACATGCTTCGCTGTTTTTTCTTTGTTTTCTTTCGAATCAACAGCTTAATTACTTTAACATATCTTTTCGAGTTTGTCAAGAACTTTTTTAAAAAGTTTTTTAAACTCTTTTCGATATTTTGTTTTGTAATTGGCCGCTCTCTCGAGCGCTTGCTTAATATACCACCAGAATCCGCAGAAGTCAACACTTTTTTTAATATTTTTTGGAAATTTTTAAGGTTTTTTTGAAACCACTAAATATAGTGGTTTCTCAAACCTTCCGTCCACTAAATATTGTTCATCTGTCTACGTACTTTCCTATAATAGGCAGAGGCTCCATTCTGTCCTGAGCTGCATTCATTATTCCTTTAATCATAATGTAAACTCTCATTAAAGACAGGATTCCGCCTACCGGAGAAAGAATAGCAGTTAAAGCATCCGCAATCACTCCAAATACCGCAAGAGCGACACCCTGTTTAGCGTGATATACAGCGTATGCATCATCTCTGCAGAACAGGAACGGCAGAATAAAGAATATACTTATATAGCTCATAACAGCCATTGCTTTGTGTCGCATTGGCTGGTTGTAGGCATTTCTCGATGTACTGCTATATTCTCTTTGTCTTTCGTATTCACTCTGTCTGCGCTGATATTCTTCTTCGGCCCATTTTCTGTCCTGCGCCTGCTGAGCACTGCGTCGGCGTTCGTATTCACGTCTGCGCTCATTTGCTCTCTGCTGGGCTTCCGCATCCCGCGTTCTTCGCGCACGGGCTTCGTTTTCCATATTCTGAGCTCTGCGCCGGCGTTCCATTTCAGCTTTTTCAGCCTCATATTCCTGAGCCGCAAAACCGGTGCTGCGTTTTTCTTCTCTTTTTCTCTTTTCTTCAGCAGCTTTTCTTTCTGCCGCTTCATCATATCCGCACGCCAGACATCCTGACTGACCGTCCGGTATATAGGCTCCACATTTTTTGCAGTATGCCATAATGTCCTCCGGTTAATATTTTTTGCTATTATACCGCAGGGTCAGATTTTTTTCAATCTGTTATGAGCAAAATCTGTGCTTGCCTATCTGAACAATCAGGGGTCTTGACCAAATCCATTTACTTGTAGCTGTTACGGGGTTGAAGTAATATATTGCTCCATAGCTTGGGTCGCTGCCGTTCATAGCCTCTCTGGCGGCCCTGTAAGCGCTTTCAGCCACCGGCTCGTTAAATTGACCGTCGTAGAGGCAGCTAAAGGCGTCAGGCTGGTATATTACGCCTGAGATAGTATTAGGGAAGGATGGATGCTCAACTCTGTTTAATACAACCGCTCCGACAGCAACCTGCCCAACATAGGGTTCCCCTCTGGCTTCTGCGGAAATAAGTCTTGCAAGCAGGTCAAGATCGCCGGAATTGCCGGAATTGCTGGTATTACCGTTTGAGCTAGGAGTTATTCCCAGAGCAGCCAATGTCTTATTGCCTACCTGACCGTCAGCATCAAGTCCGTTTTTCTTCTGGAATTTCTTTATTGCATCTTCTGTGCCGCTGCCGAAAATTCCGTCCACGTTGCCGGAATAATATCCCCAGTTCTTCAAACGGGTCTGAATTTCTTTTATTGTCTGACCGCTGGCGCCTTTTTTATATAAATCAGCAGATGCGCTCTGAGCTAAAGCGATTATAAGGATATTAAGCGTAAATATAACAACCATAGCTAAAATAAGTTTTTTACGTTCTTTACTCAAAAAAACACCCCCACAAACTTTTTCTTAGTTTGTGAGGGTGCGAAATTTTTATTCAGAAATTTTCTTATCTGGTTTTATTTGCAATTTCCTCATTGATTCTTGCAAGGAAATCGTCAAAAGGCATTGCGCCAAGGTCCTTGCCGTCTCTTGTACGGACAGCAACAGTACCGGCCTCAGCTTCTCTGTCGCCGAGAACCAGCATATAAGGCATCTTCTGCATCTGAGCTTCACGAATCTTGTATCCGATCTTCTCGTTTCTGTGGTCAGTCTCAACACGGATGCCGGCAGCATCCAGCTTTGCTGCGACTTCATCAGCATATGCAGCAGTTCTGTCGGTAATAGGCATAACCTTTACCTGAACAGGTGAGAGCCATACAGGGAATGCGCCTGCGAAATGCTCAGTGATAACACCGATAAAGCGCTCAATAGAGCCCAGAACAACACGGTGTATCATTACAGGGCGGTGCTTCTGACCGTCTTCACCCACATACTCCAGCTCAAAGCGCTCAGGCATCTGCATATCCAGCTGGATAGTACCGCACTGCCAGGTACGGCCGAGAGAGTCAGCGAGGTGGAAGTCGAGCTTAGGACCGTAGAATGCACCATCGCCTTCGTTGATCTCGAAGTCCTTGCCGACCTCGGTAACAGCTTCTTTAAGGGTTTCGGTAGCAAACTCCCAGTCTTTCAGCTCGCCGATATGGTCCTCGGGCATGGTGGACAGCTCAATCTTATAGCTAAGACCGAACACAGAGTAAACCTCATCAAAGAGGCGCATAACGTTCTTGATTTCATCTTTCATCTGATCCCATGTCATGAAGATATGAGCATCGTCCTGAGTGAAGCAGCGGACACGGAACAGGCCGTGGAGAGCGCCGGAAAGCTCATGGCGGTGAACAAGACCCAGTTCTGCCATTCTCAGAGGCAGATCTCTGTAAGAGTGAGGCTCAGATTTGTAAACCAGCATACCGCCGGGGCAGTTCATGGGTTTAACAGCATAGTCCTCACCGTCGATAACGGTGGTGTACATGTTGTCTTTGTAGTGATCCCAGTGACCGCTTCTGTGCCACAGCTCCTGATTGAGGATCATAGGAGTGGAAATTTCAACATAGCCGTACTTTTTGTGTACCTGACGCCAGTAATCAATAAGGGTATTGCGGAGAACCATGCCTTTAGGCAGGAAGAAGGGGAAGCCGGGGCCTTCCTCGGTGAGCATAAAGAGACCAAGCTCCTTACCGAGCTTTCTGTGGTCACGCTTTTTAGCTTCCTCAATGCGCTCGAGGTACTCGTCAAGCTCTGCCTTCTTCATAAAGCAGGTGCCGTAAACTCTCTGAAGCATTTTACGGTTGGAGTCGCCTCTCCAGTATGCACCGGTGCAGGAGGTAAGCTTTATAGCATTACCTTTGACTCTGCCGGTAGAATCCAGATGAGGTCCTGCGCAGAGGTCGGTGAAATCTCCCTGCTTGTAGAAGCTGATTACAGCATCTTCGGGAAGATCGTTAATAAGCTCTACCTTGTAAGGCTCGTCCCGCTCTTCCATAAACTTTATAGCTTCCTCACGGGGCAGTTCAAAGCGCTCCAGCTTTATTTTTTCCTTACAGATCTTGCGCATCTCAGCTTCGAGCTTTTCAAGTATCTCAGGAGTGATGGCAAAGGGAGCGTCGAAATCGTAGTAAAATCCGTTTTCGATAGCGGGGCCGATAGCCAGTTTAACTTCGGGGTACAGACGCTTCACAGCCTGAGCCAGAATATGGCTGGTGGTATGGCGATAGGTATCTCTATATTCGTGGTTTTCAAAAGTGAATTTATTCTCGTCCATGTTCATAACCTCCAATAAAAAATAAAGCACCCTCAGCATAATGCCAAGGGTGCGTAATGCACGGTTCCACCTTGAGTTTAACTTAATTCACAGTTAACGCCTGCAAAACGGGAGGGCATTTCCGCCGTCCGGCTCAGGAGCTGGTAGACTAAAATGCATCCACGGGACAGTTTGCAGCCTGTGACTATCCTCTCTGTACGTTTCAGCATTCTGCTTTCTCCGTCAAAGCCTTTAAACTTTATTCAATATATCATTCTGCCATGCATATGTCAACAGCTAAATCCGGAGGGCGGAAATATTCTGCCCTCCGTGTATAATTATTGAAGTTTCAAGGTTTTTCTCTGTACAAACTTCACAAGTTCAACAACAGGGATTACGCAGGCGCCGAGGCCGATAGCTATTGCATATTCGCTGAGGTCAACACTTGTGAACTCGAATGCAGCAGCAAGGAACGGAACCTCGCATACGAGTGTAGTTGCAATAAAGGATACTGCAGCCGCAGCCCACAGTCCCGCATTCTGTTTGCCGAGTTTAAAAATACTGCTGCGCTGGGATCGCATATTAAAGGAGTGGAATATTTCAGCCATTGACAGGGTAAGGAATGCCATTGTCACGCCGTCGGCGCTGTCAGCCATTGACCAGACGCCCGTTTCGATAAAGCTGCCGATAAAGTAGGAAAGCAGAGTGAGTCCTGCAACCAGAAGGCCCTGATAGACAATATCGAAGCCCATTCCGCCTGCAAATATGCCGGATTTTGCATCTCTGGGCTTTCTCTCCATTATATGAGGCTCAGCCTTTTCGACTCCCAGCGCAAGAGCCGGGAAGCAGTCGGTTACAAGGTTAATCCAAAGCAGATGAACAGGATGCAGAATTACAAAGCCCATAATTGTAGATGCAAATATAGCTATTACCTCGCTCATATTGGAGCCGAGAAGGAACTGAATAGCCTTTCGGATATTATCGTAAATTCTTCGGCCTTCTTCAACCGCACCTACGATAGTTGCGAAGTTATCGTCAGCAAGAACCATATCGGCGGCATTTTTTGTAACGTCCGTACCGGTAATGCCCATTCCCACGCCGATATCTGCGGATTTAATACTGGGTGCATCGTTTACTCCGTCGCCGGTCATTGCAGTGACGTAACCCGCTCCACGCCATGCGTTAACAATTCTTGTTTTGTGTTCAGGCTGAACTCTTGCATAAACGCTTATATTTCTGAATTCTTTTCTGAAGGTCTCGTCATCCATCTGACTGAGCTGAGCACCGGTAACAGCATGGTCGCCGTCTTTCATAATACCCAGTTCTTTTGCAATGGCAACTGCGGTGTCCACATGGTCACCGGTAATCATTATGGGTCTGATGCCTGCCGCTCTGCATTCTGCCATAGCGTCCAGAACCTCAGGCCTTATAGGGTCTATCATGCCGCACAGTCCCATAAAGCAGAGGTCTTTTTCAAGATACTCCGGTTCTTCAGACTGAGGTTTTTCATTCCATACCCGCTTTGCGCAGGCAAGAACACGGAGCGCTTTGTCAGCCATAGCCTTGTTGGCTTTTGTGATTTCGGCTCTGTATCCGTCATCCATAGGCAGAACCTGACCATTTTTAATATAGTGCGTGCAGCGGTCAAGAAGCACATCGGGAGCGCCCTTTGTAAACTGTACGAAGCCGTTTTCGGCTGTGTGAACAGTGCTCATCATTTTTCTGCCTGAGTCGAACGGGGCTTCAGCGCAGCGGTTGTATTTAGCTTTAAGACTTATCTTGTCGTTTCCAAGCTTATTTGCCCATGTTACAAGAGCCGCTTCGGTAGGCTCACCGGTGACAGTGCCGTCAGAATTAAGCTCTGCATCGGAGCAGAGAGCAGCTGCAATGGAAATATCGCTTTCGTTGTCCCCGAAATAGTCTACCACAGTCATTTTATTCTGGGTAAGGGTGCCGGTTTTATCTGAGCAGATAATCTGCGCACATCCCAGAGTTTCAACCGCCGTAAGCTTGCGTATAATGGCGTTTCGTTTGGACATATTGGTAACACCCATAGACAGTACAACTGTAACAACCGCCACAAGCCCCTCAGGGATAGCCGCAACAGCAAGAGAAACTGCAACCATAAAGGAATTGAGCACGACCTCAACGCTTGCACCGCCGGCTCTTATAAGCTGAACAGCAAAGACTGCTGCGCATATACCGAGCACCAGCCATGTAAGGACCTTTGAAAGCTGGCTCAGCTTACGCTGCAAGGGAGTCTGACCATCCCCTGCTGAAGCGAGAGCATCTGCGATTTTACCCATTTCTGTGTCCATACCGGTTGCGGTAATAACCACAGCGGCTCTGCCATATACGACAGTGCTTCCCATATAGACCATATTCTTTCTGTCTCCGAGAGGTACATCCTTTTCCCCGTCTTTAAGATTTATAATATCTATAAATTTAGTAACAGGAACGGATTCTCCCGTAAGGGCAGATTCCTCGACCTTGAGACTTGCCTGCTGAATTATTCTGCCGTCTGCCGGAACAGCATCACCGGCTTCAAGCATGATAACATCGCCGCAGACGAGTTCCTCACTGGGAATGCTGATAAGTTTTCCGTCACGCAGAACCTTGGATGTAGATGCAGACATTTTCTGCAGTGCCTCAATGGCTTTTTCGGCTTTACTCTCCTGATACACACCGAGTATGGCGTTAATCAGAACAACTGCCAGAATGATTATAACATCTGCAAAGCTCTCGCCTTCCATTACTGCAAGTACACCGCTTATAGCGGCCGCAGCAAGCAGAATAATAATCATCGGGTCGGCAAGCTGTTCAAGAAATCTTCTTATGAGAGATTTTCCCGGTGCAGCTTTCAGAACATTTCGTCCGTTCTGCTG
The DNA here is from genome assembly GCA_020025655.1 of Oscillospiraceae bacterium. Taxonomy (GTDB): domain Bacteria; phylum Bacillota; class Clostridia; order Oscillospirales; family Oscillospiraceae; genus Limivicinus. The sequence goes on from JAHHRR010000037.1 coordinate 6,418, forward strand.
AAGTCTCTTTGCAGCTTCATCCGAGCTTAATCCTTCCGGCTCAGCATTCAGCTGTTTTAGAACAGTCTCTTTTTCCTCGCAATAAAATTTCATACATATCCCCTTTCAGGTGTGAATAGCTTATCCCTAAAGTATATTATTAGCTTAAATATCCTTTACTCATACAAATAAAAAAGACTTTTACAGACGTAAGCCTGTAAAAGTCTTGCAAAATACTCAAGGTATCCGATGTGCCGAAGCCAGAAGCCTGAGATGACGACACATCAACGTCAAGATGACGTAAGCTACTCCCTTAAACTGTGAGCACAGATTAACATATTATGCATATACAGTCAATAACTGCGTAGCAGATGTTAAAAATCGTTCACATTTCAGGTAAAGAATGTTAATAAGCTCAGACGTTGAAGCGGAAGAGAGTGACGTCGCCGTCCTGCATAACGTATTCTTTTCCTTCGCTGCGGACAAGTCCCTTTTCCTTTGCGGCGTTCATGCTGCCGCATTCTTCAAGGTCCTTAAATGCAACAATCTCAGCTCTGATAAATCCACGTTCAAAGTCAGAGTGGATTTTGCCGGCAGCCTGAGGTGCTTTAGTGCCTTTTTTGATAGTCCATGCTCTGCACTCATCGGAGCCGCAGGTAAGGAAGGATATAAGACCCAGCAGGTCATAGGAGCACTTTATCATGCGGTCAAGACCGGATTCTTCAAGGCCCATTTCCTCCAAGAACATGATTTTTTCATCTTCTTCGAGTTCGGTCATTTCCTCTTCCATCTTAGCGCAGATAGGCAGAACCTGAGCGCCTTCTGCCGCTGCAATTTCCTGCACGGTCTTGTAGTATTCGTTGTCGGCGTAGTTTGCAACGCCTTCCTCGTCCATGTTTGCAGCATAGATAATGGGCTTCAGGGTGAGCAGATCGGAAGAAGCAATAAGCTCCATATCGTCTGCATCGCATTCGAAGCTTCTGGCGCTCTTGCCGTCGTTAAGGTGTTCAAGGAGAGCGGAGAAAACTTCGACTTCCTTTAAGAACTTCTTATCGCCCTTGGCAGCTTTCTGAGCCTTATCAATTCTGCGTTCAACCATTTCAACGTCAGACATGATAAGCTCGAGGTCTATAATTTCGATATCTCTTCTGGGGTCGGTGCCGCCTTCGACGTGGATAACATTTTCGTCGTCGAAGCAGCGTACAACATGAATTATTGCATCTGTTGCACGGATATTACCGAGGAACTTGTTTCCCAGTCCCTCGCCCTTGGATGCGCCTTTAACAAGACCTGCAATATCGACAAACTCGATAACAGCGGGGGTGTATTTTTTAGGCTCATATATTTTAGCAAGAAAATCCAGTCTGGAATCAGGAACAGTAACCATACCCACATTGGGTTCAATGGTGCAGAACGGGAAGTTTGCAGACTGAGCACCTGCGTTAGTGATAGCGTTAAAGAGGGTAGACTTACCGACATTAGGAAGTCCGACAATACCTAATTTCATTTATCCTCATATCTCCTTTATAAAATAAGAGTATTCTCATAGCATAAAAAATCTCAGTTTTTTATTTTATCACAGAGAAAGTGAATTTTCAATGTATTAAATAACAGAAAAACAGAGCAGCAAAGCTGCTCTGTTTGTGTTTTAATTTTCGCTCTGAGGCTTATCTTCCTGCTCTTTGTTTTCACTCTGAGCCTCAGCTGCCTCAGCTTCTGCGGAAGCATCTGCATTTTCAGCTGTTTCGGAAGTTTCTGTCTCGCTGCCGTCAGTCATGGAGATGCATCTGGCAGGGCGTTCGATAGTATCATCGTTTTTGACGTTTTTTGCCTTCTTCATATATTCAGGCATGAATTCGCCATGCTCGAAGTAATAATCGAATTCGTCCTTCTCCATAGTCTCATACTGAAGCAGGTACTCGGCAAGACCTCTGAGCTGGTCTGCGTGTTCGGTAAGAATCTGTTCGCAGAGAGCGGAAGCCTTATCGAAGATTGTCTTAACTTCCTCGTCGATAATAGCAGCAGTTTCCTCGGAGTAGCTCTTGGTCTGACCGAAGTCTCGTCCGATAAAGATGCTGTGGTCGGAGCTGTCGTAGGAAATAGGTCCGAGCTTTTCGCTCATACCGTACTTAGTAACCATGTCTCTTGCAATACCGGTTGCCTGCTGGATATCTCCGGAAGCACCGGTAGAAATATCGTCAAGGAAGAGCTTTTCAGCCATTCTGCCGCCCAGAGACATTACAATATCCTCGAACATTTCAGCTCTGGACTGGAAGTTCTCGGTATCCTCCTGAGGTCTGAAGAGGGTAAAGCCGCCGGCAGGTCCTCTGGGGATAATGGTTATATAGTGAACGGGGTCAACGTGTTTGAGGTATCTGCCTGCAACTGCATGACCGGATTCATGGTAAGCGGTAAGGCGTCTGGCCTTTTCGCTCATCTTGCGGCTCTTCTTTTCAGGGCCCATCTGAACCTTGAGAATAGCCTCGTCGATATCAGCCTGATTGATAAAGCGGTGTTTGCGTCTGACAGCCAGCAGAGCAGCTTCGTTCATAAGGTTTTCGAGGTCTGCACCGGCAAATCCGGGAGTACCCTTTGCAATGCTGTTAAGGTCAACATCATCAGCCAGATGCTTATCTCTGGAATGGATTTTCAGGATAGCCTCTCTGCCCTTAATATCAGGCAGACCGACGTATACCTGACGGTCAAATCTGCCGGGACGGAGCAGAGCGTTATCAAGGATATCGGCTCTGTTGGTAGCAGCCATAACAATAACGCCTTCGTTGTTGTTAAAGCCGTCCATCTCAACAAGCAGCTGGTTCAGGGTCTGTTCACGCTCGTCGTGACCGCCGCCGAGACCGCTGCCTCTCTGACGACCGACAGCATCAATCTCATCTATAAAGATGATAGCGGGAGCGAGCTTCTTAGCCTGCTCAAAAAGGTCACGGACTCTTCCTGCACCGACACCGACATAAAGCTCAACGAAGTCGGAACCGGAGATAGACAGGAACTGGACATTAGCTTCGCCTGCAACAGCCTTTGCAAGCAGAGTTTTACCTGTTCCGGGAGGGCCTACAAGCAGAACGCCCTTAGGAATTCTTGCGCCCATTTCGGCGTAAGCCTTGGGGTCTTTAAGGAAGTCCACGATTTCCATGAGTTCTTCCTTTTCCTCGTCACAGCCTGCAACATCTGCAAAGGTCTTTTTATTTTTCTCTTCGCTGCCCATTCTTGTGCGGGCCTTGCTGAACTTGGCAATTCCGCCGGCACCGCCGCTTGCCTTATTCATCATCACATACCACAGGCCCATGGCAACCGCCATAATAAGCAGGTAAGGCAGGAAACTTGCCCACCAGGGTACTACAAAGCCTTCGTCATAATCATAGTTTTCTATGATTCCGGCATCATACTGTTCTTTAATAATGTCTTTAAAATCCTGATAGAAGAGGTTAAAGCTGTAAAGATCATAGGTCATTTCCGTTGTAGGCTTTACACTGTCACCGGTTCTTACAAGCAGGATAATTTTGTTTCCTTCTGTAATGAAGGACTCGACCTTTTCCTCATTGAACAAATCAACCAGATCTGAATACTTTTTAATTTGATTAGCTCCGGTATCTCTGCTCATAGTGAATATAACGGCTATAAGAATAACCATCATAAGCACATAGAAGCCCAGGTCTCTTGTTCTGTTACGTTTAGGTTTCAAGCACTATCACTTCCTTTTCATTAAGCCACGCCGGCTTCATGAATAAATTTCAGGTTTGAGAACGCCGATATACGGCAGATTGCGGTATCTCTCGTTGTAGTCAAGGCCGTATCCTACCACGAAAGCGTCGGGAACTTCAAAGCAGAAATAATCTGCATAAACCGGTGCCTTACGGCGTGACGGCTTATCCATAAGGGTAGCGATAGAAATGGATGCAGGGTTTCTGCCCTCAAGGTAGTTTTTGAGGTAATTAAGAGTAACGCCCGAGTCAAGGATGTCTTCAACAATGATAACGTGTCTGCCCTCGATATCCTCGCTCAGATCCTTATTGATTTTCACCGCACCGGTAGATCTGGTACCGCTGTAAGAGGAGACTGCCATAAAATCCATGGAGCAGTTAATGTCTACATGGCGCATAAGATCGGCCATAAAAATAAAGCAGCCTTTCAGCACTCCCACAAATATTGGATCTTTGCCCTCAAAATCATGGGAAATTTTCTGACCCATTTCGGCTACTTTGCTTTCGAGTTCTTCCTCAGATATTAAAACACGCTCAATATCTTTTTTCATGTTCGATATACTCCCTAAATTTTTTCAATTTCGATTCTGAGAATCTTTTCTCCGACAGCTGCTGCGGTTCTTTCCGCCACAGCAAGTCCATAAACAGCCAGAACACCGTTTTCATCACGGAAAACAGGTGTAGAGTCTCTTTGGGCCTGAGTATATCCGGCCTCAGTAAAAAGTTTTTTCAAACTCTTAGTGCAGTTTCTGCCTAAAGGTCGTATATTATCCCCCGATTTGCGGAGAGTGATTTTAATATTACCACAAATACCCTTATATTTGAAGAGATAAGTTTTGAACAAGTCGTTAACTTCTTGTCCTCTGACATCCTGAAAAGCGGTTATTTTAAGTCCTGCTTCAGGAATAATGAGTGTTTCACCGGGGACAAGCACTCTATCTTCCATTACTTTTCTCTCATTTTGTCTAAAATACAGTCTGCCCTGTTCCCGTCTGAGTCTCAAGCCGGGCAGATCAAGAAAGCCTAGTCCCTCGCCTTTGCAGAAATTCAGTGCGTCTTCAACGTGGAGACTTGAAAGGCTCTTGGGGCTGAGCATTCTGATTACTCTGGCAGAAACAGCTCTATCCAGCTCCAAAAGCTCTTTGTAGCTAAGGCTGTCTGCATCGGACTGTTTTTTTATAAAAGCTTCCGCCATTTCGGAAAGGCATCTTTCATCCTCTCTGAGCAGCTCTGCTCCTCTTAAGGCGGCCTCCGATACTCTGGGATTTATCTCCCGCAGTACCGGCATAATTTTGTGTCTGATAATATTTCTGCTGTAATCGTCAGACTGATTGCTGCTGTCCTCCACATGGGGGACATGATTACTTTCAAGATATCTCTCTATTTCCTCTCGAGTGCAGCCAAGCAGCGGACGTATATAATTATCTCTGACGGGCGGAATACCACGCAGACCTGCGCTTCCGCTTCCACGGCAGAGGTTAAAAATCATAGTCTCGGCATTGTCATCTGCATTATGTGCAGTGGCAATTTTTGTACACCCCAGCTGTTCTGCGGTTTCTCTAAGAAACTCATATCGCAGCTGTCTTGCTGCTTCTTCAAGGCCCATGGAGTTTTTTTCAGCAAACTCCGGAACATTTCCGTGTCCTGTAATGCAGGGAACGTACTGTTCTCTGCACCAGTTTTCAACAAAATCAGCATCTCTGAGCGATTCCTCGCCTCGGATACCGTGTTCAAAGTGCGCCGCAAAAACCTGTATTTTAAGTTTTTCCTGCAGGCTCATCATAAGATGCAGAAGGCACATAGAGTCTGCGCCGCCGGAGACAGCGCACAGAAGTCTGGTTCCCTCCGGCAGCATATTGTATTTAAGTGCTAAATCAATATTCATCTTCGTGACGTCTCTCGCAGGAGCTGAAGCTTGTAAATTCAGGCAGCCATGCGAGTTCAACAGTACCGGTGGAGCCTTTTCTGTTTTTAAGAATGATAGCCTCGGCAAGGTTGGGATTTTCGCATTCCTTATTATAATAGCCATCTCTGTAAAGGCCTATAACAACGTCAGCATCCTGCTCGATAGCACCGGATTCACGAAGGTCTGAAAGCATAGGCCGCTTATCGGTTCTGCTTTCGTTGGCACGGGACAGCTGAGACAGGCATATTACAGGAACATTCAGTTCCTTTGCCATAATTTTAAGCATACGGCTAATATCACTGACGGCCTGAGTACGGCTTTCGTTTGACCAGTTGTGTCCGCTTCCTGCGGACTGCATCAGCTGCAAATAGTCTATAACCACAAGGTCCAGATCCTTCACACGTCTGCACTGGGCATTCATATCGGAAACCGTAAGGCTGGGGTTATCGTCGATTTTAATTTCTGTTGCGCTGAGCGTCTGAGCCGCATCCGCAATATCTCTCCACTGCTGTTCAGACAGCTGACCTGTTAAAAGGTTCTGTGACGGTATGAGAGCGGCTCTTGAAAGAAGTCTTGTAACAAGCTGCTCTCTTGACATTTCCAATGAAAACATTGCAACCGTCTTGTGAAGGTTCATGGCTGCGTGCAGCAGCATATTAAGTGCAATACTGGTTTTACCCATACCGGGGCGGGCCGCAATAAGGATAAGTTCCGATTTGTTAAGACCCAGAATCATTCTGTCAAGGTCAGGAAGGCCGGTGGAAATACCGGGTATTTTCTCACCGGAATCGGCCATTTCTGTAAGCTCGTCAAAAACATTCTGTACTACCGCAGAGATAGGCATAAGTCCGCCGACATCCCGTCCTGAACGGAGTGCATAGATTTTTCTCTCCGCAGCCTCCAGCACGGTGTCAGCCTCTCCGCCGCCCTCGTATACCATTTCGTTAATTTCATCTGCGGTTTCTCCAAGACGTCTCAAAAGTGCTCTGTCACGGACAATTGCGGCATATTCCAGTACGTTTGCAGCAGTAGGAGTAATGCGCATAACCTCGACCATGTACTTTTCGCATTCATCACGCTTGAGTCCTCTGACCTCAGCCTGATTCAGAACTGTAACAGGGTCAATAGTCTGTCCGTAAGAGAACATGGTGTTCATGGTCTCAAACAGATCCCGGTTAAGCTTTATATAGAACTCATCAGCTTTAAGCTTTTCCAGCACCTCCGGGATACATCTGGGATCGATGAGCATGGAGCCTATGACCGCCTGTTCCGCCGGAGCGGAATGGGGTATTTTTTTGCCCAGAAGCTCGTCCATTAAATGACCAGTCCTTTCAAGAGTATCTTAATTATTTATCCTCGACAACAAGTACGTTGACATTACCGCTGATCTCATAGCCGAACTTGGCTTTAACGGTAAAGCTTCCGAAGGTCTTGATGGGGCTGGACTGAACGATTTTGTTCTTCTCGATTTCCATACCGAACTGTTCTTTAAGTGCCTTGCTTATTTCCTGAGAGGTAACAGCGCCGAAAAGCTTTCCGCCTGCGCCTGCTTTTGCCTTAATAACGACCTGAATCTCAGAAAGCTTTTTAGCATCCTCCAGAGCCTGAGCCTTTTCCTTGGCAATCTGGGCAGCCTTTGCTTTTTCCTTGAGTCTCATAGCGTTTATATTATCGTTAGTTGCCTCAGTGGCAAGATTTCTGGGCAGCAGGTAGTTTCTGGCGTAGCCGTCGGATACTTCCTTCATTTCGCCCTTCTTGCCCTGGCCTCTTACATCGGTGTTAAAAATTACTTTCATTTTTAAAAATCTCCTTTCAATACTCAGCCCAGATATTCGTCAATAGCCTTATAGACTCTTTGAGCGGCTTCACCGGCTGAGATGTCATTAAACTGTACAGCAGCAGCGCTTCTGTTGCCGCCGCCGCCCAGCTTTTCCATCAAAATCTGTACGTTCAGCTCACCTATTGAGCGTGCGGATGCAAATGATCCGCCGTTTCCGTCGGGAGCAACAACTATTGAGGCTGTAACGCCTGAAATATTCAGCAGCTCATCTGCTGCCTGTGCCGCAACCACTCTGTTCTGAGGGTCGGCAGGTGTTGCGATTGCAAGTTCTCTGTATAGCTTGGCGCTCTGCAAAATCTTGTAGCGTGCGATTGTTGCATCCATATCGCTCTGGAAAAGCTTTTTAACCTCAGATGTATCTGCTCCTATCCTGCGCAGATAGGAAGCGGCATCAAAGGTGCGTTCACCGGTTCTTATGGAAAAGCTCTTTGTGTCAAGCACGATACCTGCAAGCATTGCCTCTGCTTCTATTCTGAGGATATCGGACTCCTCTGCAACCTCCTGCAGGATTTCAGTCATAAGCTCACAGGCGGAAGATGCATAGGGCTCAATAAAGCCGAGGGCCGCATTCTGAATATATGTGGCTGCAACTCTGTGGTGATCCACAACAGCAACTCTGTTGCAGGCATTCATCAGATCCTTGTCCTCAACCTGCTCGGGTCTGTTCGTATCAACAACTACAAGCAGTGTATGCCCGTCGGCCATAAGCATTGCATCCTGCGGTGCAATAAATATGTCCTTATATTCCTCAGTACTTCTTATCTTTTCAAGCAGGAGCTTGGAAGCATTCTTTTCCAGATCAATAACTATATTAGCCTTAACTCCGCATTTTCTGGCAAGGCAGCAAACGCCGACAGCTGCGCCCACGGCGTCAAGGTCAGCATATTTATGTCCCATAACCAGTATCTGAGATGAGTCACGTATAAGTTCTGCGAGAGTATTTGCCATAACTCTGGATTTAACCTTGGTACGCTTTTCCACCTCTATGCCTCTGCCGCCGAAGAATTCAAAGCTCAGCTTGTTCTTTATAACAACCTGATCTCCGCCTCGTGACAGTGCAAGCTCGACGCCCATTTCAGCAAACTGGACACCCTCAACCATATCTGCGGCATCCTCGCCGAAACCGATGCTTATAGAAGCATTAACGCCGGAGGGGCTTTCCACTTCATGCATCTGTTCTACGATGGGGAATTTCTCTTCCTTCATCTTACGCATATAGCGCTTTTCAAATACCACCAGATATCTGTCTCTGTCGAAGCGTCTTAAAACAGCTCTGTTGTCAGCGCACCACTGCTGGAGTTTATCCTCAATACCTTCGATAATATCGTTTCTGATTCTGTCGGTCTGGTTTTTAAACAGCTCTTCGATATTATCCACAACGACGATACCGGGAACTATTCGGGAATTTTCATATTCCAGCCTTATATCGTCATATTCTGTAACATCCACAAAATAGCTGATGCCCATAAAAGCAGAGCTTTCGTCTTTTTCATCGGAGCGGATAATCTTTCCGTGTATCTGATACTTTCTGCCGTTAATTTCGATAAGGCCCGGATAAAGATTTTTTCCCTCCATCAGCCACTTGCCAGAAAAATCAGGCACAACATCAGTGAGGCTTGCATCCAGCTTTGAGCATCTGTCACCGCACATTTCAAAGAAATGGTCGTTTCCCCAGATAATCTGTGAATCGTCCATTTTAAAAACAGCTATGGGCAGCGGGAAATTTATAAGCGTATTATTTTTAGCATTATCCGCATCATACTTTACGCCTTCAATATAAACCGCAAGCTGTTTTGCTTTTTTTCGCTTAACTATAAATGTATAAATTATAAGTATTAAAACGGCAGCGCCTTCTATGGCAGCAAGATAATAAAGCTTATACATCATAGATGCCGCAGCAAATATGACCAGCAAGAGCAGATGCAGTACCACACCGGGTTCCACAAATCTCTGAATATTTTTATTAGCTTTCATAAGCTGTTCCTCCTGTTTAAGATCAAATATGCATAATAAGTCGAGTATATTTAATCATCTTTGTATTTTAACATAAGTCATTTTGCATTACAAGTAGTACAAATGCCATATTCAGTAACTCTGATAATTTCAGTTTAAAAGTAAATACTAAAATTAAATGTAAATTAAGGGGGAGTAATGTGAAAGCCGTAATCATGGCAGGCGGTGAAGGCCGGCGCTTAAAGGCAGTCAGCGGAGACACGCCCAAACCAATGGTAAAGCTTCTTGGCAGGCCCATGATGGAGCATATAATTGCGCTTCTGCGTTCGCAGGGATTCAGCGATATATGTGCCGCAGTAAAATACAGGGCCGAAGACATTATAGACTATTTCGGTGACGGAAATGACTTCGGGGTAAATCTCAGCTACAAAACAGAACGTGAAGCTCTCGGAACGGCAGGCAGTGTAAAAAACTGTGCTGACTTCTACGGAGATGAGGATTTTCTTGTAATAAGCGGAGATGCGGCCTGTGATTTTGACCTGCGGGAGCTTATGCAGGCTCACAGGGAAAACCATGCCGATGTAAGCATTGCACTTTACAGAAATCCGGAGCCGCTGAGCTATGGTCTTGCTATCACAGATGAGCAGGGGCTTATACAGGCATTTATCGAAAAGCCCCAATGGAGCAGAGTTGTAACAGACCTTGTAAATACCGGCATTTATATTATTTCTCCCAAGGTAATGGATCTTGTACCTGCGGGCAGAGCCTTTGACTTTGGGAATGAGCTGTTTCCGATGCTGCTGGAAAAGGGCTATAAGCTTATGGGTTTTCCTCTCGACGGATACTGGTGCGATGTAGGCAATCCCCTTTCTTATTATAAATGCTGTGTGGATGCGCTCGAAGGCAGGCTCAAGGTTCAGCCCGGTGATAAATTTACGCCACCGGCTTTGGCTGATGAAGCAGATGAGGATGAGAGCTGCTCTGTAAGTCTGGACTGTCCGTGCAAAAGCAGAGCGCAGCTTATGGGTGCATTGTCAGAAGCTCTTTTAAGTATGGGAGCAGACTATTCTGACGGTATCAGGCTCAGCCGTCCGCATTTCAAACTGCATATTTCTCCGTCTGTCAAAAACTCGCAGCTGAGGATAGCCGTCACTTCTCAAAATGAGGAGTACGCAAAATCGCTGGCGCTGTCTGCCAAGGAGCTGGCGGAGGCTTTTGATTTATAATTGCAGATTGCAAAAATCCCGCTCTTTATAGTATAATTACTATAAAAAACGGGATATTTTTATTGGGAGGTAAAAAAAATGAACCTTGAGAAAACTATCAAAAATCTCGAGCTCAGAGGCTTTGGAGTAAAATATTTCAAAACCGGCGCAGAAGCCGTAGAGTATCTTGACAGCCGGATAGACGGCACAAGTGTAGGTATTGGCGGTTCCACCACTGTTCAGCAGCTGGGCCTTTATGAAAAGCTCTGTCCTCATAACACCGTTTACTGGCATTGGCAGGTGCCCGGTGCAGAGACTTTGAAAAATGCCAATGCCGCACCTGTTTATATCACAAGTGCCAATGCGATGACTGAAAACGGTGAGATCTTAAACATTGACGGAAAAGGCAACCGCCTTGCCGCACAGGTATTTGGAGACAAGAAGGTCTACATAGTGGCAGGCACGAATAAAATCTGTCCTGACTTTGATTCCGCACTCAGCCGTGCAAGAAACGTGGCCGCAGTAAAAAACTGCAAGCGTTTTGATAACAATAATCCCTGCAAAATTGACGACAAGTGCCATGACTGCCGTATGAAATCCAGAATATGCAACGCACTTCTTGTGCTCTGGGGACCTATGATGGGCATGGAGACTGAAGTTGTGCTGATTGATGAGGAGCTTGGCTTCTGAGTTAAGCGCATGGTTTATATTTGAAAATTCAAGAAACGGCAGCATCCGGAAATTCGGATGCTGCCGTTTTTATTATATAGTTT
>JAHHRR010000038.1 GCA_020025655.1 Oscillospiraceae bacterium
TTCTGATAGTGGTATCGGCCATAATTTTGCCTGTTTCGTCAATGATTATTGCCTTTGTATAAGTAGAACCAACGTCGCAACCGCCAAAGTATTTCATATATATTTCCTCCGAATATGTATTTTAATAAGTAGGGCCGATCTTGCCCTCTATTTGCCTGCCGCAGCGGCTCTCTTGCCGCCGCAGCAGGATCAATTTAATACCTGAATATGCTATGATGCATATATTACATGCAGATTTCGTCCTCGAAGTCAACAAGAGACTCATCGAGAGGCTCAGCCTGTTTAACAGTACGCATAAACTGGCTGACCTTGTCGCGCATGGTGCGGCGGGAAACAGTACGGGGGTCCATAAGGTCGTGCTCAACCCAGATCATATCAATGTTGCGGGCACGGCCCTGTTCGTCCAGAATACCCTGAACGGTAGCCATATTCTTGCAGGCAACATTCTGATACATAATGACCATAGGAGCGTTCCAGTCTTCGCACTGACGCCACAGCTCATCGACTACGTTCTGGTAGCCGCCGTTGGTATGACGACGCATAACCATACGCTCATAAAGTCTTGCCAGGTCACGGAGAGCTTCTTCCTTATCTTCAGTCTCAAGCATCTTGGTGAAGTTAAGGGATTCCATCTCAACCAGAACATTGATGCCCCAGCAGTTTGCAGCCCAGTTGGAGAAGTTTGCATAGTAGTGAGCAGGGCAGGACCAAACCAGTGCACGATATTTCATCTTGCCGGGGTAAGGCTCTTCCTTGCGGTCATAGGCCTTGAGCAGGAGTTTGTTCATCTTGCGCATTGCCTTAAGGGTACGAGGATCGGCGCCGCCGTCCATCTCGTAGTTCCACTTTCTGAACAGCTCATACATAGGTCCGATGAACTGAGGATATGCACTCTTGTTGATCTCCCACTTCTGAAGCTCATAAGTAGTTTCTTCGTTGAAGCGCTTGATCTGCTCGAAGTATGCATCCCAGTTCCACTTAGCACCGGTAACATCCTCAATGAACTTTATGCAGGCTCTGATATCTTCTGCGCCCATCTGTACAGTCTCTTCGTCGTAGTAACGTACGGGGAAGCAAAGATGGAATACAGGAGTATCAGGGAATCTGCGTCCGAAGTAGGAGGAAGCCATTGTAGAACCGTCACAGGGCATGGAGCTGGACAGGAAGCAGCAGCCCATATGGGGCAGAGCATCCAGAACCAGTGCGCCGCACTCGGAGGTAGGAACAGGGCAGGTATCGGAAGGAAGGCCGAAGCTTTCAACTGCATCGATATAAGGAATGCAGGTCAGCTGGTCAAGCTCAGATACAAGGAACACAGGCAGCAGCTGGTGAGGCATACCGAGCAGGTCGGGGAAGCCGCCCATAATCTGGCCCATGGTCATTTCGTCGAAGCAGACGAACTTTTTATTAAGCTCGGTGCAGTTACCGTTCTTCTCATCGCACTTGGACAGAAGAGTCAGGTTTTCTGCAACGTAGCGGAACATTTCGTAAATAGCCATATGAGTCAGGCGAAGCTGAGAGCCACGCAGACCCATTGTTGACTTATCTGCCCAACCGTGGCAGCAGAAATAAGATACATACCAGCGGTAGTAGAACAGACCGTTCAGTGCAGGAATAAGGTCATGGGAGAAGGACAGCAGAAGCATTCCCCACAGACGCAGCCACGCCGCAAAGTCATAAGCAGTGTCTTTAACGCCACGCCATTCACGGCGAACTGTGGCCATATCGCCTTTTCTGTAAAGCAGTCCCAGCTTTTTCTCACCGTTAACAAGAAGGTCGACCTTCTCTGTGGCGGACATAGCCTTGATTTCTTTAAATTCTCTCTTTACACGCTGACCGTCATCCTTAATCTTGCGAATCTGATTCTGGAAGAAAGCCTTCTTGTCAGCTTCCTTGTACATATCCTTAAAGATACCGAAAACTTCTTTAAGGTTTTCAGCCTGTGCTTTCAAGTCCATATGGTCTTTGTAGCGCCAGAACTCAGGATTAGGATATCTGGGAGTTTTAGCCATTACTTGTCACCCTCCTCTTTGTGAATGCGTTTGATTTCAAGGGATTCAACGAATGCCTGTACACGGGTACGGAGCTGGCCGGAGTTACCGTTGTTGTAAAGTCTGTCGATAGACAGGACAGGCCATCCGTAATCCTCAGCCACGACATGGCTTGCGAGGGCACGCTCAAAGCCCCAGTAGTCACAGTACTTCATCTGCTCATAGATGATACCGTCTGCCCTATACTCTCTTGCCAGTCTGTCAGAGGTCTCACGGCGCTGAAGAACCTTCTCGTCGGAGATGTATCTGGGACACTCGGAAGCTTCCATGTACTGCAGGCAGATCTGAGTAAGAGCATCCTCATCGTCCTTAAGCTTGATAATATCACGGCCGGGGGTAGAGCCGAAGCAGTAACGGTCGGAAACAACCAGAGCACCGCAGCTTTCAATAAGCTCGGTCAGCTGAGGATCGTCGATTTCAGAACCGATGACAGCGACACGTGCACGGAACTGAGGCTTCTTATCGGGCTTACGCTCTCTCAGCTCTTCCAGAGTCTCACGCAGGTAAGGCAGGATAAGAGCCTTGGGGCAGACATATGTAACCAGATCAATTACATGGAACTCATAACCGGTAATGACGGGATTGTCGGCCTTACGCATTTCCATCATCTCGTTTATGATGCTGCACACTTCATTGTGCTGCTCAACTGCCTTGCGGATTGCAGCATCAGAAGTATCTACACCATAGACCTCAGTCATTCTGTCCAATACACGCAGTCTCATCTGCTTAACGTAAGATTCCAGAGTGTAGTCTGTAATCTTGTACGGCATATCGGTGTGAGTAACGAAGAATTTAGGTTTGCTGTTGACCTGTAAGATTTCGAAATGCTCCATAGAACGGTTCATCATGGAGCACGCATCAACACCTATAAGTGCATCCAGGAACTGATAGCCGCCTTCAATGGCTCTTTCCAGCAGAGCTCTGGAGAACTCGCAGGAGTAGTTTGACATATAGTAGGTGGCGATATCAATGGAGCCTGTTTTAGGTGCGCGGAGACGTACTGAGAAGCAGTTATCGACGTTGAGCAGAACTTCCGGAATATGGAAGCAGGTATAGCCCATACACAGCTGGCCGTCAGCCTGTGCCTGTTTAACCAACTCATTGTCGGCGTTCTCAAGCAGTTTTTCGAAGTAGATCAGATGCTTAAGATCTTTCAAATGTTACACCTCGTTCTTTATAATATTTCTATTCTCTGGAGTGCTTCTTCCACTCCCTTGAGCATTGCGGAATCCGCAGGCAACTCCATAACGCTCTTGCCCTTGATTTCATTGGTAGCAAAAGTATTGTCTGCGGGGATGAATGAAAGGATGTCCACTCCGGGTATCTTCATGTATTCCTTGAGCTCCGGATTGGTCATACGGTTCACTATTGCACCGATCTTATCGTAGCCGATAAGTTCATCTGCAACATTTTTGATGGTTGTAATAACCTGGCCGCCCTTCTTGCTCTGGTCAGTAATGAGGAGCAGGTGGGTAACCTTTTCCATAACACGGCGCTGTATCTGTTCGATACCGGCTTCACCGTCTATAACAACATAGTCAAAACTATTTGCAAGTATGCTAATAACTTCTTTAAGATAAGAATTAACCTTGCAGTAGCAGCCTGAGCTTTCAGGACGTCCGATGGCAAGAAATGCAAAACCGGGCATTTCGACCAGTGCATCGAAAATTCTGAATCTGGCTTCGCTCAGAAGTTCAAGAGCTTCACGGGTCTCGCCGTTTTCCACGCTGTCGACTATACTCATTCTTATATCATCCAGCGTCAGCTTAACATCCACACCGAGTGCAACAGACAAGCCGACTGCCGGGTCTGCATCTATTGCCAGGATTTTCTTATCCGGGAATTTCTCCACAAGAAGTCTAACAATAGTTGCTGAAATGGAAGTTTTGCCAACGCCGCCTTTACCGGCAACTGTGATGATTTTGGCTTTATTTTCCATATACGTCCCCCCTTAATGTTTTAACCATATGCATATTGTCAATGCTTTATTGAGGTCATTCTATCACGATGCATTCAAATATGCAAGATAAACACAATGAATTTGTTTCAGCAGGCATTTTTGGTGCAAAATGTTCATAAATTAGCTCAGCGCAGATTCCTGTTTAGACACGGCTTCTCATTTGTAAAAAATTTGACAACTTTTTTCGCCTTTTTATGTGTTTTTTCTTAACTTGGCTCAGTCGTTAGCATATTTTTATATATATTTATTTAGTCATTTTTTGAGATTTAACTAATTTTTTTGATTTTTTAATTTATCATTATTTTTTTCGTCACTTTGCACAATAGCTTTGAGTGCCGTTTTCAGTCATAATACGCCGGGCTCAAGAATCTCAAAAAGTATAAAAAAAGACGTCGCCTGAAAGCAACGTCTAAATCTCACACTCTATTCAAAATTTGAAAATCACTTTATTATCTGCTCAAGATAAGCTATAAGGTCTGCAGCCGCATCTTTATCAATTCCCTCTTTTTCAATGCAGGCCTTCATAAGCTTCGGAAAATCCGGTTTAGTCTTGGTTGAATCGAAGGTGCTTGCAAAATATTCCTCACAGCTTAAAGCTGCCTTATAGACTCGACCGCAGGTCTTACCGCACTTAGCAAATCCTGCCTCTTCGATAGCTCCCTTTGCAAGCATACTGTTGAGCAAAACATGTATTGAACTATCCATCCATGTCTTATCTACGGAAAGACTGAGTATCTCTCCTCTTGATAGCGGACGGTTTTCCTTCCAGAGAACATCCATGATTTCGATTTCATTCTTAGTTAAATACATTGCCCTTATCCCTTCCTTTTGTCCTTTATAATCAAGCCTCGCAATAAGATCTCTTTTTTTGGCTCTTTATGAAACATTTTGAGCATTTGTGAAAAATTATTTTCAAATTTTTCCATATTATCTTATTGTGGCTAAATAAGTATTTTATATTATTTTCACGCATACCACATATTTTCATATTTTACCATAATAAGATTTTTTATCAATAGTAAAATTGACAAATTCTTTGAATAACGTCTGGTATTTAATTCCACGGTAAATACCATTATGATATTTTTACCGTTTTTATAAATATTTATTCAAAAAACGCAGCTCTGATCAGTTCAGAGCTGCGTTTTATTATCATGTTATCAGCATTGTTTAATAAGTCTTATAAAGAATTCAACAGAACGGTGAAGGGCATCCAGTCTGATTCTCTCGTTATTTCCGTGAATGGTTCCACGTTCTTCAGCTGTCATGTCCATTGCAGAGAAGCGGTAGACCTTGTCTGAAAGATCTCTGTAATGGCGGCTGTCAGAGCACTGTATCATAAGATAGGGAGACACAAGGCATCCGTCCCATGTAGCGGAAACTGCATTTTTAACTCTCTCCCATCCCTCGCAGTCAGTGCTGGAAACAGGGCTGGGCTCCTGATGATCACCTATTGTGAGCTTGATGTCAGGATCGCCGATTGTCTTCTTAATGTACTCAACTGCACCTGCCACGGAATCATCCGGATTCAGCCGCATATTGGATACCATAGATGCGCTGGGAGGAATTACATTAGGTGCCTTGCTGCCTTTCATCTGAGTAAATGCAACGGTAGTACGCATGAGGGCGTTAAGCTCGCCGCCGCTCTTTTTGCAGATACTGTCCAGAACGCCGCCGAAGCACCAGAGGTTTGCAAAAATCATGCGGTATACAAAGCTTGAATGTCTGCCGAGAGTATCGAACATCTTGGCAACAGGTGTAGTTATGTGATATTTAAAGGGATTGGCTTCAACCTTTGTGCAGGCCATGGAAAGTCTGCCCACAGGGGTATGAGGTGAAGGTGCAGAGGCATGGCCGCCGTCGGAGGAAATGTCATACTGCAAATTCAGCATACCTTTTTCTGCTATACCGATAAGTGCGCAGGGTTCCTTTACACCGGGGAAAACATTTTCAACAACTGCTCCACCCTCGTCTACTACCATTGAGGGATTGATATTGTGTTCCTTGAACCAGTCAACAATATGTACAGCCCCAACGCCGTTAACTTCTTCTCCGCCGGAGAATGCAAAGTAAATATCATTTTCAGGAGTAAAGCCCTGTTTTATAAGGTTCTCTGCCGCAGAGAGGATACCGTTGAAGGTTACCTTTGTATCCAGCGCACCACGTCCCCAGAGCACGCCGTTTTCGATTATGCCTGCAAAAGGAGGCTTTTCCCAGTTTTCTTCTTCAACCGGAACCACATCATAGTGTGCCATTAAAACAGCAGGATCGCCGTCTCCTTTGCCCTTCCAGTGGAAAAGAAGTGCTCTGTCATCCATGCGCTGCATAGGGCAGGTTTCAATTACATGAGGGTAAAGCTCAGGCAGCTTTCCGATCAGCTTTTCAAACTCGGCATCATCTTCAAGCTCATGATTTTCATTGGAAACTGTGCGGCAGCG
The DNA here is from genome assembly GCA_020025655.1 of Oscillospiraceae bacterium. GTDB lineage: Bacteria > Bacillota > Clostridia > Oscillospirales > Oscillospiraceae > Limivicinus. Next base: position 6,450 of record JAHHRR010000038.1, read on the forward strand.
GATGAGTTCAGCCAGTGCATTTTCAGCAGCATCTCTGTCAAAATCAACATCTTCATAGTTGATTTTCTCCTCCGGCTGAGGCTTGAACTTCGCAGTTCTGACAAGAATTACTGCCAGAAGTGCAGCGATAATTGCTAGAATCACATACAATACAATCACTTTTCTTACTCCTTATAAAATTTTCTTATACATTATTTCGGAATACTCCGAAGTAAAGTAAACAGTACACTGGAAGAATTGCGTCCACGCAGATTAAAAGGCGTCCGTAAAGCAGCACTTACGGAAATCATTCTCCAAAAAACACGAAAGAGCCGCTTTTCTGCGGCTCTTTTTTCTCAGATGTTCTCAGAGGCACAGCACTCTATTGCGCTAGGTACGCATTTAATAGATATCCTCAGTTTTCTATGATTATACGCTTTAAAGTGTTATTTGTAAAGTTTAATATAGTACTGCTTTTCTGCACTAAGCCATCTTTATATTCCGAGAACCTGAATTCCCTCTCCCTGTTTTGTCTCTTCAGAATGGATTACATCCAGAAGTTCTGTATCTTTGTAGAATTTAAAGGGATTTATCTGCAAAAGCTCAGCCTCACGTTCCATTAAGGCAATCAGGATTTCGTAATAATCGCTCTTTTCTGCATCCAGTTTTTTCCCTATTTTGGGCAGTTCCTTTTCGCAGAACTCCCTCAGAGTCAAATCTGCATTTTCATGGTACAGCCTGCTTATAAGGGCATTCAGTGCAGAAGTTTCATTCATAGTGCGCTCGATGCAGTAATGTCTTCCGCACAGTCCGTAAAGTACACGTTTAGTATCATAGTAGCCCACTGTCATATCCCATTTAGCCTGCTTGGAATCGAAGTTCAGCACGCCGCCCAAGTCAAACCCCGTATCTATGACCGTAAGCTTTACATCATCCGGCATTTTAAACCGACGCTCCTTGCCATGGCCGGGAATCCGTATAGCAATTATATCCTTGTATCCCCGTGATACCAGAGCGTGCAGAGGAAGAGAGTCCCTCATGCCGCCGTCTGTATAGAGCTTTCCGCCCAGCTTTTCGTGACGGAAAGTGGGATGATAAGCGCTTGCAAGCAGCATATCGCAGATTTTTTCGGTGGGTAGATCGTTTATTTTCACTTCCAAAGTTTTCAGATCGCTCAAAGATACCGTAGAAACATAAAATTCAACCGGACTGTTCTGGATTTTCTCACCGTCCACAATATCCTTTATCCACTGCCGCAGAGGTTCCACGTTCAGTCCCCTGTTTTTTATGATTTCAAGGAAATACCCCAGAAGCTCATCTATATCCGAAATTTCAGCTTTTCCGTTTAATAGCTTTTTAAAATCTGTCTCTTCGTCCGAATCCAGTTCTATTACCTGAGTCAGCTTAATATTTCTCCACGCCTCAACCGCCCTGTCCAGATCATCCATAACCATAAATGCTCCGTTTAATGCGCCGACAGAGGTTCCCGATATTGCATTGTATTTAAATCCGTCCTCTTTAAGTGCAATCCATGCACCTATCTCATAGGCACCCTTTGCACCGCCGCCTTCAAGGGCAATGGCATAGGTCTTTGTATTATCAAGTTTAAGCTGCATAATATTCCCTCCTTTCTATTTTACAAAAGCCGGAGATAATTATCTCCGGCTTTATATACAGTATTCGGTTAATATAAATTATTTTTTAAGTTCAATGGCTTTCTTTGCTTTTTCTGCAATTCCTTCTGCAGTGAGGCCGTAATACTTGAGAACTTCCTCAGCCTTGCCGCTTCTGCCGAACTCATCGTTTACGCCGTGGCGTACAACAGGCACAGGGTAAGTGCCGCTGAGGAATTCGCAGACAGCTGCACCCAGACCGCCGACAACAGAGTGTTCCTCAGTTGTAACAATGCAGCCTGTTTCCTTTGCAGCCTTCAGAACTATCTCCTCATCCAGAGGCTTGATAGTAGCCATATTTATAACTCTTGCAGAAATACCCTCCTGCTCAAGAAGCTCTGCTGCCTTCATTGCTCTGTAAACCATAAGGCCTACCGCAATAATGGTAACGTCGCTGCCTTCTCTCAGGCACTTTCCCTTGCCTATCTCAAACTGATAGCCGGGGATTTCGTCTGTAAAGACCTCTGTTGCAGCTCTGCCGAGGCGCATATATGCAGGGTGGTCATAGTTAAGAAGTGCCTCAACTGCCTGCTTCATTTCAAATCCGTCGCAGGGGCAGAGAACAGTCATACCGGGGATATCACGCATAAGAGCAAAGTCCTCAATGCACTGGTGGGTTGCACCGTCCTCACCGACGGAAACACCGCCGTGAGAGCCGATAACCTTAACATTAAGTCCGGGATATGCAATAGAGTTTCTGACCTGCTCATAGGCTCTGCCGGTTGCAAACATTGCAAAGGTATTTGTAAAAGGCTTCAGACCCGCAGCTGCCATACCGGCTGCAATACCGGTCATGTTGCACTCGGCAATACCGCAGTCAAAGAATCTCTCAGGATAAGCCTTTGCAAAGGAACTGGTCTTTGTTGCGCCTGAAAGGTCTGCTTCCAGAACCATAAGTTCAGGATATTTTTCTGCCAGCTCTACAAGAGCCTCTCCGTAAGCGTTTCGGGTTGCTACTTTTCCGGCCATATCACTTTACCTCCAGTTCTCTGATAGCTGCTTCAAGCTCAGCTTTTGCAACGGCAAACTGCTCATCGTCAGGAGCCTTGCCATGCCAGCCTGCCTCATTTTCCATAAAGGAAACACCTTTGCCCTTAGTGGTGGAGGCAATAATCATGGTAGGCTGACCCTTAGTCTCTCTTGCTTCTTTAAGGGCGGCCTTAATCTCGGAATAGTTGTGGCCGTCTATCTTGATAACGTGCCAGTTGAAGCTCTCGAACTTTTTGTCCAGAGGCTCAGAAGGCATAACATCAGAAGTTTTACCGTCAATCTGGAGTCCGTTTACATCTACAAATGCGCACAGGTTATCAAGACCCCACTTGGCAGCTGACATGGCAGCCTCCCAGATCTGGCCTTCGTCAATTTCACCGTCGCCGCAGATTGCATAGGTGCGATAGCTCTTTTTCTGAACCTTTGCAGCAAGAGCCATACCCACAGCAGTGCTCAGTCCCTGACCCAGAGAACCGGTAGACATATCTACACCCTTAACATTAACCATGTCAGGATGACCGGAAAGATGGGATTTGATTGAACGTAAAAGCTTAAGATCCTCTACCGGGAAAAATCCCTTAAGAGCAAGTATTGAATAAAGAGCAGGGGCACAGTGTCCCTTAGAGAGTACAAATCTGTCTCTGTCCTCCCACTGGGGTCTACTTGGGTCAACATTCATCTCGTCAAAATAGAGTACGCTCAAAATGTCCATGCAGGACAGAGAGCCGCCGGGGTGACCTGATGCTGCGCCGTGAACGGCATCAACTGCAAGGAGTCTGCCCTTAGCAGCCATGAGCCGAAGTTCTTTTTCGGATAATTTTTCCATCGTCACAATCCTTTCCAACTTCCTTTTTAAATTAAAGCGTAAAAACAAACAGTTTTTTCATTTACATTGTCCCACTGTTAGCCCTGTTTTGTCAACAGCAAAGAGCCGTAAAGATAGTGTTTTACCCAAATTCATAGCTTTAGATAAATTTACCTTGGGACACTGCATTATTTTTTGATTTTTTCTTCAAATAAATGCGTAAAAAAGAAGCTTCCTGAGAAGCTTCTTTTAAAATTACGATATTATTTTCTGCTAATGCCTGCTGGAATACACATACGAAGTCCGTTTACATCCACAACTTCTATCTTAACTCCGTAAAGTCTGCTCATTAACTCCGCATCAAGTACCTTTGCAGGATCACCGAATGCCGCTACTTTTCCGTCGCAGATCGCAATAGTGCAGTCAGCGTACATAAGTGCATGATCCGGATTGTGTGTAGACTGGATTATAGTGTAGCCCTGAGATGAAAGTCTGCTGATTTCATTCAGAACACGGCACTGGTTGCCGTAGTCGAGATTTGCAGTAGGTTCATCCATAAAAAGGATTTTAGCCTGCTGGGCAAGCGCCCTTGCAATAAGCACAAGCTGACGCTCTCCGCCGGAAATATTCTGATATTTTCTTCCGCTCAGGTATTCTATATTCAGCCTTTTAAGGGCATCCATCACAAGCTCCCGCTCTCTGCTGCCGGGAGATGAAATGCCGTTTGTAAGCGATGTTGTACCCATCAGAACAACATCATCCACACTGTAATTAAAAACATGGACACTTGACTGCGGGATATACGCAATTTTTCTTGCAAGCTGCTTTTCACTCAGGTTTTTTATATCCTCGCCGCAGACCTTTATACTTCCGCTGTATTTGCCGTTAAGCCCAAGCATACACTGGAAAAGCGTGCTTTTTCCCGCTCCGTTCGGGCCTAAAAGGCAGATATAGCTTCCCTCTTCGGCATAAAAGGATACTTTCTTTAATATCTGCACATTTTTTGTATAGGAAAAGGAGAGGTTTTCTACTTCTATTACATTCATTACCATTCTCCTTTCCTGCTGAGAAGATAAATAAAGAACGGTGCGCCGATAATCGCTGTAAGCATTCCAAGCGGAAGCTCAGTTGTATAGATGTTTCTCGCCAGATCATCCACAAGCAGCAGAAATATTCCGCCCAGAAGTGCAGATGTGGGCACAAGTATGCGGCAGTCGCTGCCTACAAGGCGTCTGCCGATATGAGGTATAACAAGCCCTACCCAGCCTACCATACCGCTTATTGCAACGGATGCGGCTGTAAGCAGCGTGGCGCTTATAATAACCGTAACTCTTACAAGCCTTGTATTTACACCCATAGTTTTTGCCTCTGCATCGTCCATTGTAAGCAGATTCATTTTCCACCGCATAATGAATATAGGTATAAAGCCTATAACCATCGGTATCCAGATATAGCCCATCTGTTCGGGCTTTATTCCAGAAAGTGAGCCCATAAGCCAGTAGGTTATTTCAGGCAGAGTATTCTGCGGGTCGGCAATAAGCTTAAGATAAGAAGTTCCCGCCTGAAAAAGCGAGCCAATCATAATTCCGGATAAAACAAGGCTCAGCACCCTGTCACCTTTGGAAAACTTTGAACACATTACCGCCAGAAGTACGCATACTATACTGGAAACAAACGCCCAGGCTGTAATGGTTATATTGCCTTTTCCCATAAGAATTGCAAGTGCCGCACCAAATCCCGCTCCCGTGGATGCACCAAGCACATCCGGTGCAGCCATAGGATTTCTGAAAATACACTGGTAGGAGGTTCCCGAAACAGCAAGCGCCGCTCCTACAAGAACAGCAACCACTATTCTGGGAATTCTTACCTGCATTATTATATTATCGCTGAGTTTTGACCAGCTCTGCTCAATATTTACAAATTTGGAAGCCAGAACAAGTCCTAATTCCTTAAGACTTATCTCATATCGTCCAAGTGTTACAGACAGCATAAAACACACTATCAATAAAATCAATAGTGTGACTATAACGGTAATATTCCGTTTTCTTGTATCTTTTACTCCCATATGTTCCTCCGATGCAGGGCCGCATAAGCAGCCCTGCACCTCAGTTAACTCTCAGTCTCTCAATTCAAGCCAGTTATTTCCGTATATTCTTCATCGCTCAGATCGTAGTGATAGAAAAGGTCATAGAATTCTTTTGTCATTTCCTTTGCATCCCACGGGAATACTCCGGGATAAACCACTTCGCTTATCCATATAATCGCAAGATAGCGGTTAACGGACGGAGGAGTAACATATCCGTAAGGTCCAATGGGCACGTTGTAGTATTTTCCGTTTTTAACCGCAGAAAGCTCCTGCCAGCTGTCAGCGTCCACTATTTTTTCAGGATCGTTGCTGCCATAGAAGAACAGATACTCAGGGTCCCAGTTTGCAAGCTGTTCAAAGTCTATGCCGGTAGAGGCATACATCTGGGATTCATCAACTACTGCAATATTATTTAACATAAAGGCCCATATTTCATCAAAATATGTTCCCGATGCGACACATCCCAGAGCATCTGCACCGTTCAGTATAACTGCATTCTTCTTTTCGGTAGTCTCAAACACCTTATGAACAGTGTCTACCAGATTTTCTATATACTTTGCAATTTCCTCTGCCTGTTCATCTTTTCCCAGAAGCTCGCCCAGCATTCTGTAAGAATCTGCGGAATTTTCAAGAGTGCCTGAGATGAATACGCACGGAACGCCAAGCAGATCCTGCAGATAATCAAGGTCTTTGGAAATATCTTCCTTTGCTTCACCGAAGTCTATTATAATATCTGCGTCAAGTGATGCCACTTCTTCAATGTTAAGCTCTTCACCTACACGGTAAAGGTTGCCGGTTTCGGGAAGATCATCTGCTCCGTGTCCCAGATATTTTGTCTGGATATCACTGAGCTTATGGTCAACACTTACAAGCTTGTCTCCTGCAAGGGGCCATACAAACATCAATGCCATACCGCCGGAGGGAATAATCCTCTCGATATTTACAGGCACCTCAACCTCACGACCTGCTGAATCTACGAAAAGCTTAGTTTCTTTCTTTGCTTCCGCAGGCGCATCTGTTTTTTCGCTTTCCTCCTGCTGCTCAGGAGCCACAGTTTTCTCCGGTTCTGATTCCTGTTTTGCACCGCAGGCGCACAAAGAAAACAGCATTACAAGTGTCAGAAGCAATGATATAATTTTTTTCATTGTTTTTCCTCCAGATAAATATTTCTCGTAAAGTCTGATGTCAGTATAACAGACAATCAAAAAATATTTAAGCCCCCTAGGGGGATAAAAATACTTCTGCCCGCAGAACAATTTCATTCTGAACATATGGCTCAGACCAGAACTCCCCCGCCGCCATACATCGGCATCTGCTGTGTCAGCAAAAAGATTGCAACGCTCCGTGATCTATATTCTCAGATATGTAATTTCACGTCCGAACCATCCTGCATTTTATTATCCCCTTAATAAATTCTTGCGCATAATTTTTTCTGCTTATAATACTAAAAGCTTATTTTCGCAATCTCGATGCTTGAAATTTTCCCGTCATGCTATATAATTGAAGCAACTCATAAAATAAAGGAGAAAAATATGAAAGCAATAGTGAGCGTGTTTGCAAAAGATGCAAAAGGCATCACCGCCTATGTAACCAACCTTCTGGCGCAGCAGGATATCAACATTCTCGATATAAGCCAGACTCTGATGCAGGAGTATTTCGCCATGATAATGCTGGTGGATCTCACTGACTGCAAAATGCCTTTTGACGAACTTCTCCATCACCTGCAGGAAAAAGGCGCAGAGCGTGCACTGGATATCCATGTTCAGCGACAGGATATCTTTGAAGCTATGCACAGAATTTGAGGTAAGATATGGACTATCCTGTAAACAGCAGTGAAATTCTGCAAACAATTCAGATGATTGATCAGCAGCATCTGGATATCCGCACAGTTACCATGGGCATAAACCTTCTGGACTGTGCAAACAGCGATATCAATGTATGCTGCGATAATATTTATGATAAAATCTGCCGCAAAGCCGATAAGCTTGTGGAAACCGCCTGTAAAATCGAACGGGAATTCGGTATTCCCATTGTGAATAAGCGAGTTTCTGTAACTCCCATCTCTCTTGTGGCTGCAAGCTGCAAAGCCGAGGACTACACTCCTCTTGCAGTCATTCTGGATAAAGCCGCCAAGGCGGTAGGAATTAACTTTATCGGCGGTTTTTCCGCCCTCTGCCATAAGGGCTTTACCGAAAGCGATCTGCGCCTTATAAATTCCATTCCCCGAGCCCTGACCGAAACAGACATTGTATGCTCCAGTGTAAACGTCGCCTCTACCAGAGCCGGCATAAATATGGATGCCGTAGCACTCATGGGACAGATTGTCCGCAAGACCGCAGACATTGACCCCATGGGCTGTGCAAAGCTTGTTGTCTTTGCCAACGCAGTAGAAGATAATCCCTTTATGGCAGGTGCGTTCCACGGTGTCGGTGAGCCTGAGTGTGTTATAAATGTAGGCGTATCCGGTCCCGGAGTCGTCGCTCATGCACTCAAGTCATGCAAGGGTCAGCCCTTTGATACCGTTGCCGAAACTATTAAGAAAACAGCCTTCAAGATTACCCGTATGGGTCAGCTTGTGGCTCAGGAAGCCTCCAGACGTCTGAATGTTCCCTTCGGTGTAGTTGACCTGTCTCTGGCACCTACTCCTGCCGTTGGCGACAGCGTCGCTGAGATTCTGGAGATTATGGGCCTTGAAAAGTGCGGAACTCATGGCACTACCGCAGCTCTCGCTCTCTTGAACGACGCTGTTAAAAAGGGCGGTGTAATGGCTTCCGGTCATGTAGGAGGTCTTTCCGGTGCTTTCATTCCTGTTTCTGAGGATGCAGGCATGATTTCCGCCGTTGAAAGCGGTTCTCTCTGCATAGAGAAGCTTGAAGCCATGACCTGTGTCTGCTCAGTGGGTCTTGACATGATTGCAGTTCCCGGTGACACAAAAGCAGAAACTATTTCCGCAATAATCGCAGATGAGGCTGCAATCGGTATGGTAAATAACAAAACCACCGCAGTCCGTCTCATTCCCGCAAAGGGTAAAAATGTAGGTGATCACATTGACTTCGGCGGCCTGCTGGGCTCTGCTCCCGTCATATCCCTGCACAGCGAATCTTCCGATGAATTTGTTCACAGAGGCGGACGCATCCCCGCACCTCTGCACAGTCTCAGAAACTAAATAGACCTAAATAATAAAAAGCCGAGGCTTAAGCCCCGGCTTTTTATTTTAATGTATCTTCGTAATAGTAATTTACCAGTAAATCTACACAGGCCCCATAGCTTTTAAGCTTAAGCTTCTGGTCGAAGCTATCAAGAAAACCTCCGTAAACCTTATTCATTGTAGTCTGAGCAGGTCCCTCAAACTGTTTCCAGTAGATTCTGTTCTCCGCAAAATCCCGAAGCACATTGTCGCTAAGGCTGCTGTAAATTCTGTGCCACGCCTCATAATCGGCTTTGCTCAGTGCATTTCCAAGGTGGGTATATGCAAGCAGTGCGGCGGAATATATAAAATCCGGATCATCCGACTCCATGCTCACAAGCACTGCCGCAAAGTTTGCTTCCTGCTCTTTGGCAATTCCCCGCTGATGAGCAAGCTCGTGAGCCACGGTTGAAGCAAAAAGGCTTGGCGGGAAATCGTTATTTATATTAGCCTCGCCGGTAAAGGGGAAGAAAAAGCCCGTAAAGTCAGTATAGCTCAAAATTTTCGATAGTTTAAAAAGCTTTGGCTTCAGCGCCGCACCTTTTAAGCACGGGAAATCTTTTTCCGCATTTTCGTACAGCTCCGGTGATTTATCAACAATCTGCTTTTTATCAGGTCTGTAAAGGCCGTTTTGATCTCTGTTAACCTTGCCTGAATACTCATTTGCAATTTCTGCAAAATATTCCGTCACCGCTTCAAGCTGTGAAACGCTTATCTTTTCTGCTTTTAATCCGCTCTGGGTTATAAAATCATCTGCATAGTAATACACACCCCAGAACATACAAAATGCCGCATAAACCAGCAGTCCGAAGGAAATCAGCGGCACAATCAGCTTATAGAGCCTTTTTAAGCGCTCCTTATTTTTAACAAGGCATATTATGCTGTAAATAAGGTATGCAATTACACCGACAGCTGCAAGTAGAATGATTATTTCCGCAACCGAATATTCAGTTTTTGCACACAGCTTTGCCATAAACTGATGATAGGGCTGCACAAAGCCTGCGGCTATTTTTTTCATAAGCTGCTTATTGTGCCTTGTGAGAAGATGCAGAATAATAATAAGCCCGCTTATAAGACCTATCGTATGCCAGACAGGGCAAAGCTTATAGAAGGCAGAAAATCCGCCTTTTCTATTATTTTTATTTTTCATAATTCTATGATACTACACGTACAAAGCTTTCAGCAAGTGTTAAAAAGTATAAAAAAACCGCCGCAAAATTGCGGCGGTTTTTTATATAAACCCAAATTACTTTGCGTTCTTTGCCATCTCGCACAGTGCGGTGAAAGCAGCTGCGTCGTGGATTGCGATTTCGGAAAGCATCTTACGGTTCATATCTACACCTGCGAGCTTCAGGCCGTGCATGAAGGTAGAGTAGTTCATACCGTTCATCTTGCAGCCTGCGCTGATACGGGTGATCCAGAGCTGTCTGAAGTCTCTCTTCTTCTGCTTACGGCCAGCGTAAGCATAGCGGCCGGACTTCATCAGCTGCTGATTAGCCATCTTATAGTGACGGGACTTGTTGCCCCAGTATCCCTTTGCAAGACCCAGAACTTTGTTTCTGTGCTTGCGGGTCATCATTGCGCCTT
>JAHHRR010000039.1 GCA_020025655.1 Oscillospiraceae bacterium
TTACGCTTCGGTTTTTGTTATTTTATAAGTTTGAGTACACTTTCCGAGTCCATATTTCGTCCGAGCCACAGAACTTCATCATCAGTAATAAAGCTGCATATGGAGGAATTACCGCTGCTGAGTATGTAGCTTCCGTCGGGAAGAGAGTAATCAGCGGTGTCATCGCTTATGAAGAACAGCTCTTCTTCCGTTATAAACGGAATAGGTGCATCCGTTATATATGAGCGGTAGAATTCGCTGTCGCTGCCCGGTTTCCCGCTTTCGTAATGAGCATTATAGTCATATACAGACATAAAGCCGCCGGGATAGTACAGGGAAATAACGTCGTTGTCACAAAGGTCACCCTTGTAGGTGTTCAGCACCTGAAGTTCTGTCACTGTCCAGGCCATGCCGTTTATAAATGTGTAGCTCAGACTGTTAATACGTCCGTATACAATGTCGGAAGAACGCTCTATAACAGAATTAAGATTGTTCTGTTCGGAAAAATCAAAGTCATAGTGTTTTTCGCCTACCACTGTTTCTGAACTGATTGAATCTATATTATAAATAAAATCAGGCAGAACAGTTTTGTCGTGGCTGACTATCACAGCCGGCTTACCGGCAGCGATAGCTTCCTGCTGCCTCTTGTTATACATCCCTTTTATAAAAAGGAATGTCAACAGCACCAGAATTATAGAAATAACCGAAATAAGCACAGTCTTTTTCTTCAAGAAGCAACACCTCACTTCGACTCTGCTAAAATGCTCTCCTATATATAAACGTTTTTTATCTGAAAAAGTTTCAGGAAAATTGAGGAAAAATTTAATTCAGCATTTTAAACAAAAAATATAAAGCTATTTGACTATTTATATTATTTACCGGCAGCCGCTTTCAGCTCTTCCAAAAACTCGCACGGCACATTAAGACCGCCTTTGCCTTCGCCTAAACGGATATCAGGCTTGCTGATGCCGTGAAAATCACTGCCGCCAGTTTTTAAAAGCCCGTATTCATTTGCCAGAGATTCAAGATATCCGCTCATCTGAGCATCATATCCTGAATATCGGCACTCCATGCCCATTAGTCCGTATTCCATGCAGTGCTCGATTATGTCCCGCAGACCCGCATCATCACGCTTATACTGGAACGGATGGGCAAGTACCGGAATGCCGCCGGCTTCCCGTATGATTTCAACCGAGCGTTCAATGCTAAGAAAGTTGCGGGGAAGATAGTACTTCTGACCCTTTTCTACATAACGGTCAAAAGCATCACGGGTGCTGGATGCAAGACCCAGCTCAACAAGCAGTCTTGCAAAGTGCGGACGGCCTATTGCCTCACCGAAGCGTTCCTTCATTTCGTCGTAGCTAACGGGAAGACCGTCGGCTGCCATAAGCTCTGCCATTTTTCGGTTTCGCTCATCTCTGTCGTGAATGACCCAGTCCAGAACGGGACGGAGCTTTTGAGAATTAACATCAATGTAGTAGCCCAGAATGTGAATAGGGCCGCCGTATTTGGTGCTTATCTCGATTCCGGGAACAACTGTAATGCCAAGCTCACTGCCTTTTTCGGCGGCTTCGGCATAGCCGGAAACGGTGTCGTGATCGGTAATGGCTATGGCAGACAGCCTGTCTTTATATGCAAGCTCTACCACACCGGAAGGGGTATAGCTGCCGTCAGAAGCGGTTGTATGGATGTGTAAATCTATTTTTCCCATACTGCACCTGACTTAAAGCTTGGAGCACATTTCATCGTGAGCCATAAGCTCAGCTTCATCATTAAGGGGAGCAAGCTCAATGCTGCCGTACTTATGCTGTAATGCGGTCAGCAGAATGAAGTCACAGAACTCGGGATTTTTGGGCAATACGGGGCCGTGGCTGTATGTACCGAAAACATTCTTGTAATGAACACCTTCACAGCCGTCGCTGCCGTTGTTGCCGCTGCCGCTTATAACTGTTCCCAGAGGACTTAAGCCGCTGCCGAGATAAGTTCTGCCGCTGTGGTTTTCAAAGCCTACAACGATACTGCCGCCACAGTTGTCAGCGCATTTGAACTTATAGTTTCCGGTGAGACGATCGCTGTGGTTTTCGGTGTACATATCAAGAGCGCCGATAAAATCGTGACGTTTTCCGTCTGCGTCCTGCACATAATTTCCCAGAAGCTCAAAGCCGCCTGAGATAGCGAGGGTGGTGATACCGTCCTCTATTGCGGCTTTAATCTCTCTTGCACGGCCTTTGTTCAGATCCTCCAGAAGCAGCTGCTGATCAAAATCCTGACCGCTGCCAATGAATAAAAGATCAAAATCTGAAAGCTTAACATCAGAGCCCAGCGGGCGCTTCTCGATTTCGGCCTCAATGCCACGCCACAGGAGCCTTTTCTGAAGGCAGAGGACATTGCCTCTGTCACCGTAAAGATTCATTATATCGGGGTAAAGATGACAAATTTTAAGTTCCATTATTGTTTCCTCCTGCTCTTATTCCCAGAAATCAGCACCGCCGCAGTGGGAAACTATGTGCTGGCGGACATCAAGCATAGCAGTGTAGTTAGGCATGATGAAAACGGTGTTTTCCTGAGCTGCCATCCATTCTACCAGCTTATCATAATCTTTTTCGAGGACAATGTTCTCATCCGGAATACCGGCATATTTAATGCGCACACGCATATCTGCGGCTCTGTCGCCGGAGACTATTACATTTTGCAGCCGACCGCCGAGACGGCTCAGACCTTCAAGCTCGGCATCCCATATCCAGGAGATATCTGTACCGTCACCGGCCCTGTCGTTAAGGCAGATGACAAGAGAGAACTTATCTTTGATGTTCTGGAGAAAATCAATGACCTGATTGCAGCCGGCAGGGTTTTTCACAAGCATCATCTTTGCGCCGGCTTTTCCGAGGTCGAATTTCTCCATACGGCCGAATCCGCATTTGAAGTCACCCATGGCTTTAACTGCGGATTCAAGACTCAGGCCCATTTCCATGATAGCAGAGATTGCACCGACGGCGTTATAAATGTTGTACATTGCGGGGAGGTTAATTCTTACCAGCTGCTTATCGCCCTTTATGCTCATTACAACGTCGCTGTAATCGCTGCCCTGCTCCACAATATCCAGAACGGCGTAATCAGCAGCATGGCGGGAATATCCGCACTTGGGGCATTTGAAGCCGCCGAGGTGGCCGTAGCTTATATAAGAGTATTCGTATTCTGTCTTGCAGCGGATGCAGTGGCTTGCATCTGAAAGCTCAGAGGGCTTATGATTACCGGCTGCGGACTGCTCTATACCGAAGAAAATAAATTTGTTAGGCAGATCCAGAGCCAGAGAAGAGGTGAGGGAGCAGTCTGCGTTGAGGCAGACAGTTGCATTGGGGGCACCTTTTATGCCTTCACGGATGCTTGAAAGAGTATGTGTAACATCGCCGTAACGATCAAGCTGATCTCTGAAAAGGTTGGTAACGACAATAACTTTAGGCTGAAGCTGGGCAAAAACTCTTGTGGATGCAGCTTCATCACACTCTATTATTGCGTATTCCTTACGCATTTTGCCGCCCAGAGAGCAGTTCATTACAAACTCAGTTGTAATGCCGCTTATAAGATTTGCGCCGGACTTGTTTGAGAAGTAGCTTGCACCTTCATTTGCAAAGGCCTCCTCAATCATACGTGCAGATGTAGTTTTTCCGTTTGTACCGGTAACGGCAACGGTTTTGACATTCTGTGCCAGAATTCTGAGCAGATCCGGGCAGATTTTTAAAGCGTAACGACCGGGCATTGCCGTGCCGCCGCGATGTAAAAGTCTAGACAAAATGCGAAGTAATTTACAAACGATTATGGCTAAAATTACTCTGAAATTCATGCATACAGCTCCTTTTAAGAACTTAATTGAGATAATTAAAGAACCCATATAAAAATATGTTTCCAAAATAATATTATAACACTATCAATATCCATGAGCAAGAAATATATGCAGAAATAAGAAAAGCGGAGCAGCCAAACTGCTCCGCTTTTCTTATATGTTTTGAGGACAAAATGAAAAAGAAAATTATTTCTACTTGCATCTTGTATATTACACGGAAGATGTTTCGTAAAAAAGCTAATTTTTGTTACAGAAATGTAAAATAGAAAATTTAATCGTAGGAAAAGCTCCATACGCAATTTTCGGGGATAATATCTGTATCTGCGGCAATATATGGTTCGCCATCCACAGAAGGGCTGTATATTACCACCTTTTCCACACCCATTGCGGCACCGATAGATGCAGCAACGATCCTTCTCTCGCAGTCATCTGTGCAGATAAGCTCTATAATAACCCCCACACCGGAATTGTTATATGCGGCAGCTATTCCGCAGCCGGAGGCATAGAAGCCGCCGCCGTTATCTGCACACAGCATCCTTTCAAATTCCAGACTGGGAGCGGAAAGATGCAGATGCGGCAGATCTTTGAGAAGATTTTCACGCCACATCATATATTCTCCTGCACTTATAGGGGTGCATCTTTCGAGAACTGAACTTTCCACAATTTCTTTCTTCCTGCGCAGCACACATTTTACGCCTATTATATCCTCATACCATTTGTAAAGAGATTCCTCAGCGGGAAGTATGGAGATAATGTCAGCGCCAAGCTCCTTGCCCTTTTCGGCGGCAGCTCGTGTAAGGGCTGCACCTATTCCGTAGTGGCGGTAGCTTTCGTCTACCGATACTGCATAAATGTAGCCGCAGACAGGTGCGGAGGCATCATCTGTAAAAGCCTCCTTATGATCCAGTATAAGCTTTTGACCGCAGAGTACATAGGCAGAACCGACGATTCTACCCTCAAGCTCTGCAACAACTCCGGTACCCATTTCGGGCAGCATACGGAAAAAGTCGGCAATAAATCTGGGGCCATCCCCGAAATTGTCAGACCAGATCCTGCTGAGCTGATCGATATCGGCAGTATTATATTCTCTTATGCTGAAATCACTCATCCTGCCACCTCGCAGTATATTTCTTTAGTATATATTCGGGCTTATATGAGAGCTTTGAACGACGCAGAGACTCAAGACCCAGATCATCCTCACGGTTTATATATTTAAGCTCAGGATGATTTTTTATGAGCATTCTGCAAAGCTCACGGCAGACCATAGGATAAGCGCCGTTAATATTGATGTCAGCTTTCTCAAAATGTACATCAAAAGTATCACTGTTTATCATTTCACCCATGGTGAAGCCGATTATATGCCCGTCTGAACGAAGTATGCCGCCTTCAAAGCCCAGTGCTTCATATGCGGTGAAGGCACGGAGAATGGAGTTATACTCATCCACTACGCTGGGGTCCAGCCGATCATCATTTTCTTTTATCCATGCATCCAGCATATCAAGGCACTCGGGAAGAATTTCTCTTGTGATTGGGCAGAACTCCCAGTCGTGCTGTGCCTCAAAACGGTTGCAGTGGTTTTTCTTTCCATGCAGAGCCTTTCCGGAATATGTGGAAAGCTTTTCTGCAAGATAAATATAATCATAGCTTACATCCTGCTCGGTAAAAACAAATTTACCGGGGAATTCAGCCTCCAGAAGCTCTTTGTGGTTTTCGCATACGCCTTTTAAAATAAGCTCACAGCCTGATCCAGCTGCGTCACTCAGCATTTCCTCAATGGCGGGTTTCAGAGAACCGCTGCCTATGGGATATACAAAATGCTGTTTGTCGTTGTAAACGATCTTAACAATCATTCTGTCACCAAGCCTGCATACTTTAGGCTGGTAATAATTATTCCAGATATACATATTGCCGAAATTGAAATCAGCACTGGGGCTGTTTTCGGCCATTACAATTTTATCTACCCATTCTTTATCTTTGAGGGTCAGTGTTTTGAATTCTAACATTAACTGTCAATCATAAGTTCTGTTGCAAATAGAACGAATTTCCTTTCTTATAGCTCGAAGATCCATAAAGGCATCCGGCCTTTTGGTAACGTCTCTCAACAGAGCAGAGGGATGATATGTTGCCATTATGGGCTTATCATTATATCGGTACCATACTCCGTGATCTTTTGTGATTCTAAAATCATTTCTTATAAGTGCCTGAGCAGAAATTCTGCCGAGGCATACTATAATTTTAGGGTCAATAAGTGCAATCTGGCGTTTAAGCCACTCCGAGCAGGCTGCCTGCTCGATGTTTAACGGATCTCGGTTGTGAGGCGGGCGGCATTTTACGATGTTTGCAATGTAGACTTTGGAACGGTCCAGATCAATCATCTGCATCATGGAATCGAAAAGCTTTCCGGCAGGACCTACAAAGGGTACGCCCTGAATATCCTCCTGCTCACCGGGCCCCTCACCTATAAACAGCACTTCAGCGTTCTCGTTTCCGTCGCCGAAAACCAGATTCTGTCGGGTTTTGCACAGCGAGCAGCGATCACAGCCGCTGCATTCACTTTTTAGTTTTTCCCAGCTGTCCATTTTTATTCCTCCGTGCCTTTTGCCAGTGACAGTAATAAATCATGCTGATTGAACTGCGGAAATTCCATGACGTAATCCAGCAGAAACTGGAGCATTTCTCCCAGCTCTCTGCCGCTTAAACCCAGTGTCATAAGGTCATCGCCGGTAACGGCAAGGTGCTTGAGAGAGAAGCATTCTCCGCTTTTTAAAATAGACTTCAGCTCTTTTGTATACGGCTCATCATGCTTTAACACGTCTCCCACAGCGGCGGCGCAGCTGACGGAATCCACACCGTATTTATTCAAAAGCCGTTTCCATTCCACGGTGGTTTCGGGAATAGACGTTGTAAGTATGAAGGCTGCATCAGTGCAAAGACGTATCCGCCTTTTATCCATTTTGAGTGCAGTCAGAAAGCTTTCCGCAGACTCTATGCAGCCGTAATGCTCCAAAACAGCACATAAACAGGTCCAGCGGTAAAGGGCCTTTTTCCGGGGAAGCTTAGAAAGTGCTCCGCCGTCAGTGATATGATCAGGACGAGACAGCAGATAAGAATCCATAAGGCCGTATTCTATTAAATCGAAAACCTTTTCGGGTGCAGGGCTGAGTAAAATCTTTTCAATCTCATCTCTGACTCTTTCAGCCGCAACCTCAGCGGCAAGATGAGCTTTTATCTTAATTGCATCAAGAGTCTCCTGCTCAATCTCAAACCCAAGACGGGCTGAGAAGCGTACAGCACGAAACATTCTCAGTGCATCCTCCTGAAATCTCAGCTGCGGCAGGCCTACTGCACGTATAAGCCTGTTTTCAATATCGGTACATCCGTCAAAAGGATCGGCCATAAGCCCGTCAGGGGAGAAGGCAATGGCGTTCATTGTAAAATCACGCCTGCTCAGATCGGTTGTGAGATCACCTACAAAGCTGACCATGTCGGGATGCCGGTGGTCTGTATATGAGCCTTCGCTTCTGAATGTGGTAACTTCAGCCGAGCGGGAATTTATCTTTACGGTAACTGTACCATGCTTTAAGCCGGTTGCTTCGCAGTCGGGAAAAATTTCCATAACCTGCTCAGGAAGGGCGCTGGTGCTTATATCCCAGTCCAGCGGAACTCTGCCCAGAAGCATATCTCTGGTGCTTCCGCCTACAAGAAAAGCCTGATGTCCATGGGATTGCAGCGTCACAAGAATATGTCGTACATACTTTGGAGGGACTATATATGCCATTAACTCACTCCTGTACAATCAAAATTTGTCCTGCTAATAATATGGTATGAATCAGCATAATAATTACTTGCAAGAAAAGCCAATGGGTATTATAATACAATTTGGCTTGTTAGGTACATTTTAGCATTTTGACAAGAAAACATCAATACCTTCGTAAATGAAGGCAGTAAAGCGACCGAAAATTTCTAATTTATTCATGGAAATTGTATTTTGCTTTGATAGTCGCCAAATTAGCTTGAAATGGAGTATATTATGTCAGATTTTTCCAATTTCCTCTCTCCGGGGAGAAAAGGTCATCTTATAGGCATCGGCGGAGTTTCAATGTCCTCCCTTGCTGAGCTTTTGAGCGGTATGGGAATTACCATTACCGGTTCAGATATGAACGAAGGCCCCAATCTTAAAAATTTAAGAGAAAAGGGCATTAAAATATTTATGGGTCACAATGCCGAAAATATCGGCGATGATGTGGAATTTGTAGTCAGAACCGCAGCTGTTCATGATGACAATCCCGAAATCGTATACGCTCACCAGAAGGGTATTCCCGTTTTTGAGAGAACTCAGGCATGGGGAGCTATTTCCAAGGATTACAGCAATGCTCTGTGCATTTCCGGCACCCACGGCAAAACAACTACAACCTCTATGTGTACCCATATTCTTATGGCAGCAGATAAGGACCCTACCGTTATGATAGGCGGAACTCTGCCCCTGCTGAATGCCGGCCACAGAGTAGGCCACGGCAATACAATCATAATGGAAGCCTGCGAGTATTATAACTCCTTCCTTTCCTTCCATCCCACTGTCGCTGTTATTTTGAATATAGAGGCCGATCATCTGGATTTCTTCAAGGATCTGGAGGATGTGGAGCGTTCTTTCCGTGCATTTGCATCCAGAGTTCCTGAGGATGGCTACATTGTTGCAAATGCAGACGATAAAAACACCATGGACACTATTAAGGGCATCAACCGCAAGGTTATTACCTTCGGCCTTGGAAGCAATGCAGATGTCTATGCTGAAAATGTTCGCTATATCGGTGCAAACAGTGAGTTCGACCTTATGTATAAGGGCCAGCTCTTTACAAAAGTTACTCTCCATGTACCCGGAGAGCACAATGTTAAAAATGCACTTGCTGCAACTGCTGCGGCAATCTGCCTCGGCGTAAAGCCCTATGCAGTAAAGTACGGTCTTGCCGGCTTTAACGGTGCAGGCCGCCGCTTTGAGTTCAAGGGTAAGTACAACGGCGCAGACGTTTATGACGACTATGCTCATCATCCCGGTGAGCTGAGCGCACTGCTTGATGCAGTTGAAAAGCTCAATTATAAGCGCACCGTTCTTGTTTTCCAGCCCCACACCTATACAAGAACAGCAGCACTTTTTGACGATTTTGTGGAGCAGCTGAAGCGTCCCGATGTGACACTGCTTGCTGAAATTTTTGCAGCAAGAGAGAAAAATACTATCGGAATTTCATCTGCGGCTCTTGCCGAAAAGGTAGACGGCGCTCAGTTCTACGGAAGCTTCCCCGAGCTGGAGGAGGCTCTCAGAAAGCTTGCATCACCCGGAGATATCATTCTCACTGTCGGTGCAGGAGATGTTTATAAAATCGGAGAAAGCCTTGTAAAATAAAGAAATTTCAGCAATGACACCGGAGACACTCCGAAGTTTTTTGAAAAAAATTTATTTTTTACGTTGACAAACTAAAGTGATTGTCCTATAATCAGGGCAAATCTTACGAAAGGACGAACAGAATTATGCGTAACGCTTATGCTAACAACTCCATGATGGCTATGATGTGCATGATGAACATGTGCATGATGATGCGCGCGCAGAAATCCAGTTCGCCAACTTTCACAGCCATCTGATTAAAA
Organism: Oscillospiraceae bacterium; assembly: GCA_020025655.1. GTDB lineage: Bacteria > Bacillota > Clostridia > Oscillospirales > Oscillospiraceae > Limivicinus. The sequence goes on from JAHHRR010000039.1 coordinate 9,461, forward strand.
AGTAATTTCAGGGCCGGGAAGCAAGCGAGCTTCCCGGTCCTTTTTTAATGCAGTACTTTACTAAGTTAAAATATAAAATTGGGGGATGATGAAAGGTGATAGAGCTTAAACACCTGTGTAAAACCTATAAGACAGCAACAAGAGAGATAAATGCTCTTGATGATATCAGCCTTAAAATTGAGGACGGAGAGATTTTCGGAATAATCGGTCTTTCCGGTGCAGGCAAAAGTACCCTTGTACGGTGCATAAATCTGCTGGAAAAGCCCACATCCGGAGATGTTATTCTGGACGGCAAGAATATTACCACACTTAAAAAGAAAGAGCTTTTAAAGCTCAGACAGTCCATAGGAATGATTTTTCAGGGCTTCAATCTTCTCTCCCAGAGAAATGTTCTGAAAAATGTATGCTTCCCCATGGAGATTGCCGGTATAGATAAAAAACAGGCAGAGGAAAGAGCAAGACAGCTTCTGGAGCTGGTTGGACTTTCCGACAGAGCCGAATCCTATCCCTCTCAGCTGTCAGGCGGACAGAAACAGCGTGTTGCGATTGCAAGAGCACTTTCAACAAAGCCCAAATACCTGCTCTGCGATGAAGCTACATCCGCACTTGACCCCAATACAACCCGTTCTATTCTGGAGCTTCTTAAAGAGATAAACGAGAAGATGGGAGTTACCATTGTGGTTATAACCCACGAAATGAAGGTAATTGACCAGATATGCGACAGAGTGGCAGTTATTGATAACAGCCGCATCGCAGAAGAGGGAAAAGTAAGCGATGTGTTTACCAGACCCAAATCTCAGATAGCAAGAGAACTGATAATCCCTCAGGGCAGAGCAGTTCTTGATACAAAGGGCGGCAGAAAGCTCAGACTTACATTCGATAATCTTCATTCAAATACACCTGTTATATCTGATATGGTGCTTGAATGTCAGGCACCGGTAAATATACTTTTTGCAGATACGAGAGAATTTGAGGGCGCAATTTTTGGGCATATGATAATTGAGCTTCCCAATGACCCCAGACAGGAAGAAAAAATAATAGCCTGGCTTAGAACAAGCCAGATACAGTGGAGAGAGGAGGAATAAAGATGTTTTCAGATATGGTTTATAAATTGTGGGATAAGGGTCTTATCCAGATGGGAATCTGGGAGACCGTTTACATGACTCTTATTGCCTCCGCTGTTGCTTATCTTATAGGACTTCCTCTCGGAATCATACTTAATGTCACTGACGACAAGGGCATCTGCCCTATGCGCTGGCTGAACAGAGTGCTGAGCGTAATAGTTAACTTCTTCAGAAGCGTTCCTTTTATAATTCTGATGGTTGCAATGCTCCCGGTTGCAAAGCTCATTGTGGGAACATCCATCGGAAACAAGGCCATGATAGTAATGCTTGTTATTGCAGCAGCCCCCTATGTTGCAAGAATGGTTGAAAGCTCAGTGAGCGAAGTTGATGCAGGCGTTATTGAAGCCGCTCAGGCAATGGGCGCAGGTAACTTCCAGATTATATGGAAGGTGCTGCTGCCTGAGGCAAAGCCCTCTTTGATAGTGGGCTCAGTAATTTCTATGGTAACCATCCTCGGCTATTCCGCAATGGCCAGCACCATCGGCGGTACCGGACTTGGACAGATCGCCATAGTCTACGGACACCAGAAGTTTGATGATAATGTAATCTGGGTCTGCGTATTTTTGACTGTAATTATCGTTCAGATAATTCAGGAACTGGGTATGTATATTGCCCGGCGAACAGATAAAAGAGTTAGAAACTGACAAAAAATGGAGGAAAACAAAATGAAAAAAACTTTAGCTCTTATTTTAACACTTGCACTGGCAGTCCTGTGCGTTGCAGGCTGCGGTGCAAAGGATGAACCCGTCCCCACCGAAGCACCTGAGGCAGAAGTCGAAGCTCCTGCAGAAGATGCAGCAGAGACCCCCGCTGAGGATGCAGCAGCACCCGAAGCAGACGAGCTTGAAGTAATCAAGGTCGGCGCAAGCGCAACTCCCCACGCTGAGATTCTTGAGCAGGTAAAGGAGCCTCTGAAGGAGGCCGGATACGAGCTGGAAATCGTTATCTATGATGATTACGTTCTGCCCAACACCGCTCTTGCAGACGGCGAGATTGATGCAAACTACTTCCAGCACACCCCCTACCTCAACTCCTTCAACGCAGAGAAGGGCACTGAGCTTTCTCCCGCAGCACTCATTCACTATGAGCCCTTCGGCATCTACGGCAACGGCGTAAGTGATCTCTCCGAACTCAAGGAAGGCGCTTCCATTCTTATCCCCGCAGACGCAACCAACGGCACCCGTGCACTGCTTCTGTTACAGCAGGAAGGCATTATCACTCTCCCCGAGGATGCTTCTATTGATAAGGGCATTACTCCCCTTGATATCGTAGACGACGGCGGCTATGTTGTTACCGCAATTTCCGCAGAGACTCTTCCCGCACAGCTGGAGAACTCCGACGAGGGTACTATCGCAGTTATCAACGGCAACTATGCAATTCAGGCCGGTCTCAAGGTAGAGAATGCTCTGGCACTTGAGGCAGCTGACGGCGAAGCAGGTCAGACCTTTGCAAATGTTATTGCCTGCCGCACCGGTGAGGAAAACAGCGAAAAGATTCAGGCTCTTGTAAAGGCTCTTCTTACCGATGATGTCAAGAACTTCATGGATGAAACCTATGCAGGTGCTGTTAAGGCAGTATTCTGATTCAATTTAAATATATACCTTAATATATAAACACTGACAGCAGCGCTCAATCTGAGCGCTGCTGTTTTTTATGTGCGAACGAATATGGGCCGTAAAAATGCAGGCAGAGAATTTCTGCCTGCATTTGGTGTAGTGTTAAGTTTATCTGCGGTGCATTAGATTTATTCCGGAATATATTCACGGCAGGTGAAGAGAATAACCTGTCTCTTTTTAGCAATCTTCTTTAATAAATCTATGGCCTGATCGTAGCGCTGATCGTCGAGGTTTACAAGAGCATCATCAATGATAAGCGGGCAGGGTTCACCGGAGGGAAGAGCAAGCTCACATACTGCAAGACGAACTGCAAGATACATAAGATCAAGAGTTCCGGCGCTTAAATATTCAGCATCTCTTGCCACAAGATCACCATCAGCACGGGTCTTTGCGGAAAAGTCACGGTTTATGAGAATGTCTTCGTACTTACCGCCGGTAATTGAAGCCATATATTTTGCGGCAAGCTTTCCGATTTCGGGAGAGAAGCGGCTCTGCATTTCCTTATCTGCCTCAGTAAGAACCTCCTGAGCAAGACTTATAGCGTCAAATTCATCCTGAATATCGTGGTATTCCTCTTTCATGCAGCTCAAGTCACTTGCAAGAACCAGCGGATCGCCCATAGCGGAAAGACGCCCTCTGAGGCCGGCAATCTGTGAGGAAATCTGCTCGGCATTCATTCTTGCATCTGCAAGTTCACGGCTCAGCCTTGCTGCATCGGAACTGCCGGACGCAAAATCCAGATCGGAAAGAGCACGGGATTCAAGTTCAGCCTGTCTTTCATGTGCAATTTCATATGCATCATGGGTCTGAAGCTCAAGCTGCTCAGCATCGGCAACAGCATTGCACAGTGCCCAGTGTTTATCCAGAATCTCGAAAATTCCATCCGCATCGTCGGCTTTATATTTTTTTAGAATCTGCCGCCGTTCCTCCTGCGATTTTAGGGCTTCCTGCTTGAGCTTTGCATAACGCAGAAGAAGTACAACTGCAACTATACAGAATACCGCAGCCGCAATAATAAAGCCCACACTTGAACGTGAGGTATAAAGGGCTGCAAATACTATTGCAAGCACAAAACAAATCACTGCCGGAAGGACAACGAAAAAGCTTTTATTGTTCTCAGACAGAGAGTTGAGCCTTTCAACATCGCTGTTGACTTCCTTCTCCAGCTCCTCACCTGTTCTGTCACCGAAGCGGCTGGAGCGAAGCTCATCTCTGCACTTTGAAAGCTCCGCCATAGCACGGTCGTGCTCGTCACTTTTTTCCTTGAGCTCAGTGCGTCCGGAGCTTAAACGATTAAGAGAATCCTTCCGCTGACGTTTGCGGCTTTTTATTCCACCACTTTCGAGCTCTACACATTCCTGACGGGCCTTACTGAGCTTGCCCTCTAAAAGCTCCAGCTCATCCAGAGAACCGTTCATCTCAGTCAGCTTTTTCTCGCTGTCGTCTATCTGTGTTTCAAGCTCCGGGAGCATTCCGTGACTATTATAGCGGCGCTTACGCTGCCATGCACGGAGGCGTTCATCGGCCTCGGAGAAAGAACTGTCCTCCTCACCTGAGGAAACAATTGAGCTTATCCGTTTTTCGAGCTCGGGGCTTCCGCTTACAGAAATCTTACCCTGTGCAACAAATGCGCTGCGGGTGAAAACATCCTTTGAGACACCGGTGAGCTGTTCACCGGCATTCTGGGAATTAAGCTCGTCGACCTTTGTGTTGGTGCCGGTATAAACTGCTGAAAATTCACGCATAGGTGCAGCTTTTGAACGGCTGCTGCGGGTGATGCTTATTTTGTAGTCATTAACTGTCAAATCCATGCTGCCTTCCATGGGCGCTCCCGACCATGGAGCATAGCGGATTTTATCAGGCAGATATCCGTTTCTTGCACGCTCGGAGGTGTCTATGCCGTAAAGCATAGCCCTTATGAAAGCGCACCATGTGGATTTTCCACTTTCGTTTGGAGCGGAGATAATATTGAGTCCGTCATGGAATTTAAGGGTTTCATTTTCGAGCTTTCCGAAGGAGGCGCTGAGTTTATTTATCTTCATGGATAACTACCTCCTCTCCGTTATCAAGAGCGGCAAGACCCCAGCGGGCTGCCTGCTCAATTTTGAGCTTTTCAAGTTCGTCTTTTGTTTCCTTATAACGGGCATAAAGCTTTCTGAGGAAAAGTCCTCTCAGACTGTCCTCATCAACCTTTTCCCATATGTTGCGGCGCAGTCTTGTTTCATCTTTAATCTGCAGCTCAAAGAACATATGAGAGAATTTATCGTACAGATCTTTAAGATCGGGGGGTTCCTCAGTTTGTCCCTTCAGAACAATACGATATATATCACGCACAGTGTCATCCGGCAGATGGCTGTGAATTGCAACCACGGGTTCAGAATCGGAGATATCTACATTTAATATCTCATATCTGCGGCTTGCAATGGAAACAGGCGTGAGAGTGCAGCGGTCATCTTCCAGATCGACAATGCTTACGTTTTTTTCACCTGCTTCGTCAAAACCTCTGCCCTCAGGACAGCCGGGCCATGAATAGTAGGTGGAGCCGGATTTCTTTAATCCGCTGGCTTTGTGTATATGACCCAGTGCCACATAATCCATGCCGCTTTCTGCAAGCTCCTTTTCACTTATCGGATTATATGGAGAGTCGGGCTGGCCCACGTCGCCGTGAATGCACATAACATTGAACCAGTCATTTTTGCGAGGAGCTGAAAAATCTTTCAGCATGGGGCCACTGTGGGAGTCTGTAAAAGCGGCACCGTAAACCACGGTGTTCATGCCGGGAAGCTCTACTCTGTCTATATCCGATGAATTAAAAATGTAGACGTTTTCAGGCAGCTTAAGCTTGGCATACGGGGATTTATCGGAATAAAAATCGTGATTTCCGGGAGCAATAAAGATAGGTGCAGCAATATTGTTAAGCGCCCTTACAAGCTCTTCACCTGTTTCGTAATAGGATTTTGCACTGTCGAGCAGGTCACCGCTCAACAGAACCAGATCCACCATTTCACGCTGACTCAGCTCGGCGAGAGCATTTAAAAGCTCACGCTGTTCGCTGCGGCGTATTGCAGCCTTACCTGAAGGGAGCCCCTCAAAAGGGGAGTCCAGATGCAGGTCAGCCGCATGAAGAATTCTGAGTTTTTTCATGTCAGTCTGATTCCCTCCGCCTTAAGGCATCTGCCGGTAGTTTCATCAATTTCAAATATGCAGCCCTCCATTTTGCACGGACCCTTTGCGGATTCGTAGCGTCTGGGAGGGTCGCCCATAAATTTTCCTATGCTCTGGGAAGGCTCAATACCAAGAACGGAATTTACAGGGCCGGTCATTCCCAGATCAGTAATATAGCCTGTGCCCTTGGGCAGCACACAGGCATCTGAGGTCTGTACGTGCGTATGAGTACCCCAGACAGCACTGGCTTTGCCGTCAAGCATAAATCCCATAGCACGCTTTTCACTTGTGCCCTCTGCATGGAAATCTACAAGAACTATTTTTTCACGGATTTCCTGCATATATCCGTCTGCAATGGGGAACGGATTATCAGTGTTGCTGTCCAGTGTGAAGCGTCCCATCAGATTTAAAACGCATACGTCACCGAATTTAGTCTCGTATACAGCAATGCCTCTGCCGGGACACTGGGGACCGAAGTTGCCGGGACGAAGAATTCTGCTCTCTTCATCAAGATAAGGACGAATCTCAGTTCTTGTCCATGTGTGATTACCTAAAGTTATAACATCCGCACCGGCTCTGAAAATAGAGTCCGCCTGACGGGGAGTTACACCTACGACATTTGCGTTTTCGCCGTTTACCACAGTGAAATCAATGCCCTGCATATGTTTATATGAACCGAGGTGCCTGTTGAGAAAATCAAGGCCGGGCTCTCCGCATACATCGCCCACAGCCAAAATTCTTACACTCATATAAATACCTCCGAAAATTCTCAATATATAGTTATTGTACCACATTTTACATATAAGTAGCAACGCAATAAATGCACATAATATATATACCATATGAAAGTGAGGTAAAGTTTTTATGAACAAGAAAAATTTTCTGATCGGTATGGGTCTTGGAGCGGCCGCCATCGGTACTGCCGCTATTGCTATGAAACCCAGAAAAAAACGCAAGATGAAAAGTGCAATGGGCAAGGCACTTAAAACCATGGGCGAGATGGCAGACTCAATTTCCGACAGCATGGGCTGGTAAAAGTCGAAGAAAGAAAAAAATAATAAAAAAATTTTAAAAAACACTTGCAATTCTATCTAAGCTGTGTTACTATAATTGAGCGCTAAGAAATGCGCGGTTAGCTCAGCTGGATAGAGCGTCTGGCTACGGACCAGAAGGTCAGGGGTTCGAA
>JAHHRR010000004.1 GCA_020025655.1 Oscillospiraceae bacterium
ATTAAAGGGCTGCATCCGCTGATTAAACGGATGCAGCCCACTTTTTGCAATATGGAAATATCAGAAAAATGCCGCAGTTAGATTTATTAGCTTTATTTACGTTGCTTTCTGCGGCATATATTGATAGAATACTGTGAAAATAATTTGCGTAGAAATTGTATGTTGAATAAGGTTTGGTTTTATGGACGAGAAAAAGAATCTGAACAAGTCACTTAATTACTTCGATGCCATGGTCACTGCTTTCGGCGCGATGATAGGCTGGGGATGGGTGATTTCTACCGGAAGCTGGCTGTCGGAATCAGGAAGTCTGGGCGCAGTTTTCGGTTTTATAATTGGCGGTATAATGATATTTCTGGTGGGACTTACATATTCTGAATTAACCACTGCCATGCCCCATGGCGGCGGCACCATGATATTCAGCAATATTGCATTGGGCCCAGTCGCTTCTTATATATGCTCATGGATGATGACGCTGAGCTATATAGGCGTGGTGTGTTTTGAAGCCTGCGCCGTGCCGACGGTTATTCAGTATATATTCCCTGATTTTCTGAAAGGTTATTTGTATACTGTGGGCGGATTTGATGTATATGCAAGCTGGCTTATTTTTGCAATAGTGTTTGCGGTGCTGATAACTGCTGTGAACATCAGAGGCATTAAAGCAGCCGCAAAGCTCCAGACTGTTCTTACAATAAGCATTGCCGCCGCAGGGCTTCTGCTTGTGGCAGCGTCTGCATTTTCAGGTACTGCGGAAAACATAACATCCAGACTTTTTGTAGGTGAGGATATCCCGGGAAAACTCGGCAATGTATTTGCTATGGCGGCAGTATCACCGTTTTTCCTTTTGGGATTTGACGTTATACCCCAGATAGCAGATGAAATAGACATCCCGCCCCAGAAAATAGGAAAGCTTATGCTTTTATCCATAATTCTTGCGGTTGCTTTTTATGTGACGGTTATGCTTGCGGTAGGATATGTACTTACACCTGCTGAGGTCGGAAACTCCATAAGTCAGCAGCGGCTTGTTACAGCTGATGCAATGGAGAAGGCTTTTTCCAGCGCAGCTATGGCCAGAGTTCTTATTATCGGCGGTGTCTGCGGAATAATTACAAGCTGGAATTCGTTCCTTATTGGCGGCAGCAGAATAATTTATGCAATGGCAAATGCCAAAATGCTTCCTCAGTGGTTTTCAAAGCTGCATCCAAAATTTCACACGCCCGTGAATGCTGTTTGCATGATCGGAGTGCTTACGGTCGTCTCGATTTTTCTGGGAGGCTCTCTGCTTAACTGGATTTCAAATGCCGCAAGCTTTGCCTGCTGTGCCACTTATGTATTTGTATCGGCTTCATTTATTGTAATAAGATGCAGATATCCGGAACTGCACAGACCGTATAAAGTAAGGCACTATAAGTTTGTTGGTATTTCGGCGTTCATACTTTCACTTGGCATGATGCTGCTTTATCTGATTCCCGGTTCAGGCAGCTTCTTTAATGCACATGAATGGTTTATTCTTATTGTATGGATTACTCTTGGAGCGCTGCTTGCTCTGCGGTCGAAACATAAGTACGGCAGCCTTTTCGGAAAACTTTCCTGAGTGCTGATTGTGATACAGAATACATTGAATTTGGATTAAAATTTGATTATATTAAAAACGGCGTGACTGAGTCATGCCGTTTAATGCTTTGTATGCAGTTTTCCTGATACGATCCGGCTTGACAAAGCTGATATTTTAAAGGTATGGCCTTAAATCCACAACAAGCCTTTCTTCAAGCTGACTGAGCTTTACTGCAATATCCTTAGCACGCTGATCTGCGGTTTTGAATTTATTTAGAAAACGGTTAATACCTTTTACACCCATGTTGCAGCCGTCTGTAATGAGGTCGGCGATAGATTCATCGGATTCATCCACGGCGAGTGTAAGATTTGTTTTCATCCATGACATTCCTTTTGCAATAGGACCCGGCTCTTTTTCTTCCTCACCGTATTCATCTAAAAGCGCTTTAAGCTCGTAGCCAAGCTTTATATGCTCAATTCTGCAATTCTGCACGGCCTGTTTAAATTCAGCAGAACAGATTTTATCATAAACTTCGTCCAAAGCAGAAACGCCCATCTTAATTCCTGCGCCGCATTGACGCATAAGTCTTACAGTATCCTGTTTAGACACGATTAAACTCCCCCTTTTTATACTGAGTATTCCCGAAAACTTCAAAAATATAAAAAACAGAGAGGTCGGGAGAACGACCTCTCTGTTTATACTAAAAAGGAGAAAAATGAAAAAGACTAACTCTTGCTATGGTTATAGCATACTCAATATATATTTCAAAAGTAACCTAGATTTTGTTTCATATTTGTAAAATGCTGTATAAACATAGAGCAGATAATGAATAGACTGTGAATAACTCGGAACTGAAAGCGGTTTAACTTGAATTATTATCAGAACATAGTAAAATAAATTTGATAACAATAAAGATTATATATTATTTTAGAATATAGGAAAGTGAGTATAAATGAAAGATGAAAAAAAGAAGCTGCTTTTGACCACGATGGGGTCAGGCATAGCTTTCGGAATGCTGGCGCATTTGTTTGGCATGGTAAATATGCTTCAGAGTTCGGATTCCATTACGGCTGTATGGGGAACCGGTGCAGGACTCAGCTCCGGAAGGTGGACTTTGGAAATCATAAATAACTTCCTCAGTAAATATTGGCCAATCTGGAATCTCGGGTTTTATAATAACCTGCTTGCCATTATATTTATTGCATTGTCATCGTATCTGATAGTTGATATGTTCAAGATTAAGGATAAGTGGCTTTGCGCTGCACTGAGCGGTATAATGGTTACATTTCCGGCTGTAAACGCTACTTTTCTGTACACCTTTGCATCGGTTTATTATGCTGCGGCGGTTTTTATGACAGTCTCAGGCGTATGGCTTACTGAAAAATATAAATTCGGCTTTATTCCCGCAATAATTTTGTCTGCGATAGCCCTTGGAATTTATCAGGCTTATTTCCCGTTTATGATAGTGCTGTTCCTGACACTTCTGATTGTTCATGCTCTTGACGGAAAAGCGGAAGGCTGGAACCTGCTGAAAAGAGCGTTCTTCTATCTGGCAGTGCTGCTCCTGAGCCTGCTTGCGTATTTTGCTGTATTGAAAATAATGCTTGCAGTAACGAATACAGAGCTTTCAGGGTATCAGAATATAAACAATATGGGAAAGCTCTCATTGAGAGAAATTCCGTACAGAATAATTGCCACTTATAAGGATTTTTTACGGATTATGCTTGATCCGGCAAATCATACAACAGGAACCGCCTTCGTTGCTGCAGCATTGAACCTGCTTGAGATTTTCGGACTGGCGGCAATTGCTTATATTGCAATAAAAAATTGGAAAAAGATATCAGTTCAGAATAAAGTACTCCTTGCACTTTTCCTTATAATCTATCCTCTGGGACTGTACAGCATAAAAATCATGTGCTTTGACAGTGAAATCCATGAAGTTATGCTCTATTCTCTCGCACTTCTGTATCTGCTGCCTGTAATAATGTGCTGCAAACTTAAAGAACATATGCATACGGATAAGCAGAAGAAAAGCTATAAAGTCATACGCATATGCGTGGCAGTTCTGCTGTGTCTTGTATGCCTGAATTATTCAATGCAGTCTAACGCAGTATACAGCAAAGTCTACTTTGACAGAATACAGGCGCAGACATACTGGACGGGACTTCTGGCCAGAGCAGAGGGAACGGAAGGATATAGCTCCGATATGGAATGGGCCTTTATTGGAATGTCGAATGACAATCTGCTGCATAACGAATGGGATTCTGTTCCGTATAAAAATATCGGCACAGCGGGATATCAGGTTACAAGGTATGAGTATTATCTGCCGATACAGCTTGGATATGATGTCAGGTTTGCAGATGAAGCGGTTAATGCGGAACTTGCAGAAAGTGAAGCTGTACAAAATATGAACTGCTATCCCGATGCGGGCTCGATAGCTGTAATCGACGGGGTTCTGGTTGTTAAATTCTCATAATTATAATATAAAAATAAATCCACCTTTACGATAATAAAGGTGGATTTATTCTATAATCAGATACAGATAAAAAACTGCCCCGATGGCCGGTTCGAGGCCGGACGGGGCAGTAAAACTTATTTGGACTGAGACGTGTTTTTGCGCTTATAGATTATTGAAAGAACTGTTATTCCTGCAATGCTCAGAAAGGTGAGGACTGTCCAGAGGGTGATATTGCTTTCGTCACCGGTTTTTGGAATTGAGGGATTTGATTCTGTGAATTCCTCAGCGGTAAATACCCAGTCAACTTCACCTGTTCGGTTTTGAAACTCATTTCCTAGCTCCAGAGGAACAGTGAGCGTGACAACAAGCTCTGTGCTTGAATTTTTCGGGAAGCTTCCGAGAAGAACATTTTTTTCGAGTCCGCCTAACTGATCCGGACTTGCTTCAAAGAGAAGCGTGTCTCCCTGCTTTACGGTCATGGAAAGCTGTGAAAGAAATTCCTGCATTGAGGGAAGATCGGTTTCTGCGGCTACATTTTCACTGAGAGGATTGCCGGAATCGTCATGGGCAACTGCTCTAAGGTAAATTTTAACTGTGTCTGCATTGCGAAATCTGTTCCTGATGGTGATTGTCTGACTCAGTTCATCGCCGGGCATTACTCCTTTGAAGCTGCCGAAAAGGTCGCTGTCAGTGTATTTGCTTCCTTCCAGAAAAACAAACTTTTCTGCCCCGCCTTTATATGTGACAGATGATTCTGCATAGGCGATTGAAACTAATCCTACCGTAAGCATCAGGGACAGAGCAAGAGCTGATAAGCTTTTAAATATCTTTCTCATTACCGCACCTCCTTATGCTTCCGACCAGACTCTTGTGTCTGCGTTGTAGATCATGTTCCATGCAAACTGTGAGGGGCTGACGGGATTGGCGGCAGTACCGAAATTACCGGAAACCTGTACAGACTGTGCCATAATGTTTATTTCCAATCCGGTATAGTCAACATCCTGCGTGAACAGGTTTGAGGTTTTTCCGCCGGGCTGAACGATGCCTTTATAATAGTAAATTCCGTTTATAATGTCCCAATCAGCACTGTTTATAGGGAGAGAAACGGGGGCACCGTCAATTATATTTCCGTCCCCATCAACGTGGTTTACGGTGACGGAGACTCTTATAAGTGCGGGGGAATTACCGGTATTTTGAATGGTTACGCTTTTCTTTACCTGTCCTTCAAGCTGTTCTTCGGGAATTATGGGGACTGAGCCTTTTGCAAATGAGTTAGTAACAGGGTCGGTTTTAGCGGAAAGCCATGCAAAGGTTCCGACAACCAAAAGCGTATATACGAGCAGCAGGGAAATAATAAGGATAAAATATTTTTTATCAAAATGCATTACTCAAATCCTCCTTTCAGCCCGCTGTGGAAATGACTGTCTCGCTTATGTTGCGTACGAAGCAGTCACCGTTTTCGGGCAAAGGTCCGGATTTCAAAGTGTTTGTGACAGTCACATCTCCATTGGGGGAGCTGCGGCCTATCTCAACATTCTGAGGACTGCCGGATACATCATATTTCCATGCCCAGAGGGCATCTTCACTTACTGTGTAGCTGCCTGCCGGAAGTCCGGAAATAGTAATGCTTTGACCGTTGGTTAATGATATCTTTCTGGAAAATCCATCAGGACCTGTGACTGTAAATACAAAACCTTCGTTCGCTCCGGCATTTCCTGCCTTTGTTATTTTCAAAGTTCCGGAAATCACTTTAACGGTAAAATCGTGGTTCCGGTCTTTGCCGTCAGGATTTTTGATTATGGTATACTGAGTTACATCTTCACCGTTTATTGCTGTGCTAAGCTTAACATCAGTATCTTTGACGAAATTTCCGGCCTCAGGATTATATGCAAGGCTGAGGGAGGGGACTGCGCCCAGCATTTTTGCAGGGTCTGCGGAATCTATGCCGTGAACCCATTTGACAGAGGCCTGAACATTATCTTTGTAATCTGCTGTTTCGCCGAGGAATATCTGACTGTCATTACAGGTAATTTCTGGCCTGTAAACAAAAATATTTGCCGTTCCTGAAGATTCTTTGCTGCTTATACTTCCGGAGCTTTTAGGCGTTATATTCATGTTTACCGTATATTTTCTGTCTGCTTTTATTCCGTTTATTTCAACTGCCTCAGGCTCACCGACGGTGACGAAAGCTTTCTGCCAGCCTTCAACGGGAGCGGCGGGGTCGTTAAGCACAGTTTCACCGCACTTCGCAATAACGCCGTTTGTGAGGTCACTGCCTGTAAGATTTGAGTTCAGATAAACGTGCTTATCTGCGGGCTGAATGGTGATTTCAGGGATGGGCACATCTACACTTGGCTCAGGGAATGCTTCAATATTTTTACCCTTATCATAGACACCTGAACTGCTGTCGTTGGTAGGTACGGAGTTTCCGCCGAGAAAGCCTGCTTTAGGAGTGACATTAAGCTTAATAATCAGCTTTTTACCATAGAAGCTGTCATCTATGCCTCTGCCGGTCTTTGAAACGAAGTTTGCAGTATAATCAAAGCCGGAGACATCGATTACGCCTTGATTGCTGCTTATTTTGACCTGATTGGTAATTTCGACAGGCTCTGCCCACTGACCGTTACCGAGATAATCTGAAGAGTATGCTTTAATACTGTCTGTGCCCTCAGGAGCATTAAAATAGGGAGATATTACATCTTTTACAACTGTTTCGGTTCCCAAATCAATGCTTGGGGTTGCAATATCCTCAGAAATTGCACCGAATATCTGGTTAAGGGCTTCCTGACTGTTTGCGGCAAGGTAATATCCTGCAACCTGACTGCCGCTTCCGCCGGAATTCATAGAGCTTGCATAGGGGAAGTTTGAGGAAATATAATGGAGAAATCTATTGGTTTTCTCTGTGTCTGAACTGCCGCTGATGCCTGCTTCGGGATTTGCATCATTTATCATTGCGATTGAATAAACCGTAGCGCCATAAGTGTTTTTTATGGTGTTTGCATATGAAATAGCATTATTTGCAGACTCTTGAGTGCGGCTGTCGTCCCAGTGACCACTGCCGGGAATACCATCTGTGAATACGATTACAACCCGCTGTCTGCCGGCTCCGGGAGTGTTTTCAAACTCCTGAGCTGCAAGTCGGAGACCGTCATCAACATAGGTACCACCATCAGTTTTAAGGTCGTGTACGGCGTTTACAGCAGCGTTGTAATTGCTTTCAACACGTATATCAGAAAGGTGGGTGTAAGCTCTGCCATCCCCGGAAAATCCTATTACGGATACTTTGTGCTCCACGTTATTCTTAAGCGCATCATCGTGGACTTTAGACAAAAAGTTTTCAGCAGAGGCTTTCAGTATGGCGTTTTTTATCTGACCGGGTTCCTGGTAGAAGAACTGAGTGTGATCCGGGTTAGGGTCATCTGCGGATGTTTTGGGAATAAACGAGGTACCCTCAATATGAATAAAAGGACCAATATTAGCACATCCGTCTGTCCAGGCATTGCAATGTTCACACCATGTTACGGGAAGATAATCGTTTCCGGATTGTATATAATATTTTTCATTATGTGAAGGCTCATATATCGGAATATGATTTGAACTTTCAAGCTCATATCTCATACTGCCGCTTTCATCCAGTACCAGCACAACGTCAACGGGAATAGGTTCGCCGCCTTTTACAGTGCCGGTTGTATAGGCTTCGAGGGTAATAGTATAAGAACCGTCCTCGTTTTCAACTGCGGTCTTATTTGTTTCAAGCCCGTTATCCGGACCGGAGGTATTTGCTGCCAATGTGCAGATTTTGGGCAGAGGGGGAAGCAGTCTGCCGACATTTGTATAGTCTATTGGGAAAATGTAAGGTTTAGGTTCTGTATATAGACCGAGTTTAACAACGAATGCTCTCAGTTCGTCGGCTGTGCAGACGGCTAAAACAGTATCTATCTCTTCTTGACTGTGGTTTGCTTTGAAAGTCTCAGCCTCTTCAACAGTCTGACAGCTTAAAAACTCAGCTTTTGCAGTATCAGCGCTGAATACAGGTATTTGAGCTTCGGGAGCGGGTTGAGGCTCAGATTCAGCGGGAGCGTTTAAGGCTTTGAGCTGGGCAAATTCAGCCTTGAACTGTTCCGGCGTATCGGATAGTAATTTTTCCAGTATGGGATCGCCTGTGTTAGAGGGGAGCATAGTTCTTAAAACAGCCTTTAATTCTGCGGTAAATGTCTCTGTGTTTTCGCAGGCAGACAGCTTTTGAAGTACCTCAGATTCAAGCTCACATCCAAGCAACTCGCTAAGACGGAGACTGAATTCCTCACTGCCTTTTATACCCCAAAGCATATTCAGGACATTTTCCGAAATCTGAGGTTCAGCAGGCGTTTCAGTGTTTTCAGGGACTTCTTCGGCAGACCCGGTTTCGTCTGCACCTGGCTCGGGAGCCTGTTCGCCGCTTTCCTCTAAAGTGTTTTCTCCGCTCTGCTCAGGAACGACAGTTTCTGCCGCAGAGGAATCAGCTTCTGCGGGGACATCCTGCGAAGCGGGTTCAGACTCAGCAGACTCGTCGGTAACGGGAGCGGGAGTTGCCTCCTCAGGTACAACGGGAGAAATTTGAGCTGTCTCTTGAGCAGGCTCTTCACTTTCGGGAACTGCGGCCGCTATCAAAGCAGTTGTCATGATAAGACAAAGAATGATAGCAATAAATTTGTTAAGTTTCTTATTCATAGCTTACCATCCTTTCAACTGACAGCAGGCCAGCCGACTGCATCCAGTACCTTCTGACCATTGTTATCAGACTGAACAGCAGAAGCTGAGACATTGACGCTTATGGTACTGTTTTTATATTCGTTTCCCATGTCTTTTGAAAAAGTAACTGTGGTAAAGAGAGGCTCGCTGGTTTCACCGGGCTTTAAAATCTGATTGTAGTAATAGAAACCGTCTTTTTCGGTCCAGTGCTCTTCGTTGATGTCAAAGCTTATAACAGAGGGATCAACTGTGCCGGCGGCTCCGTCGGAGAGGGCAACAGTTGTATCTACGCTAACTCTTACCCATGCTTCATTGCTGCCGGTATTTACTACCTTGACAATTTTACTCTCTTCCGAGCCGGGGGCCAGCCCCTCTACATCATGGAAGGGGCGTTCAGCTCCATCTTCACCGATAGCCGTCTCTTTCAGCTCAATGTCAATGTTGCCGGTGGTAATAACATTATGGGCCTGCTCTGAGGCGGTAAAATATGCAAGCGAGCCTGCTGCCGAAATACCCAGACAGCAGACTATCAATGCTATCACCAGAATTTTCAGTTTTCTCATAAGAACTCCTTTCTTGACCTCATTTCAGCTCATATATGTTTTACTCTGAACCTGATTATGGGGGATTATGCCGTATCTTTTCTGCATAGTATAACAGCCGAAAAAATCGGCTGCTATACTATGCACTGCCCCGAAGGGCAGAGCATAACAGTTTAGATTCAGGGCTGAGCAGTAGTGGAGAAAACACTGAAAGCTTCATGAGGTCCGGAAACACCGATAGCCTGAGACAGGTATGCATAGAAGTCGAGTTTGGGAGATTCGCCGAGATCTGCAATATTCTTGGAAACGGTTACCTGATTTCCAGCAAGAATTCCGAGGCCGGCTTTGTTGGTGTTGAACTGGAGAGCAGTTGCACCGTCTTCACTGTAAACATATACAAGACCGCCGTTAGGACCGGAGACCTGAGCGTCACCATTCTTGAGGGGCAGCCACTGTGCATTGACTGCAAAGTTAAGGCCTTCGGGAAGAGTGCTTACAACCTCAACAAAGAGGTAACAGAGAGGTGCATCCTTAAGGAAGGTTACATCTACATAAGGATCTTTGGGGAGGTTTACACCGGGAACTACTGTGTAGGCGTTGCTTGCAACTTCTCCAGTGCCGAGCTTGTAGCTGCCGTCAGCCTGAAGCTCAGCGATATGTTCTTTGAGGGTCAGACCGTTTTCGGGAATCAGTCCACCCATTGCGAAGGTGTTGGACACTACTTCGGTTTTTGCACTGAAAAGTGCGAATGTGCCGGCCACAGACAGAGCTACGACCAGTACCAGAGCTAATGCGATTGTCATGGTTTTTTTCATTGGATTACTCCTCCTTAAAAATGTTTATTATAATATATGTGGTGAGTGCCTACATATATAATACTGATTGTGCGGCAGGTTAAGCTTTCAGCTGCAATGCTTTCCCTGCTTCTGTTTTTCGACTGTAAAGATATTGACGATATCGGGAACCATCATAAACAGAGCCAGAAATGCGCCGACTGCGATACTTACATAAAGACCTGGCGGGTTTTGGATGTATGAGACAAGAAAGCCGAGCTTTGGCAGTGAAAACACGGCTTCACCGATAATATTGCTGCTATGTACGGGATTTGCATCTGAGGTCTGGTTTGCGTCACCTTTGGTTATGCAGTAAAAAGCGGAAGAATCATTTTCGTCAGGTAAGATTTCAACTATTCTGTGGGTTACAATAAAGCCCTCTGCAAGCTTAAAAGTGATTACGTCACCCGGCTTCAAGCTTGATAGATCAGGCTTTTTTGCGTACAATAGTGAACCGGTGGCAATATCCGGTTCCATAGAGCCTGACAGCACGGTGTAAACATTAAGTCCGATAAATCGGCCTGCAAAAAGAAGAATTGCCAGCAGCACGACAATGACTACAATAAACATGGAACATATATTCCAGATTTTTTTTGAAGTTTTGCTCATATTTACTTCCTCTGAAATTTTTGAATTTTGAAAAGATTAAATCTGCACTTTAGGGGAGATAATAAGACAGCTATGTAAAACTATTTCGCAGAGTTTGATACTCTGCGAAATAAAGCTTTCTTAATTTTATTATAGTTTCTCGTTACAAGCATTTTTTGTAAGATTTGCGCTTATTAAAATCCTAAAGCGGACAGTTTTTTGATGTTTTCACGCTTCTGCTCCATGGTACTGTGAGCATAGCGGTTCAAAGTAATGCCGGTGTTGGCGTGTCCCATAATTTCACTTAAAGTCTTAATGTCAAAACCGGTCTCAAGGCACCTTGTGGCGAAGGTATGACGAAGCGTGTGAAAATGCACATCATTCAGTCCGCAGCATGAGGTATATTTTCTGAATCTGTATTGAAGACAGCGTGGTTCCATATAATCTATATTTCCCGTAAGCACATAGTTTTCGGGATTATCTGTCTGCATCAGCTTGCAAAGGTGCAGAGTTTTGTCTGTAAGGGGAATAATTCGGTTTGATGCTTCGCTTTTAGGGGAGTCAATGACGATTTTTGTCCGTTTATTATCTACCGCAGAGATGCTGCCGACTCTTTGCATTGTTGAGCAAATGCGCAGATATCCTTCGTCAAGAGAGATGTCTTTCCACCTGAGGGCACACAATTCACCTATTCTGATGCCTGTAACCATTGCCAGAAGCACACCGAAGCGGCAGTCATCTATGTTTTCCAGTAAATAATCCGAAAGACAAAGGGCTTCATGTCGAGTAAGAACCCGCATCTCTTTAACCGGAATTCTCGGACGGCTTATTTTGGATATATTTCCGGTAATGTTTTCCTGCTTATACACGAATTTAAGCAAAGCATCCAGTACGGTTAATATATCGTGGACAGTTTTAGGGGAGAGAGACTGGGCGTATAAAAGCTCATGGGTATAATTATCAATATCTTTGTCTGTAATATTTTCAGCAATACATGAGCCGAAAACAGGAATGATATGTTTCCGTATGATTATTTCGTATTTAGAAAAGCTGGAGTCTTTAAGTGCGGGCTTTTTCATCATAAGCCATTGACTGCAAAACTCTGAAAATTTTCGTTTATCTCTATATCCGTGAAGACCTGCAATTTTCATCTTATAATTATGCTCTGCCGTATAATTTCTTCCCTTAAAAATGCTTTCTTTTGGACTCATTTATAGCAACTTCCTTTTTTATTGTCTTAGTTTAAATACATAAGTGCCCTGCAATAAAAATGTTGCACTGATCTAAACTGTATTATTTTCAGAACAACTCTAGCTGGGCGTTCTTTTATCATTAAAAAACATTAGATATCATTTTAAAAATGATTATTTGACCCTTGCAATTACTAAAACGGTATGATAAACTTATGCTGAAATTAGTAAAAAACCTATATATTTCGCAGAGTATCAAACTCTGCGAAATATTTTCCGATAAAGTAAATAGGAAAAAGTTCGCTTAGGATGAAATTGTGATTGCAAAAGGGGACTTAAAGGCTTTTTGGTAATTGGTAGGATTAAGGCAGCGACTCTGTTTTAGGGTGGCTGCTTTTTTGATAATTTTCTTTGTACACGTGTACCTTATATGAAAGCTGTAATTCTATGCCGGAGGACAGAAATATGGACAACGATGGAACAAACGGACGGAAATTTTCAGATTATTGCAATGAATGGCTGGGGGCCAAAAAGCCGGTTGTAAAGATATCGAGTTACTGTAAATATGAAAGGATAGTTCGCCTGCACCTGATTCCGTTTTTTGAAGAATGGGAGCTTGGGGAGATAAGCGAACAGGAAATAAACTCTTTCAGTATGCTGCTTTCATACAATCTGCATCTTTCCGACAAATCTATAAGGGATATTTTGAGCGTACTGTCCTCGGTACTGAGATATGCCTATAAACTGAACCACAGTAATAAATCGCTTCCGACTATTCACTATCCAAAGCTTAGCCAAAAGGAAACAAGGGTACTTTCCATAAGAGAGCAGAATATACTGCTGGATTACCTGACAAATGATATGGATGAATGTAAGTTCGGCGTATTTCTGGCTATGATTACAGGGATGAGAATAGGGGAGGTCTGTGCGCTGCGATGGGCGGATATATCAATAGAAGAGGGAATTATCTATGTAAATTCAAGCTTGCAGAGAGTAGAAAGCTTCTCACCGAATGACAGAGGCAAAACCCAGCTTGTACTGGGGAAACCGAAAAGTGTTTGCTCTCAGCGCAGCATACCGCTTACCCGAAGAGGACTGGAACTTTGCAGAAAAATGTATCCTGAGAGTGACGAGTATTTCGTTCTTACCGGATCTGAACACTATATGGAGCCGAGAACTCTCCAGTATAAATTGAAAAAATATACTGATGACTGCGGGCTTTCCGGAGTACATTTTCACACTTTGCGTCATACCTTCGCTACACGATGCGTCGAGACAGGCTTTGAGATAAAAACCTTGAGTGAGGTACTGGGCCATGCGGATGTGAATATTACAATGAGGCGATATATGCATTGTTCTATGGAGTTTAAAAAGAAGAATATGGAAAAACTTAATTCATTGGGATTATAAAAAGCAGTTCCGGATATATTCAATCCAGAACTGCTTTTAGTATATCTATAAAAATATTGCAGCATATAAATTGCAGGTTATCGGAGAATCCGTACTATTTTATTTATATGCTGCAAAATTGCTTATATGATACGTGTTTTAATGGCAATATAGTATATCGTCTTGACATCCTCATACTGTCGTGTTATCATTCCAAAGTTAACTTAATCTGAAAATGACTTATATAAGTTCACAATTGGGTGAATGTTTCTACAAACTACCGCAAATAGTTTACTATAAGCTGATAAATGCTGATAGAAACTGCTTGCGGATTTTTAATGCAATAGGAGGAAGGAATATGGGAGACAACAGTGCATTAGGCGAACAGCCGATTTCAAAGCTGCTGCCGAAGTTTGCAGTACCGTGTGTGCTTGGACTTCTGGTGGGTGCGCTTTATAATATTGCAGACCAGATATTTATAGGCAACAGCAGTCTTGGATATCTGGGCAATGCGGCAACCGGAATATCATTCCCGATTATCTGCCTTGTAAATGCGGTGTGCTGGTGTGTAGGTGACGGTGCAACCTCGTATCTTAGTATCTGCTCCGGACGACAGGACAGCGAAAGTGCTCACAAATGTGTCGGCACAGGCATCAGCACTACTTTAATTATTAGCATATGTATTACAATACTCAGCCTTATCTTCTGCAAGCCCCTGATGCTGATGTTCGGCGCATCCGATCAGACTCTTCAGCTTTCGCAGGATTATTTCAGAATAATCGCAATCTTTTTCCCGGTATACACGCTTTCAAACATGATGAACGGTGTTATCCGAGCCGACGGCAGTCCAAACTTTGCTATGGCAGCAACACTGTCAGGTGCGATTTTAAACATTATCCTCGACCCTATATGCATTTTTGTTCTGGATTGGGGTATTAAGGGTGCAGCTATTGCAACTGTAATCGGCCAGACTGTTTCCTTTGCTGTAAGCGTGGCATATTTCCGCAAGCCCAAAAGCTTTACGCTTAGAAAAGAGAGCTTTAAAATAGATAAAATAATGCTGAAAAACCTTATAAGTCTGGGTGGCTCAACATTTATAATTCAGGTTTCCATGGTTGTAATGACCATACTGAGTAATATTACTCTTGCAAAATACGGCGCATTGTCTGTTTACGGAAGCGATATCCCTATATCCGTATTCAGTATTCAGACAAAGGTATATACTATTGTCAATAATATAGTAGTAGGTGTTGCTCTGGGCGGTCAGCCGATATGGGGATATAACTACGGCGCACATAAGATGGACAGAGTAAGAGAAGCATACAGATATGTGCTTTTCTCAGCTATGGTCATAGGAATTGTTTCTACTGCATTTATTGAGCTGTGGCCGGAGATTTTGATTAACATATTCGGTAAACAGAGCGATCTGTATATGACATTTGCAGTAGAGAGCTTCAGAATTTTCCTTAGCCTGAGTGTTGCGACCTGCTTTATTAAGATATCATCAATATTCTTCCAGTCAATCGGAAAGCCCGTTCAGGCTATGGTGGCATCTGTTATAAGAGACTTGTTCTGCTTTGTGATATTCACAATCTCTCTGAGCAGAATATTTGAAGCAAGTAAGCCCGGCAGCGGAATCTATGGCATACTTTTTGCCTCTCCTTTATCTGACCTTACAGCCGGCATTGCAATCCTCATTCTGACAATCATCTTCTTTAAGAAGCTCAAGTCCGAGACTAAGGAAGAGACTGAGCCTGCGGCAATCAGTGAAACCCGCCCCGGCATGGTTGTCACCATTGCAAGACAGCATGGCTCCTGCGGTAAGGCAATCGGTGAACTGCTGGCAGAAAAACTGAATGTTCCTTTCTACTCAAAAGAGCTTACCGCACTTGTTGCCTATGAAAGCGGTATGGCAGATGAATTCTTCTCTGAAGAAAACGAAGATAAATCCGGTATATTACGCCAGCTGTATCTGAGTACTAAGGCTGCACAGCAGGGAATATTTGCACAGGAAAAAGTAATCCGCAAGATAGCCGATCAGGGTGCCTGCGTAATTGTAGGCCGTGCAGCGGATTATGTACTGCGCCATTACAACAATGTAGTCAGAGTTTTTATATATGCTCCCAATGACCTTCGGATTGAAAATATTCAGAAGATGTACGGAGACAGCCACGAGGAAGCAAGACAGAATATGCAGAGGGCAGATGAATCCAGAGCATCATATTACCGCAGTATTTCCGGTCAGGAATGGTCAGATATGTCAAATTATGATATCTGCATTGATTCATCGGTAGGAAAAGAAGCCTGTGCCGATATAATTGCAAACTACATATCAGGCAAAGAAAAGCTCAGCCTTTCGGCGGCTGATTTATAATCCAGATTTCAGGCAGTGCAGTTTCAATTGCACAGGTATTGCGGAATTCAAAAAGCTTTAGGAGTAAAAAATAGTATGCTCGTAAAAGTGATACAAAGAAACAACATTGTATTCCATTCTCGCCTGTGCGTTAATTCATAACAAATCCGCAAAGCGGAATATGAAAGGTTAAGAATATGATTAAACTGGTTAGCCAATCGGATATGATGCAGGCTGCAATAATTCATTCTGAAAGCTGGAGAGAATCTCACAGGGACGTATGTTCCGCAGAGTTTATTGCGCTCCACACACCTGAACGCCAAAAGGGCTATCTTGAATCAGTGATTGCAAAAGGTGCGCAGCTCTATATGCTGACTGACGAGAAGCCTGTCGGTATTGTCTCGGTTCATGGCAGTCTGATTGAAAATCTCTATGTTTTGCCTGGCGAGCAGAATAAAGGATACGGAACTCAATTGCTTGCTTTCGCTGTTGAAAAATGTACAGAATCACCTCTTCTGTGGATTCTCAGCACGAATGACGGAGCCAAGCGGCTCTATGAACGCAATGGGTTTCAGCCAACAGGAAATATCGTGAAGCACACTGGTGGTGTGGACGAACTTGAATTCTGTCTGCATCAAGGATAAATTTCAACTGATCGGGCAGCTATATCACAAAAAAACGGAGTGTATCGAAATTCGATACACTCCGTTTTGAGTTTCGGTGTTTCTTAAATTACTTGCCTGATCTTTAAGGTGCTGAGCTTTTTATTACTGCTGCTGATAGTAGCTGAGGAAGTCTCCGATTTTGTCTACGCACTCTTTCAGAACTTCAATTCTGGGCAGATAGACAACACGGAAGTGGTCAGGCTGTTTCCAGTTGAAACCGCCGCCGTGAATTATCAGAATTTTTTTCTCTTTCAGAAGATCAAGAGCAAACTTTTCGTCGTCTACTATATTGAATTTTTTTACATCAATTTTCGGGAACATATAAAAAGCGGCTTTAGGCTTAACAGCGCTTATTCCGGGGATATCGGTCAGAGCTTTATAAATATAGTCTCTCTGCTCGTAAATTCTTCCGCCGGGAACAATGTAATTCTGAACGCTCTGGTATCCGCCCAGCGCTGTCTGAATAATAGACTGAGCGGGGACATTAGAGCAAAGTCTCATGTTGGAGAGCATTTTTATACCGCTTATATAGTCCTGAGCAATTCTCTTGTTGCCGCTGAGAATCATCCAGCCTACTCTGAAGCCTGCAACCATATGGGACTTGGAAAGACCGCTGAATGTGACGCAGAAAAGGTCGGGAGCCAGAGATGCAATGGAAATGTGCTCCTCGGTTTCAAGCACCAGACGGTCATAGATTTCATCGGAGAATATCATAAGCTGATGACGTCTTGCGATATCGACAATCTGCTGGAGAACCTCTCTGGGATAAAGAGCACCGGTGGGGTTATTGGGGTTTATGATTACAATAGCCTTGGTACGGTCGGTAATTTTGCTTTCGATATCCTGCATATCGGGATACCATTCAGACTGCTCGTCACATATATAATGTACAGCCTTGCCGCCGGCAAGGGTTGCACAGGCAGTCCAGAGAGGGTAGTCGGGAGCGGGGATAAGAATCTCATCACCATTATCCAAAAGTGCAGACATGGAGAGATTTATAAGCTCACTTACACCGTTGCCGGTATAAATATCATCCATTGTTACATTAGGAATATGCTTCAGCTGAGCATACTGCATAATTGCTTTTCTTGCAGAAAACAGACCTTCAGCGGGAGAGTAGCCTTCGCACTCAGTCAGCTGGCGGCGCATATCATGTATAACCTCATCGGGTGCCTTAAAGCCGAAGGGAGCGGGGTTTCCGATATTCAGCTTTAAAATCTGCATTCCTGCATCTTCCATTCTGTTGGCTTCATCTACAACAGGGCCTCGTACATCATATAAAACATTATCCAGCTTTGAAGATTTTTTTATAACACGCATATCATCAGCTCCTAAACTTTCATTATCCGTTAATTTTATATCCGAAATCTGATCAATATTCTCAGAATCTTCTCCTTTTAACCACTCTTCGCTTACATTTAATGCAGAAGCAAGAAAACGCAGTATATCGTTTCGTGGCAGAGTTTTTCCGCTTACATACTGACTTATCTGGCTCTTACCAAGCTTTACACCCTGCTCATCGGCAGCACGTATAAGGTCTACCTGCTTTTTACCTGAATTTTTCATAGCAGTATTGAGTCTTGCTGCAAATATATCGTTAGTCACCGGATAAACCTCCTTGAAAAGTTCAATTCAACATCATAAGTTCAATTTAATTGAGATTATAGCACTAACAAAATAAAAGTTCAAGACACTTTGAAAAATAAATGAACTTTTTGAGTGGAAAAATTAAAGTTCAATTTTAAACAGCAATGAATACAAATAACAGAGAAAAGGAAAACCACCGCTGCGGCACTGACCGTATGCGGTGGTTTGAAATTATTTGAAGCTTAAAGCGCAGAATTCGTATGGGATAAACGATTTTTTCATACTTTTTTTATGCGTACGGATATTGACAATGATATAATGCTTATAATAAGCGTGATAACAATAAATATAAGCGGAGCGGAGCAGAGAAGCTCCAAGGCTGAGGAATTTTTCAGAAGAGTTCCTAAAGATACTGCAACAGCTATGAAACAGAAGTAAATCAGCCTGCCCTTCTGGGTTCCGTATCTGAAAAATACAGGTGTACTTACGGAAATGAAAAGTGAGCCTGCAAGAATAGAATAGAAAACAAGCCAGAGAGAGTCTGAAATTGAACTTTTTGTTACTACAGAAGTAACTGCCTGAGCCAGTATGAAAAGCACTGCCGCAATAAGCATCCATATGTATCCCAAAAGGTACTTGCTCAGCACAAGGGCATTCGGGGTGTAGGGCATCATTACTGCAAGCTCATCCCATTTTGTCTGCTCGTCAAAGCCCATGGCAGTCATGGTAAACGCTGCACCCATAATAACTGCAACAGGGGCCATGAAAGAGCCTCCGGTTATTGCAATAAGTGGAATTATAAGTAGCACCAGCTTCATCTGTCTTGTGACCACAAGAAAATCCTTAATAAGCAGAGCTTTCATTTATTTTCCTCCTTTGCCATAAAGAGAATAATATCCTCGAGACTGGTTACTTCCGGAGTAAAGGCGGAATTTATCTTATTCTTTAAAACCAGCGCATCATATCCGTAGGAGGTTTCTTTTCTGCGGATAAGGGCATCCTCCGGAAGAGCAGAGAAGTTTTCTCGGGAGAGCTTGACCACTGCGTATTTATCCAAAAGAACATCCTTTTCCTCACAGAGCATAAGCTTTCCTTTGTGGAGGAAAGTTATATAATCGCAGATTTTTTCAAGGTCACTTATGATATGGGATGAAAGCAGAACGGAATGGCCCTCGTCCCGTGTAAAATCGTTGAATACATCAAGAATTTCATCCCGTATCATGGGGTCAAGACCGCTGGTGGCCTCATCCAGAATCAGAAGCTCGGGATGATGGGAAAGGGCCGCTGCAATGGCAAGCTTCATTTTCATTCCCCGGGAAAAGTCCTGAATTTTCTTCCCACGGGGAAGGTCGAAGTGCTTTATATATTTTTCGTAGGCATCCCTGTCCCAGTTAATATAAGTGGCTTTCATTATCTTATCAATGTCATCGGTATTCAAAATTCCGGGGAAACATGCCTCGTCAAGCACAACCCCGATATTCTGCTTGAGCTTTGTAAATTCACTGCTGCGGTTCGAGACACCGAAAACGGAAATTGACCCGCTGTCAGGCTTTATGGCATTCATAATAAGCTTGATTGCAGTGCTTTTTCCGGCACCGTTTTCGCCTACAAGTCCCATGATTGTACCTGTGGGCAATGAAAAGCTGACATTGTCCAGCGTGAAACCGGGATAAGACTTTGTTACATTATTAAGTTCAATTGCATTCATTTTATCCTTCCTCTGAGATTAGCTTCACCATTTCTATGATGTTGTCGGTAGTCAGATTACAGCTGGAGGCCAGCTGCATTATAGCCCTGATATGCTCCTCTATTTCCTTTAGGTTAGCTTCCTGCATGAGCTCGATGTTTTTCTCGGCCACATAGGAACCCCGGCCTGCAACGGAATAGATGTATCCGTCCTTTTCCAGCTCGTCATAGGCCCTTTTAGTGGTGATGACGCTGATTCTGAGATCCTTTGCAAGGTTACGGATAGACGGCAGCAGTTCACCCTCTTTTAAGCTGCCGGATATAATCAGGGATTTGATCTGAGTGTAAATCTGCTCATAAATAGGCTGATTGTTTGCGTTGCTGATAATTATTTCCATGATGCATCTCCTAAGTATATACTGTATATATGGAGTATACACAGTATATACTGCATATATACACTTGTCAAGAGGCGGGAAAAATTTTTACCAGTGTTCCGGCTGAGCGTGAGCATGAATTTTGAAAGTTAAGAGCGGCAGAAACGCAGTTATATGACAGCAAAATGCATGATTTGCCTGAAAATTAAATGAAATGTTCACAAAAAAGAACTGTATGTCTCATGCCTGTTAAGGTAGAATAAACTTGGGCACAGATCTTCAAAAACAGTTTTGCAGGCTGAACCTGAAATTTACAGCTTAGGAGTTTGAATATGAAAAAACACATAGCGAGCTTAGGAACGCTGCTGATGACAGCCGCTTTGCTGGCAGGCTGCGGAAACAGCGGTGAAAAACCTAAAATAAATGATACTCCGGTGAATACTAACGGAATTGTCTATTCCAATCTGGCAGATACAGAGTCACAGAATGAGGTTGCGGAAATTCTGGAAAGTCACGGTGTCACCAAAGAACAGACGCAGGCCCTTATATCATGGGCTGATGATTATAATTCAAGAGTAAGCTCCGGAACTCCGGCAGAAGGCTTTCAGCCACTAGGTGACGTCGGAGCAGATTACAGCGGTTTTATAGTAGACGGCAGGGAGGCTGCTGACGGAATGTTTGAGCCGGAGGCAAACTGCCGCCTGACAAGCTATCTGCTTATGAAGAACCTGATACAGACAAACGGAAAACAGGCAGATAATGATACAGTTCTTGTGTTCGATATGGAGGCAGTTGACAGCTGCCGGCAGTTTGCTCTCAGCGAAGAGGAACGGAATAATTATGTCTCACTTTTCAGCAGGGTTCCGTTAAATGGTGCCGATACCATGGAAAAGCATATTGAACTTATTCAGAATACATGGAAGGACAGAGATATTAAAATAGAAGGAGACGGTATATCGCTTATTACAGTTTATCTTCATATGCCCTTTGATGATGTACGTTTTGTAGGTCATACAGGCGTTCTGGTGGAAACGGATGACGGTCTGCTGTTTATAGAAAAATACGGACCGCAGCTTCCTTTCCAGGCAACCAGATTCCATGACCGCAATGAGCTTAAAGAGTATCTTCTTAACAGAGCTGACCTGTATGGAGATGAAACGGAGCTTGCCCCGATAGTTATGGAAAATGACCGTGTAATCTAAGTAAATTAAAAGAAAAATGCGCATCTTTCGCTGTAATGAAAGATGCGCATTTTTATATAAACGGATTTATCCCGATGTAAGGCAGAGAGAAACTGAAATTTAATTTTAACTTAGATGATAAGATTTATTTTGACAGAATAAATTTAATCAAATAAAAAGACCGGCATAACGCCGGCCTTTTTTGTGAGAGGATCAGTCTATTTTCCACTTACGTGAAACAAGAACAGCCGCAGCGGTTCCGGAAACTGCAAGCAGTCCAAGCCAGAGTGAAAGCTGTGATTCATCTCCGGTTTTCGGCTTTGAATTTTTGTCAAAACTTTCTTTTCGGATGCAGCCGCATTCGGTGCAGGTATAAGTAATTTCGCCTTTTTCCTTATCTGAGGGCTGTCTGGTTATAACACCGCTGTTCCAGATATGTTCGGCGTTTTCACATACTCCGCATCGCTCACAGCAATGGCAGTGAGTTTTGCTGTCGCAGTTATCTTTAAAGCCGCTCCATTTATGACCCAGAGCAGGAATTGCGTCTCCCTTGCTTATTACTTGACCGCAAACTGAGCAGACCGTATCTCCTGTGTAGCCATCTTCAGTGCAGCTGGGTTCTTTGACATTGTTTAGCTCGGTGTTTTTGTGGCTGCACATTACTTCAATTATACTTACGGCCGGATCGTGAGGATAATAACCATTGCACACGACAGTATATTCTTTGGAGGTATCAAGGATAAAACCAAGGTTTTCGAGATCTTTTGCTGCCTTGGACATATCCATTTTTATGCTGTCATTGCCAAGCACACGATTATCACAGGGAACATCGGTTTTATATACGGTCTTTCCGTTGCAGACAAATTCAACAGGCTGCGTATGCATGGGAGTAAGTGTATTGTGATTGACCTCAACGATTATATTAACATCCTTTGGAGAACAGCCGTTTTCATCCACAATTACAGTGTATTCCTGCATATCCACTGAACCTATATTACCCTGAGATACACGATATCCCGGAAATTCACGGCTTACATAATTCGTTATATCACGATATGAAGCACCGTGTTCAGTCATTGAACCATAGCCGGAAAGCTTGACTTCCATTACTCTGGAACCGAGTTCAGCTCCGGTTTCTTTTGTAATAAAATGCAGGGTATAATTCAGAAATCCTTCAGGAAAATCATTACTGATTATTTCAAGGGTGATGGGTTTGCCTTCCTTGCTCTGTTCCTCAGTAGGGGTGAAGCTCAGCGGCTCAGGGACGGCGGTGCAGATGACGGCGCTGTCTGCGATATCAGGGACAGAATTAAGCATGAAGCCGCCCAGTGTATCATTTGCCTGTTTTCCATAGGCACTGTCGCCGTTAATAAGCATTGCCCAGCCGAAAGGAACGTCATCCTTTTTTATGAATTCCCATGTTACATTGACAGCAGAACCGGCAGGAACCTCGATAGTATAGCCGTTTACGCTGACGACGCAGGGGGGAACGGGCTCGGGGGTAGACTGCTCTTTGATTTTAACTTCCAGCGTTACACCGTCTTCATTTTCGCAGTCTTCTTTGCTTGGTGAGAAGGTTATAGGCTCGGGTTCACCGCCTTTAAAGTAATTGTACGGGGAGCCGTTGTCGTATCTGAAACCACCAAGCTTATCAAATCCGGGAATTTTACCTTTTGCGCTGTCTCCGTTAACACAGAGCATCCAGCCGTCTTCAGCTTCATCATACTCCCATGTTATGCTTACGGTTTGACCGTAGGGGACTATGAAAGAAAAGCTGTTTACTGTTACATAACAGTTACCGGAATAATCGTCATCGGAAATTGCTCCAGCCTCAACAGATACGTCATCAACAGGTGCAGTGACCGGCACAACGGCAGAATCTTCGAGGGGATATTCGACTTGTACATCGGACAAATCTTCGAGAGGTACTTCGATTTGCACATCGGATAAATCTTCGGCGGAAGCTGAAACCGGCATACCGGAAAAAATTATAAGCACAGCCAGCAGCAGGCCTGCAATTCTGATAAATTTAGTTTTCAAGTTTTACTCCTTTTTATGCCAATAAAGCTGTAACTTTATTTGGATTTTTTTGAAAGAGCTGCCTGAACGGTTCCTCTGGGGTCTCTGATAAGCAGAATAATAATCCAGATTATAAGTCCCAGTGCTATGACCGAAAAGCCGAGAAATGCATCATTCAGCATATCGGCAGGTGCAGGGGTGAAATAATCTGCGTGGAGTTCGGCGTATTCAAATATAGCATCCACTAACCACATGATAGATGCGCCCCAGTACATGAAGCACAAAGGAGCAAGGCAAAGCCCTTTGTCTCTGGATGTGTACCATTTGGCAGTGCATATTACAGCTGCAAAAACACAAATAAGTAATGTCATTTAAGGTCACTCCTTATTATGCGGCTTCTGCCAGCGGGGCTTTCTCGGGGCGTTTCAGAATAGAACTTACAACACCCATTATAATTCCCCATACTGCGGTTATCAGGCAGGCCATGCTTACACCTACCGTAGCCATTTCATGCAGCATTTCTGCCGCATCACCCGGATCATACATCGCAGTCAGGAACGGGAACCACGGCACCACCTCTCCATGCCAGACGTGCTCAAAGGCCAGCAGCACAACGCCGCCCCAGAGAAGATAGGCCAGCAGCATAAGTCTGCGGCTCCAGGGGTAAGGGTTCGCCTTAATTTCCTTGTCTGAGGTCTTTCTCAGCTCCTCTTCGGTTTTCTCTTCGTGATGCTGGATACCCTTTGCTACAGCGGTTACTACAAGTGCTTCTCCGGCACTGATTAAAAAACACGCCATAAATTTTTCCTCCTATAAGTTGTATTTGGGTTTGACCATATATTCATATTAGCAGTATATATTGGGTTTACAAGCCCCGTAGGGGGATATTTTGATGCTAAAATTTGCAATTTTACCAAAATACACCATGTTTTATAACGTAATTTATACATTTATCTTCGAGTGAATAAACGAATTGACAAAACTGGAATAACAGAACTGCTGAGCATTCGAAATTATCAGTTACGGAGTCAAAAAATTTTACGAAGCAGTTTATTTAATGTAAGTTTTTGAATAAATGAGGCAACATATAGATGTGCGGAGAAATTAAGCTGAAATGTAAAAACGAAAGGTGGATGCTTTGATGGCAAAGAAGATCACTAAATTTGCAATCGCAGCAGGGCTTGCAGGTGCAGGTGCGGCGGCTGTTATAGCAAATCAGAAGCAGGGAAAAACTGCAAACGGCACAGAAGAATTGAGAAATTACCGCAATACAGAACTGGGTAAATATGAAAAAAACAGTAAGGGAATTTATTATACCAACGGTAACTATGAAGCCTTTGCCCGTCCCGAAAAGCCTAAAGGAGTAGACAGCAAGAATGCATATATTGTGGGAGGCGGACTTGCATCACTGGCAGCGGCCTGTTTTTTAGTTCGTGATGGACAGATGCCCGGCTCACACATTCATATTCTTGAATCTATGGATATTGCAGGCGGTGCCTGCGACGGCATAAATGACCCGAATCGAGGTTATATTATGCGAGGCGGAAGAGAAATGGAAAACCACTTTGAGTGTCTGTGGGATTTGTTCCGCAGTATTCCGTCTCTGGAGAAGCCGGGGCTTTCGGTTCTTGATGAATTCTACCGGTTGAATAAACATGACCCCAACTATTCGATGTGCCGTGCAACTGTGAACAGAGGCAAGGATGCCCGCACTGACGGAAAATTCAATCTCAGCAGGAAGGCCTGCATGGAAATCGTGAAGCTGTTTCTGACAAAAAATGAGGATCTTTACGATAAAACAATCGAAGACGTGTTTGACGATGAGGTGTTCAATTCTACGTTCTGGCTGTATTGGCGAACTATGTTTGCCTTTGAAAACTGGCACAGCGCCCTTGAGATGAAGCTGTATTTTCAGCGCTTTATTCATCATCTTGCCGGCCTGCCGGATTTCAGCGCCCTGAAATTTACCCGCTACAACCAGTACGAATCCCTTATTCTGCCAATGCAGAAATACCTTGAAAAGGCAGGAGTGGAGTTCCGCTTTAATACTGAAGTAACAAATGTACTTTTTGACATCAAAAACGGCAAAAAGACAGCAGTTGCAATAGAATATATTACGGACGGGGATAAGAAAACAATTTCACTCACTGAAAACGATCTTGTGTTTGTGACAAACGGAAGCTGCATTGAAGGCACAGTTTACGGCGATCAGAACCATGCACCCAACGGGGATGCAGAAGTCCGCACCAGCGGCTGCTGGAATCTGTGGAAGAACATTGCAAAGCAGGACCCGTCCTTCGGGCACCCTGAAAAATTCTGCTCTGATGTTGCGAAAACCAACTGGGAATCAGCCACAATTACAACTTTGGATGAAAAGATAATTCCCTATATCACCAGAATATGTAAGCGTGAGCCCGGAACAGGAAAAGTGGTAACAGGCGGAATTGTCAGCTGCAAGGATTCAAAATGGCTGCTCAGCTGGACTGTTCACCGTCAGGGACAGTTTAAGGAGCAGGAGCCGGGAAAGGTCTGCGTCTGGGTGTACGGATTATTTACAGATGTACCCGGAGATTATGTGAAAAAGCCCATGAGAGAGTGTACAGGAAAGGAAATTACAGAGGAATGGCTGTATCATATCGGCGTACCGCTGGATGAAATTCCTGATCTTGCAGAAAACAGCGCAACCTGTGTTCCGACTATGATGCCTTATATTACGGCGTTCTTCATGCCCAGAACAAAAGGGGACAGACCCGACGTAATTCCTGACGGATCCGTGAATTTTGCCTTCCTCGGACAGTTTGCAGAGACTCCCCGTGACACTGTGTTTACAACGGAATACTCTGTTCGTACTGCAATGGAGGCAGTGTACGGATTACTTGGAGTAGACAGGGGAGTGCCTGAAGTCTGGGGCAGTGTATATGATGTACGAGAACTGCTTGAAAGCTCAGTTCGCCTTATGGATGGAAAATCACCGCTGGAAATTGAACTTCCCGGCCCGCTGAATCTGCTAAAATCGGCTTTTATAAAATTTATTAACGGCACTGCCGCAGAAAAGCTCCTGCTGGAGAAAGATGTAATTAAACCCTATATGCTGAAATAATTATAAGAAAAACCGGCAGACTTTCCGTCTGCCGGTTTTTATCACTTATATAAAGAAAGCTTTTTATCCACGGCCTATGTCAGCCATAACATATTTCCGCTCACTGTATGCAACAGGGCAGTTTTCCTCGGGCTCAAAGTCTGCTTCTCTGATTTCAAGATTCTTTGCTATCTTTTCTAGAGTTTCCATGTCATCTGTGCCGGATATGGATATTTTTGTGCCGTCGCTTTCGTTTACGGCGTAAAAATAGTAAGCAGTGTTGTCCTTGAAGCAGCCGTCAGCGCCGCAGTCTGTATAGTCTGTTTTAAGCTCCAGAATATGCCACTGCTCATGCATTTCGTCTTTTATTACCTCAGTGTATCCCTGAAGAATGTAATTGAGATTGCAGCTGATTCTGGATACCGATATTATATACGGAAGTTCCTTTATTTTTGCATCCGGAATTTCAAGGTTATATCCGTCATCTGTAATATATATCACCCACTTATCCAGAGCATATCCGTCCTCAAGCTCCACTAAATCCTTATCTCTGTCAAAGCGATCAAAGTAGCTGTGCCCTGTGGGCTTGGATGGAAGCCAGTTGGCTTTAAGCTCAAGGTCAGGACCCTCGGGATATTCAGGCCCCTGAAAGCTGAAAGTAAACTTAGCATCGGGAAAGCTGATGTCATCTTCCATAATTATATTATTATCCTTGTCGTAATCTACCCAGTGGTCAGTTACGCCCTCATCGTTATTTATATCGTGATACTGTATACTGAGGTGCGCCACGGCCCCTGCGCTTACACAAAGTGCGGCTGCTATGGCCGCAGCTATCAAAACAGTTTTGAATGGTTTATGGCTGCGCTTAGGGGCTTTTTCGCCGATTTTTTCCATAACCGAGCTTTTGATTCGCTCGCTTCTTTCCTTATCAGCCCTTACCTCCAGACTTTCAGGAGCGAGGGCTGAACTTACATCAGAAATTCGTATTTTCATATTCAAATCCTTTCTCCTCCAGATATGCCCTGAGCTTTTCACGACCACGGGATAGCTTGCCTCTTACAGTGGACGGGTTTATACCAAGCTGCACTGCAATTTCTTCTGTCTTTTCATATAGAAAATAATGTCTTTTAAATATCTCACGGTCAGGCTCCGGCAGACTTTCTACCGCAAAACGGGTATATTCTGTAAGCTCGGCTGTTAAAAGCTCTGTTTCAGGTTCGTTGCATTCTCTGATGCAGATGTCATCGTTAAGAGGCAGAGCTATTTTGAGCGCTCTGAGCCTGTCCAGAGTTTTGTTTCTGCATATTGCGGCTATATAGCTTCTGAGCCCCTGATTTTTAAGCTTGTCTCTTGAATACCACAGAGAAACAAAGGAATCGGAAACCAGCTCTTCTATATCCTCGTCACTCAAAGCAGCTCCGGCAAGCTTCCTGCAGAGGGCACAGAGGTAGTCGCTGTATTCATCAATACATCGGCACAGAGCATTGCTGTCTCCGAATTTAAGCTTTTCTATAAGTTCGCTTTCTGCCGTCGGCAGGGGTTCCGGCTTGGAATTTTCCATTTAAATCCCTCCTTCACCTATAATAACGTAAAAGAGCAGATTTTGTCCCCTGATTTTAAAAAATCTGCAGTTTAAATTATCCGATTTTCTGTATATGGCTGAATTGCGGAAGGGAGAAAATGAGTTTCAGCGCCTTACATGGAATTAACTCTATTTTTACAATAAAATATCTATGGCAGACTGCAATTTTTCTTGTCGTGCCATTAAAAACTGACTTAATGCTGCACTGTATCAAGTCAGGGGTTATAAATACGGCTTTGCGGCTCATTTACAATAAAATCGGGTTGATAATACTGCGGAGAACACTTATTATAGAAGTAATTAAATTAACTGATGATTTTATGAAGCGTTTGATTTATATAGGAGTTTTAAATATGAAAAAACAATTATACCGTCAAAGGGCTTGTTTGCGCTTAGTATAAGTTCCTTCTTTTTGGTTTCGGCTCTGACGTGGATATTTTTTGGATGTGGTTTTTGGGATATACCGATAGATCTTTTAAAGGATTTATTAAATTATCCGGGACTTGGCAGCTTTTTATTCTTTCCCATTGGTATAATCGGTTATTTTCTTGTTATTTATGTGCTTATAAATCTGGCTTACGGCACTTTTGAGCTGTTCTTTTTTGCAGGCAGACCCGTTAAATTTTCAGATGACAGAATAAGCATAGGTTATATAAAGAAGAGGTACTATGAGAAGAAAAATATAACAGGTATTGGCATAGCGCCTTCGGTGGGTGGACGACTGCAGCCGGGGGCTGAAAGTCATCCGATGGGAAAATCAATGGGAATATATATTGCCTTTGGGAACTATGAGAAGAGTGACCTTCTTGACTACGGGATTAGAGAAGTGTGGGAGATGGTAGAGTTCCGCAAAATGTTCCCTAAATTAACAGAGATTGATGGCAAAATTCAAAAAATTTTATTGGGTATTGACCTCACAAAAATTCAAGTATTTGATGGCCTTATCTGGATGAGCTATACAGAAGAAAATATGCGATTCCTGCAAAACTGGCTCGGGAGTAAATTTTACGAGATTACACAGCAGGATTCAGAGTAAAAAATATTTGCGATACTTAAATACAGTGAGCCAATGTAAAAAGGAGGAAAAATCATGGGCTTTATATCAATTATTGTAACTACGTTAATAGTTCCCGTTGTTGTGAGGCTGCTTATTGCGACTTTAAATAAGGACATGAATGCATATGCAAATAAAGTTGCAGCACCTCCCGCTTGTCCCGTAATCGGATGGGGATGCTATGCACTGACAGCAATACTTCTTGTTGTGCAGCTTGTGAAAGAAACCGGCATGGCAGTACGGCTTATTACTATTGCAGCTGCAGTTTTGGCAGTACTGTTTCTTACAATTACATACAGTCTGAAAATAGAATATGATAAAAAAGGCTTTACAGTCCGGAAGTTTTTCATTAAGAAACAGTATAAGTATGAGGATATTGACAGCGTAATTATTAAATCTCTTAACGGATATACCATTAGAATCAACGGCAGAAAGACTATGGTAGATTCGATTATGTCCGGAAAAACTGATTTTCTTTACTTTGCCGATAAACAATTTACCGCACATACCGGCTTTTCCATACCTGTTGAGGAACCCCGCCTTTTTAACGGTAATATAATTAACCCTTATGAAATGCTGTTCGCAATTCTGATTCTGCCAATCATCATGACAGGATTTACTATATTTATTATCACAAATTGTATTGAGTCTGAGATTCCCACAAGCCTTGAGCCTCATGAGCTTGTTGTTACTTCAACTCGGCGTGAGCCGTTTAAAACATGGCTTGAAACTCAAGATGGTTCAATAGTTCTATTAGATGTACCGAACAAAGACGATGTTCTTAACGAATTAAGTCAGGGAAAAGCAATGACAATGTATATTGAGCCATGGACAGAAACAAAAACCAAAACTATCAGTAACGTATGGGCAATGACCGATGAAAACGGTGAAAGTATTTTTACATTGGAAGACACTTACGAAGCATTAATAAAGTTCAACCGGAATACGACATTGCTGGTGGTAGCTTTAGCGATACTTTTATGGATTTTGTTCTTCTTTGCATACTACATTATGAGCCATGCAGACGAGCATCCTATTTTGGTAAAGTTAATCGTTAAAAAAGACAGTCTTGCATAGTGAATCCAACGTTATTATGGTAAATGAGAATAATCATCCAGAAGCATACAGGCTTACTAAAATACTGTAACCCCAAATCCCGTTTAAAAGCGTCTGAGGAATGCAGTTGACTTTTATTCCCGAACTCCATAAAATAATCTTATTTAAACAGTATTACAAGACAGGACGGAACTTAAATGGCAAACATTATCGAAATACATTCTCTGGAGCAGCCGGAGCTTGCGGTTTTCACAAAACTTACAGAAGCCCAGCTCAGGAGTAAACAGAACCCTGAAAAAGGCGTTTTTATTGCGGAAAGCCCCAAGGTTATAGGTCATGCGCTGGATGCAGGCTGTGTTCCCGTGTCCTTCCTTATGGAGAGAAAGCATATTGAGGGAAAGGCAAAAGAGCTGCTTTCCCGCTGCGGTGATGTGCCGGTATATACAGCGGACAGCCAGATTCTGGAGGCACTCACAGGCTTTGCTCTTACGAGAGGCATTCTCTGTGCCATGCGCAGGCCTGAGCAGAAAAGCGTTGAGGAGCTTTGCAGTAATGCTCACCGTATAGCAATACTTGAAAATATTGTAGACCCTACAAATGTAGGGGCAATTTTCCGCTCCGCTGCGGCTTTGCATATGGATGCGGTGCTTATAACACCAAGCTGCTGCGACCCGCTCCACAGGAGAGCTGTGCGGGTGAGCATGGGAACGGTATTTCAGATTCCATGGGCGAGAATAGGGGAGAGCGCTGACCAGTGGCCCGAAGAGGGACTTAAACGGCTGAAAGAGCTGGGCTTTAAAACTGCGGCTCTGGCTTTAAATGCCGATTCAATATCTATCGACGACCCTAAGCTTATGAGCGAGGACAAGCTTGCAGTCATTCTCGGGACTGAGGGAGACGGCCTTTCTGTAAACACTATTGCACAGAGCGATTATACAGTGCTTATTCCCATGTCCCATGGCGTTGATTCCTTAAATGTTGCGGCAGCAAGTGCGGTAGCTTTCTGGCAGCTGAGATGGAGATGAATCTGAGCGGGCGCAGCTTACAGAAAAAGCAGATTATATTGACTGAAAATATTACGGCCTTAAATAAAAGGGGTGATTTACTTGAGCTGGATGGAGTGGCTTGATGATGACACTAAGGCTGAGCTTCAATTTAACTTAAAGCATACATTGGCAGAGGAGCTTTCAAAAAGATGCTGGGGCATCCATGAGCCAAAGGACAACTGTGAATTAAACGAGTATCTTATTACCGACCTGCGGGGCTTTAACCTGGCGTCGGGCTTAATAAGGAATACTTTAAAGAATGCAAATGCCAGGGTGATCTATCGTGGACAGGACAGAGATTATCCTCTTCTTCCGTGTTTATATCGTACGTGCAGAAATTCAGAGGAAATTGAAATTCTCGAAAATAGACTGGACGAAGTCCTTGGTATGATATCAGATGTTTTTTATCCATCAGGAACTGCCGAAGAGCGGGAGGTAGTATGCCAGCATTACGGTATGCCTACAAGATTTCTGGATGTTACAGATAATATACATACTGCCTTATGGTTTGCATATGACCGCACAATGGTTAAGGACAGGGCAGTATTAAGTACCGATGATATGGGATACATAAATATACTTGCGGTCCCCAATGATATGAATCAGGTAAAAGTTCTTGACCTGAGAGATCAGCCGTCCAGATATCTGCGGCTGCATACGCAGCAGGCCTTTGCAATGAAAAAAGCAGATCCCGGAGAGGATAAGGGCCTGTATACTTCTTTCAATGTGGCAAAATTCATGATCCCCAGACCTCTTCTGCGTTTATGGAGTAATCATGATAATATTCCTTATGAATATATGTTCCCTTCAAAAACCATGGATGAAGGACTGCAGTGCTGGGAAGCTGTAAAATCTAAACTGAAAGAAAATAATATTGAAATAGATAAATATTTAAAGCTAAATGCAGAGCAGTAAGGCTATGTACGATTATTATAGAAAACAGCAGTAATGAGGGGGGCTGTGTTTCATGTATATTGATTATGACAGTTTGGCGCTTAATTATATTTCAGTAATAAAGTATGCTTCCAGAACTTCTGATACTTTTTCTTTTATCACAAAGCAGAAAAAGCCATTTTTGAAACGCCCGCCGATATGTATTCATGATGAATATCTGGCAAGGCTTATACCTTTCCTTGTTTCTCAGGAGTTTGGCATCAAACAATGGCCCGGTACAATAACCCGTGACAATTATAAACTGATGAATACTTACAGAATGTGCAGAGAGACTGAACAAATACTGCTGTCATTTGGAAATCCTTTTATTTTCAGTCCTGATATGCCGGAGGATATTTGCTTCTGGAGAAAAGGCTGTCCCTGGCTTGTTACAACGAGCCATGAAAAAATAGCCTATATGGAAAAGCCAAGCCCCGATGATATCGCTTTTATAGAAAACGGTTTTGTAGATACAGGGAAGGATAATCTTAAGTTCCCGAAAAAGAAACGATGAAGATAGTTTCAGATGCAGGCTTTTTATAACTGTATCAGGTCTTGGCAGGGCAGAGAAAGGAGTGCCGTATGAAAAAATCAATTATATTGGGGATTGTGCTGGTTATTTTAGGACTGCTGACTTGCACTTGCAAAAAGTACCTTATATATACCGACACTATTGAAACCAGCGGAATTTATTATTTCAGCGTGGATTCCGGGGAAAATATCTATATAGCTACA
This sequence comes from Oscillospiraceae bacterium, assembly GCA_020025655.1. GTDB lineage: Bacteria > Bacillota > Clostridia > Oscillospirales > Oscillospiraceae > Limivicinus. The sequence continues at coordinate 32,637 of JAHHRR010000004.1, forward strand.
GAAGATGAAATCTCAGTAATTCAGGACGGACACCCTCAGCGGAAAATACATCTCGACTGGGTGAGTACAAATAACGGATGGTATTTCTGCATTGAAAATGATGAACTTATAGTGGCTTATGAAGCCGGTGATTCCTGCGAGCGCTTTGACCTTGAAGGAAACAAACTGCCGGCAGGTGATGCGAATTTTGATGAAGTTAAGGCAGCCGCTTTAAAAAGAGAAGTCAGCGTAAACGGTCATGATTATGAGATGAACCCACATTTTGGATTTAAGCCTTACACAATCACACGTGACGGTGTTGAGGTATACCGAATGTCTGCGCTGGACTTTATATTTAACGGCAAGCCGTTTTATATATTCGCTGCTCTAATCATGCTTGGAGCAGTTATTTCATTTTTAATGAATATACCCGAGCCTGAGCTTCAAAGAGTTGCAGAAAAAAACATCTTTGTAGTAGCTTTTTTAAAACGATATCGCAAACGCAAGGGATATAAATAAAAAATCCTGAGCTTCCCAATCAGCTTAGATACTGCACAATTTAATGACTGAGAAATGAAAAACAGGGGCTTTACGGCCCCTGTTTTCTGCTTGCATTTAAGATTGAAAAGCAAAAAATTTTGTGATATCATGCGCTTAATAAAACCGTCATTTCAGAACATCAAAAGGAGGATAATGATGGAGATACTGCTTAAATCATTGGTTATAATTCCCATTATACTATGGGGCGTCACCGCTTTTTTACTCAGAAGAAGCTCTCACAGGCTTAATAATTATTATGAGACCACTGGAACCATCGTCCGTATGGAAGAAAGAGATAAAATGTTCAGAGCCATGAAAGACTGGCAGCATGAGATTATGCCGGTTATTGCCTACACCATTAACGGCACTACATACGAGTGCGATTCCGACTATTTCTCATCCTCAATGAAGCCGGGCAAGAAGCTCAAAATCATGTATGACTGCAATGATTTTTCAAAGGCCACCGTTAAAAAAGGCCTTTATATAGGCCCCACTGTTACCGGAATAATGGCTCTCTGCTTCACAATTGCATATATAATAGTCCTTGTTATACTAAATTAAGTACGGTATTTAAGAAAAAGCGCAGGCACTGCATACTTGGCGGTACCTGTGCTTTTTGTATGGATTTAGATTGAAGTTAATAAAGCGGATTTATCCAGCCGTTTGAAAGCGTGTAAAAGACAAGCGCCTTAAATTTGAAGAAGCCCGTTTCAAGACATAAAAAAACGGGACATCCTTAAAAGACATCCCGTTGGTCGGAGTGGGGAGAGTCGAACTCCCGGCCACACGGCACAGATGCCGTGTGCTATTAAAATACAAGAGGCCGGAAGTTCGCCCCCTGTTTCAGAGCATAAAAAACGGGACGTCTTTAAAAGACATCCCGTTGGTCGGAGTGGGGAGAGTCGAACTCCCGGCCTCTTGGACCCGAACCAAGCGCGCTACCATCTGCGCTACACCCCGATAAGCTATATTATTATATGTATAATTACCGCACTTGTCAAGGGGAAAGTACATTCCGGGCGCTTAAATGAAATCGACAGAATACTTTTTATAAATTTAAATGCTTACATTTTAGCTATCTTCTTATTCAGTTTCACTTCAGACTGTGAATTGCCGTCCAAACTGAGTGTATGTATTTTATGTATACTGCGATAAAAACACAAATATAATTTGAAGCGGGAGGTGGGAAAGTGAGCAATAGAAAAATAGTATTTTTAACGCTTGTTTTCGTGCTTTTGACTGCCGTGAAGATAGCTTTTCCCGAACAAAATACTGAATTCAGGGAAAAAGTAAAAAACTTAATGGTAAAAAATGCAGATTATGAGGAAATTATAGAGACGATGGGAAAGGAAATGAATAGCGTAAAACTCAGAGACGAAATCACAGCGATTCTGGAGCTGCCTAAAAGTGCAGGAAATGAAATTCAGGTTATAAAGCTTGAAACGGAGGGCTGAGCTTGAGAGCCAGAGAAATTGAAATTACAGCTGCGGCATTATTGCTGATGGCTTTCGTTTATTATGTGGCAGAACCATATGAAATAATGGCTGTCCTTATACCGGCAGCGGTTCATGAAATAGGTCACATTGCAGCTATAAAAATACTGGGCCTGCATATAAAAAGTTTTAGGGCAGAGCTTAAAGGCTTCTGTATAGATTATTACGGCTACACAGGCGCTTACGGCCATATTCTGATTGCTGCATCAGGCCCTGCGGCAGGCTTTATATATTCGGCTGCTGCTTCAAGCTGCGCAAAAATTTACGACGATTCGTTTCTGGCGCTTTCAGCAGGGACAAGTCTGCTGCTGTCGGTATTCAATTTACTTCCTGTTATGCCCCTTGACGGAGGAAGAATTTCCGCACAGCTGCTGTCGGTTATATTCGGAGAAAGTCACGGTTCAGCCATTGCCGAGCATATAAGTACGGCGGTATCAATGCTTATAATGGCGGCGGGTTTGTACCTTATGTTTAAAAACAAAGGAATCGCATTGCTTGTTTCGTCAATTTGGCTCCTTTTTTATCAGGAGAATGCTAAGGGTATTGTAAAACGCCGAGAAATATTGTAAAATATTTTAACTATGCTTAATGGAGAGTACTATGGATAAAAGACTTGAAAGAATTCTTCCTAAAGTTCAAAAGCCCGCCAGATACACCGGCGGCGAATTTAATCAGATAATTAAAGATAAAAATCAGGTTTCTGTGCGCCTTGCGTACTGCTTCCCTGACACTTATGAAATAGGTATGTCAAATCTGGGCATGAGTATACTTTATAATACTATGAACAGCCTTGATTTTGTCTGGTGCGAAAGAGTATTTGCCCCATGGGGCGATATGTACGAGGAAATGCAGAAAGCAAAGCTGCCTCTCTATGCACTGGAGAGTGGTGACAGCCTCGATAAGTTTGACATTATTGCCTTCTCTATCGGCTATGAAATGGCTTACACCACGGTTCTTGATATGCTTGATATGGCGGGAATACCTCTCCGCAGCGAGGACAGAACAGAGCTTTCTCCAATAGTTTTTGCAGGCGGCACAACTGCCGTAAATGCAGAGCCTATGGCACCTTTCATCGACCTGTTTATAGTCGGCGAGGGCGAGGAGGTAAACAATGAATTCCTGTGTCTTTACAAAAAGGCAAAGGACGAAGGCTGGACTAAGCATCAGCTTTTAGTTGCAGCGGCACAGATACAGGGTATTTATGTTCCTTCACTGTATGATGTTTCATATAATGAGGACGGAACTGTTAAGGCTGTTACAGCCAAAGAAGGGGCACCTGAAAAGGTTACAAAGCGTATTGTTCAGAATCTGGATGCGTCTCCGTTCCCCACAAAGACCATTGTACCGTCTACTGAAATCGTACATGACAGAGTAAGCCTTGAAATTTTCAGAGGCTGTGTACGTGGCTGCCGCTTCTGTCAGGCAGGACACGTGTACAGACCTATACGCTCCAAAACACCTGAGACCCTTGTTAAGCAGGGAATTGAGGCACTTAAAAATACAGGATATCAGGACGTTACTCTTCTGAGCCTCAGTACAAGTGACTATCGTCAGCTGCCGCAGCTTTGCGACGGTCTGCTTGACTACTGCGAAAGCCGCAGTATAGGACTTTCACTGCCCTCACTCCGTGCGGATAACTTCTCTATGGATATTATGGAGAGACTGCAGAAGGTAAGAAAGAGCGGTCTGACTTTTGCTGTTGAGGGCGGAAGCCAGAGACTCAGAGATGCCATAAACAAAAATGTTACAGAGGAAGACCTGCTTCATACCTGCGAAATCGCTTTTGCAGGCGGATGGAACAGTGTTAAGCTTTACTATATGCTGGGCCTTCCCACAGAGACAGATGAGGATATTATGGGCATTGCAGAAATGGCCAATAAGGTTCTGCACTGCTGGAGAATGAATTCACCCAACAAGAACAGGGGAGTGAAGATAACAATTTCAACCTCCTGCTTTATACCCAAGCCGCACACACCTTTCCAGTGGGAGCCACAGATAAGCATTGAGGAATATCTCAGAAGAGTTAATCTGCTGAGAAGCAGCATTACCGCCAAAAATGTTACCTATAACTGGCATGATGCAGAGACAAGCCTTGTTGAAGCTGTGCTTTCAAGAGGCGACAGAAGAGTTGCCGACGTTATTGAAGAGGTTCATAAGCAGGGCGGCAGACTTGATGCATGGAATGATTATTTCTCATTTGAACGCTGGATGAAAGCTTTTGAAAAATGCGGAGTTAATCCCGAGTTTTATGCAAACCGTGATTATGCCCTTGAAAGCGTTCTGCCCTGGGATCATATAGATGTGGGTGTGCGCAAGGCACATCTGCTCCGTGAGCGTGAAATGTGCTATAATTCCAAACTTTCACCTGACTGCCGCAAGCAGTGTTCTGGCTGCGGTGCACTAAAGCTTTTAGAGGGAGGCAGACGCTGCGATGAGTGATAAGAAACTCAGACTTAGATTTAAAAAGACAGGCAGAGCTGTTTATATTTCCCACCTCGACCTTATGCGTACTATGCAGAGAGCTTTTTCAAGAGCGGAATATGAACTGGAGTATTCAAAAGGATTTAATCCTCATCCTCAGATATCAATTTCTCTGCCTCTGTCAGTTGGCATGGCCAGCCTTTGTGAGGTAATGGATTTCAAGCTTAAAGAGGACACGGATCTTTCTCTTATGCCTGAAAAACTTACCGCCCAGATGCCCGAGGGAATTGAGGTTACAGATGCCTATGAGGCTACCAGAAAGGCATCTCAGCTCAAATGGCTTGAGATAGAAGGCGTTTTTGAGTATGATGAAAGAGATGCTCAGGAAATGGCCGAAAAGCTGCGGGAGTTTTTCTCCGGCGAAAAAATAGTGATCGCTAAAAAAACCAAACGTGGTATGGGAGAAATGGATATCCGCCCTGCGTTTAAGGACCTTAGCTTCAGCGTGAGCGGAAACGATGTCCTTCTGCACGTATATGTTTCGGCGCAGGAGCCTACTCTCAATCCTGAACTTCTGGCAGATGCACTTAGACAGAAAAATGAGGAAATTGCTCCTGACTTTGCAAAATTTACCCGTATTGAGGGATTTGATGCGGAAATGAATATTTTTAGATGAAAAGGCTTGCAATCTATTGAATTGTATGCTATTATACCATAGCTTGTGCAGGTACGTCCTGCACACTAAGAAAGGCGGTCCGCTGCCGAGGTTTTATCCCAACGGTATTGAACGTCTATATGTAAGGAAGGATTAGATTATGGATCTGGTCAAAATTCTCAGCGAGAAGTATTTAAAGGAAAACATTTCCGAGTGCAACGTCGGTGACACTGTTCGTGTCCTCGTCCGCGTTAAGGAAGGTAACCGTGAGCGTACCCAGGCTTTCGAAGGCACCATCATTGCCAGAAAGCACGGCGGTATCAACGAGACCATCACTGTTCGTCGTGTTTCCTACGGCGTAGGTGTAGAGAAGGTCTTCCCCGTTCACTCTCCCTCCATCGAATCCATTACCGTTGTTCGTCATGGTAAGGTTCGCAGAGCTAAGCTGTACTACCTGCGTGATCGCGTTGGTAAGAAGGCAAAGGTCAAAGAGCGCATATAATCTCGACTGTATACAGACGGCGTCTCCCGTTGGGGAGGCGCCGTTTGTTCTTTACATGACATTAGCTGAATGTTATAATCATATAATATGAAATTTTTCTGAGATTAGGAGATTTTCAATGAAAAATGTGAGAATAATAGCCCTTCATCTTGCCTATGGCGGAATCGAAAAGGCTATAATCAGCACGGCAAATCTTCTTGCCGACAGATATAATGTGGAAATTATAAGCGTATACAATATGCCCGGCGGCCCGGCCTTTCCTCTGGATGAACGGGTTAAGGTGCGCTACCTTTTGACCGACATTCCCAATAAAGACGAATGGAAGGCAGCGGTTAAAGCTAAAAATCCGGTGGCATTTATAAGAGAAAGCGCAAAAAGCGTTAAAATCCTGAGAGATAAAAAGCAGGCGGTTATCGACACTGTAAAATCCATACATGATGGAGTTATTATTACTACCCGCAATGAGGACAATGTGGTGCTTTCCGAATACGGCGATAAAAATGTTCTTAAAATTGCCCAGCTTCATCAGGATCACGGCTTTGAAAAAAAGCTTGTGAATGATTTTGAGAAGCGTTATGGGAACATTGATGTTTTTACTCTGCTTACACCCGGTCTTGCCGAAGAGGTAAAGAAAATTATGCGCAATAATACGCATACAAAAATTATGTGTGTTCCGAACTTCCTTGAAAGCTTTCCGGAAAATGTGAAGCTAGACGAGAAAGAAAACACTGTGCTTGCAGCCGGACGGCTTGATCCTGTAAAGGGCTTTGACAGGCTTATTCGATGCTTTGCAATGGTGAGCGATCAGGCACCTGACTGGAAACTCAAAATTGCAGGAGCAGGGGATGAGAGAGAAAAACTCGAAAGAATTATCGACGAGCTGAAGCTCAGTGAAAAGGTGAGCCTTTTAGGAAAGCTTGATGCAGAAGGAATTGAAAATGAAATGCGAAAAGCCTCTGTTTTTGCCATGAGCTCCCATAGCGAGGGCTTTCCGTTTGTCCTTCTGGAGGCAAAATCCTGCGGACTTCCGACAGTTGCATTTGATGTAAGAGTAGGCCCTGCGGCTGTACTCAAAGATGGCGAAGACGGCTTTTTAGTGAAGGATGATGATTCGGAGGCATATTCACAAAAGCTCCTGCAGCTTATCTCATCTAAAGAACTGCGGGATAAAATGGCGCAAAAAGCAATGGAGAATGTAAGAGAATTTTCGTCACAGAGATTATACAAAATCTGGACTGATATAATTGGAGATTGATAATGAAAAAATACTCAGATTTCAAGTCTTTTCTGGCTGATAACTGGCTTTTGCTTCTGATTGCAGCTCAGCCGGTGCTTGATATAATTGCATACTGGAACAGAAACTCTGTGGCAACAGTGGCGGGACTTATCAGGCTTGTCATTATGGCAGCTATGCCGATTTATCTGCTTGTAACGCTCAAAAAGAAGAAAAGCTTCATTATTTCCATGTCTGCAATAGCTTTGTTTGCTTTGCTGCATATCCTGAACGGCTTTAGAGTAGGGTATATGGACCCCGTCTATGATATAGCCTATATGGTAAAGGTGATGCAGGGGCCTGTTCTTGCAATATGTCTTATGTATCTCATAAGAGATGAAAAAACAAAGAATCAGGCGATGAAAGGGCTTCTCGCTGCAGCGGTAATATTTGTTTCCGGTATTGTAATTGCACTTGCTACCGGCACATGGAACTCCACATATGGCGCAGGCGTGGGCCTCAGCGGATGGGTTATTGACGATAACCGCTGTGCAAACAGCATTATTACTGTTACTCTTGCAGTGTTTTCCATTGCAGCAGCTGCACTTTCAGAGAAAAAATATGTGCAGATCGGAATTCCTGCCCTTGTGACATTTTTCCTCATAGCAAACGGCACAAAGGCCTGCTATCTGGGACTTTTTGCCATGCTTCTGGGATACTCCTTCTTTATGATAATGAGAAGATTTATCACTAAAGAAAAAATTAAATGGGTTTTTGTCTCAACACTTCTTATCCTGACTGTAATTTCTGCACTGGTCTATCCTGTAAGCCCCAGAGCGCAGGTCGATGATTCACAGGGAGCAGCAAAATCCAACAACCGCAATATGTTCGAGCAGATGCTTGAGGAGAACGGATACGGCGACATTTCCGCCATGACTATGGAGGAAAAGATGGCAGATCCGGTTCTGAAAGATATTTATTACAGATTCTACGTTGCAATGTTCGGAGATATGTCAGACCTGTATAACAGGTTCGGCATGGATAAAGTATTTGAAAAATTCGGCATGACAGATGAAGTGGGCATTCTCGGCGACACCCGTAAGCTTAAAGTTGCATACGCTTCCCTTATATGGGACGAATGTGATGCGTTTACAAAGCTTGTGGGCTATGAAGCAGGGGAGACTGTGGTAAACGGAATTTACGATATGGAAAATGACTACCCCGCACTGCTGTTCTATTACGGATATCTGGGAGCGGGAATGTATCTTCTCTTTATACTTTACTTCGTTTACCTTATTATCAGACGGCTTGTTATGGACTTCAGGGGAAGCTTTAATATGGAAAACTTCACTTTACTGGTGTGCCTTATGCTCCATCTCGGCCTTGCACAATTCTCAGGCCATGTAATGCGCCGCCCGAATGTGTCAATTTATCTGGCAATTATTCTGGCGCTGATCTATTATAAAACCAGACTCTGCCCCATTGACAGAAGAAAAGCTGAGGAGGCATGAATATGAAGCTCAGCATCATAGTTCCCGTGTATAATGCGGAAAAATATCTGGAAAAGTGCCTTGATTCGCTTGTAAATCAGACAATGAAGGATTATGAAATAATCCTTATTAACGATGGTTCACCTGATAATTCTCAGGCCGTAATGGACAGGTACAGAGAGCAGTATCCCGAGCTTATTAAAACCCGCACAGTTCAAAACGGCGGACAGGGACGGGCCAGAAACATCGGCATCGAAATGGCTCAGGGAGAATATCTGGGATTTGTCGACAGCGACGACTGGGTATCAACTGAAATGTACGAGAAAATGTGCAGGCTTATGGACGAAAAAAATGCTGATGTTGTCTGCTGCGACATAGAGGAGCAGTATGCGGACGGCAGCAGAAGAATTGTTAAGCACAGCGGTGATAAGAAATCCCTGTTATCCACAGGTTCTGCCTGCGACAAGGTTTTCAGACGCTCAAAAGTCGGCAATATCAGATTCCCGGAGGGGGTCTGGTATGAGGATTTTGAGTTTTCCGCCAAGGTGGAGAGCATTGCATCCGAAACAGGAAACGTACCCGAACCGCTTTACACCTACCGTATCGGCCACAGCTCCACAATGAACAACAATAACACGCTTAAAAATCTGGATATACTGGAAGTTATGGAAAGGCTTAAAGCGTTTATGCTGGAAAAAGGTCTGAGAGAAGATTTTGAGTATATTCTTATAAATCATATACTTCTGGATTCTGTGAACAGAGTAAATTATCAGGATACATCTGCAAGAAAAGAAGTAATAGGCAGACTTCGAAAATATGTTAAGGAAAACCTGCCTTCTCTTATGAACTGCCCGAGCTATAAAAAAGAAAGCCGCAACAGAAGAATAATTATGGCACTTAATTATTACGGCTTGACCGGACTTTCAAAATTTATTCTGAATACAAAAAAATCAATAAGCAAATAAAAAGAAATCCTTTATGCTCAGGGCATAAAGGATTTCTTTTTTAACTGTTTTTCTTTTTTATACGGTTATTCAGCTTCATTATAAGATTAACACTGCCGTAATGCTTATGAGTAATAAGGTGCATAAGCAGCTTGAGCTTCGGTGCCATGCTGTTTATGTAAGGATTACTCTTATAATCCGGAAAATTACGGAGAAAATAATCCAGCAGTTCAGCCTGTACGGGACTCTTTTTGTCTCCGAGATTTACTCTGGTAGTTGAGGTTATAAGCTCATTGTAAAGCACCGTATATTCAAGCTGACGACTGTATTTTTCATAGAGACCGTGTGACTTGTAATAGCCCAGAACTTCGTCGCAGACCTGAATTATCTCAAGATTTCTTGCGAGGTTCTTGTTTCTGAGAATGGAACCCGGACGCTGGAGATAGTTGTACCATGGCTTGCCGATATGAGTTATCTTTTCTGCGGCAGCATAGAGCTTGGGTGTGGTATAAAAGTCCTCAAACCAGATTCTGTCGGGATAGGTAATGGAATTATCGGTAAAAAGACTCTTTTTATAAATCTTATTCCATGCGCTGAGATATTCAAACAGCAGCTCAGGATATTCCTCCAGACTGAACATACCGTCTCTTTTGCAGCCTGTTTCATATGAGAGCCTGCGGCCGGATTCAGTTACGGGAACAAAATCAAATATAGCCATATCATAACCGAGCTTGAGACTCTCCAGAATTTCCGGCACGGCATTTTCAGCCAGATAGTCGTCGCTGTCGATAAACTGTATGTATTCACCTGAAGCGATAGCCAGACCTTCGGTTCTTGCGTGTCCCAGACCGCCGTTAGGCGTTGAAACCAGCTTTATAAGAGAAGGGTATTTCTGAGCATACTTTTCAGCAATTTCAGGGGAAGAGTCGGTAGAACCGTCATTTATTATAATGATTTCATAATCGGGAATCTGCGGATATATAATAGAATCCAGACACTTTGCAAGATATTTTTCTACGTTGTATACGGGGATGACGATGCTGAGCTTTGTCATGACATAACCTCCGAATAATAATGCTCATATTATATCTAAAACCGCCTGCTTTTTCAAGCGCCTAAAAATAGTTGCTTAGGGGTACTGTTATGGTGTATAATAATCTGAACATTTATTTTCAGTTAAATGTGATTATTTTCGGAAATGGAGATAATTATGAGCAGAAAGAAAAATAACCCGGAGGAAGAGTTGTCCGGCGGTATCAAAAGCAGAAAAGAAATATATGAGTGGATTCAGTGCCTTATAACAGCTCTCATAATCTGCGTTGTGCTGTTTGTCTTCTTTATAAGAGTAATTGATGTTGCTGGTACATCAATGAATCCGACTCTTCAGAACGGCGATAAAATGCTGGTTTCGAATATTTTCTATAAACCCAAAGCCGGTGATGTTGTCGTTTTCAAAAAAGACAGCTATGATCCCAATAAGGCTCTGGTAAAGAGAGTTATTGCTACCGAAGGTCAGGAGATAAATATTGACTTTGATAACGGCATTGTCTACATAGACGGTGAGCCAATAGAAGAGGATTATATCGCCGAACTTACCAAGACTAAACTTGACTTTATCGGCCCTAAAGAAGTTCCCGAAGGCTGCGTCTTTGTTATGGGAGATAACCGCAATATGTCTACCGACTCCCGAAAGGCCGAAATCGGCATGGTAGACAGCAGACTTATTTTGGGAAGAGCTTATGCAGTGATTTTTCCCTTAAGTGAAATGGGATGGATTAGATGATGGATAATAACGGATTTGAAAAAATGAATATACAGTGGTTCCCCGGCCACATGACAAAGGCACAGCGCATGATAGAGGAAAATATCAGGATGGTGGATGCTGTGTGCGAAATTCTGGATGCCAGAATTCCTTTTTCCAGCAGAAACCCTGATATAGACAGGCTGTCAGGCGATAAGCCCAGACTGATTATACTGAACAGAACTGATCTTGCAGACCCTAAAATAACCGATGCATGGAAAAAATTCTTTGAAGACAAAGGTTATATGGTTTTACTGACCGATGCCAAAACCGGCAAAGGCGTAAAAAGCTTTGTGCCTGCGGTGAGAAAGCTCCTTGAAAACAAGCTCAAAGAGTATGAGGCAAAGGGGCAGGTAGGAAGACCTCTGCGTGTTATGATTCTGGGAATCCCGAATGTAGGAAAGTCTACATTTATAAATAAGGTTGCAGGCAGAAAGGCTGCTATCGCAGGCGATAAACCCGGCGTTACAAGAGGCAAGCAGTGGATAAATATAGGCACAGGGCTTGATCTGCTGGATACTCCCGGTATACTCTGGCCTAAGTTTGAAAGTCAGGAAGTCGGCGAAATGCTGGCAATCACAAATGCTATAAAGGCAGATGTTCTGGACAAGGAAACTCTGGGGGCAAACTTTATGCTCAGACTTGCCAGAATGTATCCTCAGGCTATAGTTGACCGCTATAAATTTACTCCAGACCCTGAGCTCAACGGCTTTGAACTTCTTGAGCAGGCCGCAAAGAAAAGGGGATTCCTTGTGTCACGGGGAGAGTACGATATAGAACGTATGGCTAATACTCTGCTTGGCGAGTACCACGACGGCAAGCTGGGAAGAATTTCTCTGGAGACTCCTGATGACTGAACTTTGGGAATACGAAAATGAAATATATGATGCAGGATATAAGGTGATCTGCGGAGTGGATGAAGCCGGCAGAGGCCCTCTTGCAGGACCGGTATGCGCAGCGGCTGTTATCCTTCCGAGAAATATAGAAATTGAGGGGCTTAATGACTCCAAAAAGCTCAGCGAGAAAAAACGAGAAGCTATTTTTGACGTCATTAAGGAAAAAGCGCTGAGCTATGGCATTGCCTATGCAAGCGTTGAGGAAATTGAAGCTCTCAATATATTAAATGCTACCTATCTTGCAATGAACAGAGCCATAGCACAGCTTAACATCAGGCCTGAACTTGCGCTGATTGACGGCAACCGCAATAACGGAATTGAAACTGAAAGCAGATGCGTTGTAAAGGGCGATGCAAGATGCGCAGATATTGCGGCGGCATCAATCCTTGCAAAAGTCAGCCGTGACAGGCTTATGCGTCAGGAGGCTGAGCGCTACCCCGAATACGGCTTTGAAAAGCACAAGGGCTATGGAACAAAGGCCCACTATGAAGCAATCAGAAAGTATGGTCCCAGCCCTATCCACAGGCTCAGCTTTCTGAAAAAGATGCACTGATGAACAGAAAAAAGCTCGGAAGCTGGGGAGAGGAAAAAGCCGCAGAATACCTTCACAGCAACGGATATGATATCCTTGATATGAACTATTCCTGCCGTTTCGGCGAGATAGATATTATCGCAAGGTATGACGGGTACATAGTGTTCACGGAAGTCAAGCTTAGAAAAAACTCAAATTTTGCTGAGGCAAGAGAATTTGTGACAAGAGCAAAACAGGAACGTATCCTGACTACTGCACAGTTCTATCTGGCTCAGAATGAAACTGACCTTCAGCCACGTTTTGATGTAATAGAAATTTACGCAGCAGAAGGCCGTGAAGGCAATATCGAAATCCGGCATATAACGGATGCATTTGAATAATTATGTAAACCGGGCAAAGCCCGGCTCAGTCAGCAGGTACCACGGGGACAGAAGGTGGAACAGTAGGTTTCGCCCTTTGTAACTGCATTGCGGTTGTGAACACGAATCTGGTCTGCTGTGCAGTGACAGTCGGCGGTGTTGTATTTGCAGTTTGTTACATCACATCCGACACCGGGAATACTTTCATTGCAGCTGCATTTTTTATCACTCATTTTAATGCCTCCATTCATATTTGCTCGGAAATATTTTTTACTGATTTACTTATTTATATACACATTCGGAGGTTTTTCCTTTTATGGCATTGTATACTATCGGAGATCTGCATTTATCTCTGGCATCTGAAAAGCCTATGGACATTTTCGGTGACAAATGGAAGAACCATGCCGAAAAATTAAAGAAAAATTTTCAGGTTGTAGGTGAAGATGATCTGACCGTGCTGTGCGGAGATCACAGCTGGGGCATGAGCCTTGAGGAATCATTGCAGGATCTGCTCTATATAAACTCCCTGCCGGGAAAAAAGATAATGCTTAAAGGCAATCACGATTACTGGTGGGGAACCGCCAATAAAATCAGGACTTTTTTTGAAGCCCACGGCATAGATACTATGGAGATACTTCACAATAACTCATTCCAGTACGGCGATTATGCCATATGCGGAACAAGAGGCTGGTTTTATGAGGAGGAAAAAGGCGGAGAACATGATAAAAAAATCATGAACCGAGAGATTATGCGCCTTGAAACCTCTTTAAAAGCAGCAGGAGACAGAGAAAAGCTGGTGTTTCTTCATTACCCGCCTATCTATCAGCACTATAAGTGCGAGGAGATTCTGGAGCTGCTGAAAAAATACGAGGTTAAAATGTGCTGCTACGGTCATATTCACGGCAAGGGCACAGCTTTTGCGTTTAACGGCTGGCGTGACGGAACTGAATTTAAGCTCGTTTCTGCCGATTTTGTTGATTTTAAACCTGTAAAACTAAGATTTTAGAGCTTTGTTAAAGATTTTTTCATTGATTTTATAAAGAATATCTGATATTATGTCCAAGTGCGTGTTAGTCACATATAGAGGAGGAAATCGATCATGATTTTTAAGAACTTAGAAAAGAAAGAAAATACCGCTCAGTTTCAGGTTGAGTCCGATGCTGCCGAGTTCGAGGCTGCTGTAAACGGTGCCTACCTGCAGAACAAGAAATCTATTGCTATTCCCGGCTTCCGTAAGGGCAAGGCCCCCAGAGCCGTTATTGAAGGTATGTACGGTGCAGAGGTCTTCTACCAGGACGCTATGGACGAACTGGCACCCAAGGCTTTTGAGTTCGGTCTCAAAGAGTCTGAGCTGAGAATTGTCGGCGCACCTTCCATCACTGATATTGACGTTACCGATGAAAAGACTGTCTGCTACACCTTCGCTGTCTCCCTTTACCCTGAGGTAAAGCTGGGCCAGTATAAGGAACTCGAGGTCGAGAAGCATCACAGAGAAGTTACCGACGAGGACGTTGCAAGAGAGCTGGAAGAGGCTCGCAAGCGCAATGCCCGTATGGTCGGTGTTGAAGGCCGTGCAGCTCAGATGGGCGACACTGTTAACATTGACTTCGACGGTTATCTCGACGGCGTTCGCTTCGACGGCGGCAAGGCAGAGGACTACTCCCTGGAGCTCGGTTCTCACAGCTTCGTTCCCGGCTTTGAAGAGCAGGTTGTCGGCATGAACATCGGCGAGGAGAAGGATCTGGATATCACCTTCCCCGAAGAGTACACCCCCGAGCTCGCAGGCAAGGCTGTTGTATTCAAGGTAAAACTCAACGACATGAGCTACACCGAGCTGCCTGAGCTGGATGACGAGTTTGCTAAGGATGCAGGCTTCGACACTCTCGACGCTTACAAAGAGGATGTCCGCAAGAACCTTCAGGAGAGCTTTGACGAGCAGGATGAGGCTCAGTTCCGTTCCGATGCTATGACCAAGGCTTGCGAGAACATGGAGGTTTCCATTCCTGACGTTATGGTTGACGATAAGGTCGAGGAGATCATTCGCAACTATGCTGCAAACTTCGGTATGTCCGACCGCAGCATAAGCATTGACAAGCTGAAGGAAATGATGGGTCTTACCGATGAAGTCCTCAACGCCGGCATCCGTCCCGGTGCTCTGCTTCAGGTTAAGAGCGATCTGCTGATCGAAGCTATCGTTAAGGCTGAGGATATTCAGGTTTCCGAGGAAGAGCTCAACGAGTACGTTGAGAAGGTTGCAAAGTCTGTTGACGGCAAGCCCGAGGAAATCAGAGAGTACTTCGGCGAAGAGTTCATCACCTCCGAGAAGCGCAAGGAGAAAGCCACTGCCCTTATTTTTGACACCGCTGTTGCAACCGAACCCAAAGAAGAGGAAAAGGCTGAATAATTCAGAGGGAATAAGGATATGCTCTCTTGGATAAAGCAAATTTTAAAAGGAGAGTTAATAATATGAGTTTAGTACCTTATGTTGTAGAACAGACCAGCCGTGGAGAGCGTTCATATGATATCTTCTCAAGGCTTTTAAATGACCGTATAGTCATGCTGAGCGAAGAAGTCAATGACACCACTGCAAGCCTTATTGTTGCCCAGCTTCTTTACCTCGAAGCTCAGGACCCTGATAAAGACATACAGTTTTACATCAACAGCCCCGGCGGAAGCGTTACATCCGGACTTGCTATCTATGATACTATGCAGTACATTAAGCCCGATGTTTCAACTATCTGCATCGGTATGGCAGCCTCTATGGGTGCCTTCCTGCTGTCCTCCGGCGCAAAGGGTAAGCGCATTGCACTGCCTAATTCCGAAATTATGATTCACCAGCCCTCCGGCGGCAGCCAGGGCCAGTGCACCGATATTCAGATTCAGGCCGAACAGATCCTGAAAATCAAAAAGAGACTCAACGGAATTCTTGCCGAAAACACCGGTAAGAGCGTTGAGCAGATTGAGCGTGACTGCGAGAGAGACCACTTCATGAGCGCTCAGGAGGCTCAGGAATACGGCCTTATAGATAAGGTTATCTACAAGCGCTGATAAATGATTTTTAATGGGGGAACGAGAGTTCCCCCATAGTTTTAAATGCCGATTGCAGGCACATATGCGGCACAAAGCGTGCCTGTGCTTAGCGGAATGATTTTCGCTGAGCGGAATGGAGAATATAATGGCAAAAAATGATGAGAGAAGAAGTATAAGATGCTCGTTCTGCGGAAAGCCTCAGTCTATGGTGGACAGGCTTATTGCCGGAAACGGCAGTTACATCTGCGATGAGTGTGTACGTATGTGCATGAGCATAATTGACGATATGCCCATACCTGAAAGACCTGTCGAGGGTCAGGACGGTCTGCCTCTGGTTTTTGAAAAGCTTCCTAAACCCATGCAGATCAAAGAAAAACTTGACCAGTATATAATCGGACAGGACAGAGCAAAGGTAGTACTGGCTGTTGCCGTATATAACCATTATAAGCGTATTCTCCACCACAGTGATGACGACGTGGAACTTCAGAAGAGCAACATCCTTCTTATAGGCCCCACCGGCAGCGGTAAGACCCTTTTTGCTCAGACTATGGCAAAAATGCTGGATGTACCTTTTGCTATCGCCGATGCAACTACCATAACCGAGGCCGGCTATGTAGGCGAAGATGTCGAGAACGTCATCTTAAAGCTGCTTCAGGCAGCAGATTTTGATGTAGAGAGAGCTCAGCGTGGTATTATCTACATTGATGAAATTGATAAAATTGCAAGAAAGAGTGAAAACACCTCTATCACCCGTGATGTTTCAGGTGAAGGCGTTCAGCAGGCACTGCTTAAGCTCCTTGAAGGTACTATTGCAAACGTTCCCCCTCAGGGCGGAAGAAAGCATCCTCAGCAGGAGTTTATACACGTTGACACTACCAATATACTCTTTATTTGCGGCGGCGCATTCGACGGTCTTGACAAGATTATTGAAAGACGCACCAGCAAAAAATCCATGGGCTTCGGTGCTGAGATTGTCAGCAACACCGAAAGAGACGTGGGCGAGATCCTCGCTCAGGTTCAGCAGCACGATCTGCTGAAGTTCGGTATTATCCCCGAACTTATCGGCCGTCTGCCTGTGGTTGCTTCTCTTGATTCTCTGAAGAGAGAAGATCTGGTAAGAATTCTTACCGAACCTAAAAACGCCATGGCAAAGCAGTATAAAGCTCTGCTTGCATATGACGGCGTTGATCTCAGCTATGAGCCTGAGGCCCTTGAAGCAATTGCTGATAAGGCTATTGACATGAAGATAGGTGCCCGTGGCCTGAGAAGTGTTATGGAGGGTGTTATGACAAATATCATGTACACTATTCCCTCCGATCCCAGCATAAGCAAAGTGATTGTTACCGCCGAGAGCGTTAAAGAGGGAACCGAGCCTGAGGTACAGCACAAGACTCAGGAATAATCCCTTTATATAAACTCCGGAAAGGAGAAAACATATGAGTGAAATAGAAAATAAAAGCCTAACACTGCCGCTTCTGGCGCTTCGTGGTTTAAGCGTTTTTCCCGGTATGCTCCTGACTTTCGATGTTGAACGGGCTGCATCCACAGGTGCTCTGGATATGGCAGTTAATTCCGATCAGCTGATCTTTCTTGCAACTCAGAAAGACTTGACCGCTGATATGCCCGGTGAAAATGAAATTTATCACGTGGGTACTGTCTGCCGCATCCGCCAGCAGCTGAGACAGGCAAGAGGCGGTGTAAGCCGTGTAATGGTTGAGGGCTTGTACAGAGCAGAAGCCGTCAGCATGGATACTGATCCTAAAGGCTATACTGCCGAGGTTATAAAGCTTGAAGATAAAAAGGACCGCATGAGCGGAGCAAAGCTGGAAGCTCTGCTTCGCAGCTGCATGACTCTTTTTGAGGAATATCTGCGCCTGAACCCTGATATGGTCAACGAGCAGATTCTGAATATTCTCGCAAATCCCAAACCCGAATTTGTGTCTGACTATGTTGCACAGCACGTGCATTTGAATGTAGACGACAAGCAGAGACTGCTTGAATGCCTGTATCCCGGAAAGCGTCTTGAAATGCTTTGCAAAATGCTGAGTAACGAACTCAATATTATGCAGATTGAGAAAGAAATCAGCGACGCAACTCAGGAGCAGATGACCCAGAACCAGCGTGAATATTACCTTCGTGAGGAAATGAAGGTAATTCAGGAGGAACTGGGAGAGGGCGGTACAGTTGACGATATCGACGAATATCGCCGTAAAATAAAAGGAATCAATGCCTCCGACGAAATCAAGGAAAAGCTGCTGAAAGAGCTTGGCAGATTGCAGAAACAGCCCTTCGGTTCATCAGAAGCTG
This sequence comes from Oscillospiraceae bacterium, assembly GCA_020025655.1. Classification (GTDB taxonomy): domain Bacteria; phylum Bacillota; class Clostridia; order Oscillospirales; family Oscillospiraceae; genus Limivicinus. The sequence goes on from JAHHRR010000004.1 coordinate 50,799, forward strand.
CTGTTTTAAGGGGTTATCTTGATTCCTGCCTTGAAATTCCCTGGGGAATTAGAACAGAAGAGACAAGAGATATTGCAAAGGCCAGAAAAATGCTGGATGATGAGCATTTCGGACTTGAAAAAGTCAAAGAAAGAGTTCTGCAGTATCTTGCAGTAAGACAGCTTGCCCCTGATATAAAAGGCGGACTGCTCTGCCTTGTAGGCCCTCCCGGAACCGGTAAAACCAGCATTGCAATGAGCATTGCCAAGGCAACCGGCAGAAATCTCGTGAGAGTTTCTCTGGGCGGCGTTCACGATGAGGCCGAAATCAGAGGCCACAGAAAAACCTACATCGGTTCTATGCCCGGACGCATTATGGGCGGTATTATTCAGGCTAAAAGCTGCAATCCCCTTATGGTTCTGGATGAAATCGACAAACTTGGCTCTGATTATAAGGGCGATCCCAGCGCAGCTCTTCTGGAGGCGCTTGATCCTGAGCAGAACAGCAGTTTCAGAGACAACTTCCTTGAAATACCCTTTGACCTTTCTGAGGTATTCTTCATAACAACTGCAAACAGCCTTGATACTATACCCAGAGCACTGCTTGACCGTATGGAGATTATCGAGCTTTCCAGCTATACAGACGAGGAAAAGCTGCAGATTGCAAAGCGTCACCTTATCCCCAAACAGCGCAAAAAGCACGGCCTTAACGGAAACCAGCTCAGAATCAGCGACGGTGCTGTGAGAGAGATTATCCGCTCCTATACAAGAGAATCAGGCGTGCGTCTTCTGGAGCGCCAGATTGCGGCTGCGTGCCGTAAGGCAGCAGGCGGCATAGCAGAGGAAAAGTTTAAGACTCTGAATCTTAAAGAGGGCGGACTTGAGCCTGTGCTTGGCCCTGTAAAGTATAAACCTGATGAAGTCAGAGTGAAGGACGAGGTCGGTCTTGTCCGTGGCCTTGCCTACACAAGCGTCGGCGGTGAGGTTCTGGATGTTGAGGTTGCTGTTATGGACGGCACCGGAAAGCTTGAACTTACAGGTAATCTGGGCGATGTAATGAAGGAGTCTGCAAAGGCAGCCCTGACTTACATAAGAAGCCGTGCCCACAAGCTTGGAATTGATCCTGACTTCTATAAGAATAAAGATATACATATCCACTTCCCCGAAGCAGCTGTGCCCAAAGACGGCCCTTCTGCCGGTATCACCATGACTATTGCAATGATTTCTGCCCTTACAGGAACTCCTGTCAGAAGCGATATTGCAATGACCGGCGAAATTTCCATCCGTGGCAGAGTCCTGCCCATAGGCGGACTGCGTGAAAAGACCATGGCTGCACTCAGAGCAGGTGTAAAGACAGTTATTATTCCGGCGGAAAATGAATCTGATCTTGAAGAAATTGATCAGACCGTCAGAAAGAAACTGAAATTTGTGCCTACGGATCATGTTGATAAGGTACTTGATCTTGCTCTTAACCGTGACAGCAGTAATTCTATCTGCTGTACACCCGAAGTTCCGTCACAGACTGAACGGGTTTCAGTAAGACAGTAGGTGAAATATGGCTACTATAAATGTAAATAATGCAGAGTTTATTAAATCTGCTGCTTCCCCTTCACAGTTCATTCAGAGCTCTATGCCCTGCATCGTTTTTGCAGGAAAGTCCAATGTAGGAAAGTCATCCGTCATTAACCGGATGCTTAACCGCAAGAACTTTGCAAGAGTAGGTGCAAGCCCCGGAAAAACAGTTCATGTAAACTATTTTCTGATTGATAAAAAGCTCTATCTGGTTGACCTGCCCGGATACGGATACGCTAAGGTTTCCCAGAAGGAGAAGGAACGCTGGGGAAAGCTTATGGAGGACTTCTTTGCTCAGGGGCAGATTAACCTCGGAATAATGATTGTCGACTCCAGACATAAGCCTACAGCTGATGACATTACCATGGCAGAGTGGTTCAAAGCCTCCGGATGCGCTATGGTTGTGGTTGCAAACAAACTCGACAAGCTCAAAAAGAGCGAAATCGAGGGCAATCTTCAGCTTATACGAGATACGCTGGAACTGCCTGAGGATGTGGTTCTTATTCCGTTCTCTGCCGAAAAGGGACAGGGAAGAGAAACTCTTATGAAAGAGATTTTGAAGTTCATATAAACATTTAGGGTGATACGAAACAAATTTTGTATCACCCTTGTAATTTAAGGTATAGTTTGTTAAAATATGCATTATAGCGGAGGTGATTCAAATTAGCGCTATACAGGAAATCTGGAATGGCTTTGACTTCAGCTATCTGCTCAGCATAATTATGGGGCTCATTCCGGCACTTCTTTGCATTACTCTCCATGAACTGAGTCACGGATTTGTGGCGTACAAGCTGGGCGATAACACCGCCAAAGATCGGGGCAGACTGACACTGAATCCTCTTAAACATCTTGATATCATGGGCCTTCTTATGATGATGGTTTTCCATGTGGGCTGGGCAAAGCCTGTGCCTGTCAATATGTTTAACTTCAAAAACCCCAAACGGGACATGGCCATAACTGCACTTGCAGGGCCGGTGAGCAATATTTTGATCACTATTGTGTTCCTGTTCCTTTTCGGGGCTTTGTATATCCCTTTGCAGGCTGCAAAAGCCGGACAGTATATTCTTAATATGCTTGAGCTTACGGCATATCTCAGCATGGGTCTCGGCCTTTTTAATCTTATACCTTTGCCGCCTCTTGACGGCTCAAAGGTTCTGCTGTCCTGCCTGAGCAATGAGAACTATTATAAGCTGATGCGCTACGAACGCTATGGTATGATTGTTATGCTCATACTTGTTGCCACAGGCGTTCTGGGCAGACCGCTTTCTGTTGCAATCCACACTGTTTATATGTGGTTTTTCCCCATTGCCCAGTGGGCGTGTGACTTGGTATTAAAACTTTTTTATTTATGAGGCGTAATGGAAAATCCTAATTTTCACCTAGAGGGCGTTATCAGGGATAAGGACGAACTGCAGGACTTTGAAGGTCCGCTGAGCCTTATTCTGATGCTGCTTTCCAAAAATAAAATAGAGATACGAGATATAAGTATTTCAGATATTCTGGATCAGTACGTTGCATATCTTGAAAAAATGCAGAGTATGGATCTGGAAATTGCCAGTGAATTTGTTCAGATGGCATCCCACCTGCTTTATATAAAGACGAAAACATTGCTTGCTGCCGATAAGGAAGAGGTTTCCGAACTTGAAGTTCTGATGGCCTCTCTGGAACAGCTCAAATGCAAGGATGCTTTTGCATCACTGCAGAAGGTTATTCCGGAGCTTAAAGAAGCTTCTGAGCGGGGTGCGCTGTATTATGCAAAAATGCCTGAACCGCCGCCTAAAAAGGGCAGGGAGTATGAATATAAGCATGAACCGGTGGAGCTTTTAAAGGCTCTTTACGGTATGTATTCCAGAGGAAGCCGGACTGTCGAGGCCGAGGGTGAACTTTTATCTGCCGTACCTAAGCGCTTTACATACAGCGTAAAGGATAAGAGCCGAGAGATTCTGTCCAGACTCAGAAATTCAAATGGTACCCTCAACGAGTTCTATTCGCAGTGTAAAACCCGCTCAGAGCTTGTCGCAAGCTTTATTTCTATTTTAGAGCTGTGCAGTATGGGTACAATAAGATTAGGACGGCTCGAGGGGGACTACTCCGTTGAATTTGTCGGCGGAGATATGGACGAGATACTGGAAAATATTTCTGATTGATACGGAGAGAATATGATAGATATTTCTTCTGCCATTGAGGCAATATTGTTTGCAGCAGGTGAAAGTGTACCCGTTGAAAGACTGTCTTTGATTCTGGGAACGGACGAAAAGGAAATTTACAGAATTGCCGGTGAACTTGCTGAGGAATATGAAAGACAGCAGAGGGGCATAAGACTTCTCAGACTGGACAATAAGCTCCAGCTGTGTTCTGCACCTGAGTATGCAACATATATTTCAAAAACACTTGAACAGAGAAAGCCGCCTGCACTTTCAAAGCCTGCTCTTGAAACCCTTGCGATTGTTGCCTATTTCCAGCCTGTGACAAGAGCATATATAGATCAGGTGCGAGGCGTTGACAGTGCCTACACTGTTTCGGTGCTTCTGGAGCGTGGACTTATTGAGGCCTGCGGTAAGCTGGAGGTTCCGGGACGTCCTTCAATATTCAGAACCACCGATATATTTTTAAGAACCATGGGAATAAGCGAGCTTTCCCAGCTCCCTCAGCTGCCTGATATGACAAACGGCGAGGGAATGGAAAAACTCCAGAGTGCCATAGATGAATTGCAAAATGCCGACGGTCAGATGAGCCTGAATGAAGTAACGGGACCTTCGACCGGAGGTAAAGGAGTGATGTAATTGGTTGCCCTTATTATTATAGGCGTTATATTGGCTATAATAGTCCTTATAATGCTTATACCCGTAGGTGCAGACATAGCTTTTGAAAATTCGGAGCTTCGTGTCTCTGCCAAGGCCTGCGGTGTGCTGATGCCCATTTATCCCAAGCCTCCGGAAGAGAAAAAGGCGGAGAAAAAAGAAAAAGCAGCCGAAGAAGCCAAGGAAGAAAAACCGGCAGAAGAGAAAAAAACAAGGTCGCTTCCCAAATTCAACAAAGAAGAGCTTCTGGAACTTGCTAAAGCCGGTATTGGTGCAGTAGGAAAATTCGGCAGAAAAGTTAAAGTGGACAGATTCCTGCTTCACTATGTTGCTGCCGGAAGAGATCCGTATAATACTGCCATGACATTTGCCTATGTTAATGCTGCGCTTTCAACTCTTGCACCTATGTGCGCCAAACGCTTTACGGTGAAGGACTGCAGCGTATGGACAGACGTGGATTTCACAAGGGATGATATGCAGCTTGATTTCGGGCTTGCCATGACCATAAGGATCGGTCAGATAATGGGTATAGCTCTGGGCGTGGGCTTTAAAGCACTTGGAATCCTGCGCAGGAACAAGAAGCGTTTAAAGCAGGAGGCGCTTGAGGCTGAGAATAAACAGGCCGAGGCAGCTGCTGCTCCGGCTGCAACCGAAAATACAAATAAAGAAAACATACAGGAAGAGGAAAGGAAGAACTCAAATGGATAAAAACCCTATCGGAGAGCTTATGCAGGCTACTATGGAGAATGTAAAGAACATTCTCAAGGTTGATACTGTTGTTGGTGACCCTATTTTTACTCCCGACGGTATTACTCTCGTTCCTATTTCAAGAATCAGCGTCGGCTTCGGCGGCGGCGGAGTTGAGTTCGGCGCAAAGACTCAGGGCGCTGACAAGCCTTACGGCGGCGGAAACGCAACAGGCGTTAAAATTGATCCTATCGGCTTCCTTGTGATAAAGGATGGCAGCGTCAGAATGGTTAATGTAACTCCTCCGGCAAATAATACTGTCGACAGAATCATTGACCTTGTACCTCAGGTAATGGATAAGGTAGACGCTTTCATTGCAAAGCAGAAGGAAGACAAGCAGGTCTGAAACAGGCAGATTATAGGGCAGTCTGCTTAATAATTTAATTTCGGCTTGAAAGTTGCAATAATTCTTAGGAAACTGCAAATAATAGTCACTGCAAACTAGGCCGCCTGATGAGTGAAAACAGGTGTTTTCATCCATCAGGCGGTTTAAAACTGAGGGTGGTGCTATTATTAAAAGAGTTTGTGCGTTTTTACTTGCCGGATTGATATTCTGCTTTAACGCAGCTCCGGCTTTTGCTGAAAATAAACCTCGGATAAGTGCGCAGAGGGCGGTTCTTATACATGAAAGCGGTAAGGTGCTTTACGAAAAGAATGCGGATGAACGCTCACTTATTGCAAGTACCACGAAGCTTATGACAGCTATTGTCGTGCTTGAAAATTCGGATACTGATGATATCGTGAAAATCGAGCCTGAATACTGCAATATTGAGGGTTCATCTATGTATCTTAAGGCCGGGGAGGAATATACAGTTAAAGAATTGCTTGAGGGACTGCTGCTTGTATCAGGCAACGATGCGGCGAAAGCTCTTGCCTGCCATACGGCAAAAACCGAGGAGGAATTTGCAGCTCTTATGAATAAAAAAGCTGCTGAACTGGGAATGGAAAACAGCCATTTTCAAAATCCCCACGGCCTTGACAGTGAGCGGCATTACTCAACTGCAAACGACCTTGCAAAGCTTATGGCATACTGTATGAAAAATCCCGATTTCAGGGAGATAACGGCTATGCGTACAGCTAAAACGGACGACCGCACAATGTTTAACCATAATAAGCTTCTGAAGATCTGTAAGGGCTGCAAAGGCGGAAAAACAGGTTATACAATGGCAGCGGGCAGATGCCTTGTGAGCTGCTGCGAGCGTCAGGGGACAAGCTATATATGTGTGACTTTATCCGCTCCCGATGACTGGAACGACCATATAAAGCTCTATAACTGGGCTTTTTCAAACTATGCGGAGATAAACGCCGCAGACGGGATTGAGTATTCGGTTCCGCTGATTTCGGGAGAGCGGGAAAAGGCACTGATTGCGGCGGAGGACTTTAAGGTTCTTTTGCCGACTGATACAAAAATCAGCGTAAAAGCTGAACTGCCGTTTTTTGTATTTGCACCGGTGAGTGCAGGAGAGCGGGCAGGTAAAATAAAAATATATGCAGCAGGGGAGCTTCTGGGTGAAGCTGAGCTCTATTATAAAGAAAATGTGAGAGCTGCTGCCTGAAATAATACTAGAGAATCGGAGACCGCTTATGCTGGAAAGGCTTCAAAAAATAATTTCTGCCTCAGGGCTTATGTCAAGACGTGCTGCGGAGCAGTGCATCAGTGAAGGCAGGGTAACTGTTAACGGACTTGTTGCGGAAACCGGACAGAAAGCCGATATAGAAAAAGACAGAATTCTCGTTGACGGCAAGGCTTTGCCGTCAGGCGGGGAAAAGACGTACATAATGCTGAATAAGCCCAGAGGATATGTAACCACGCTTAAAGATGAAAAGGGCAGAAAAAATGTAACCGAGCTTACAAAAGAGCTTGGACAGAGACTCTATCCCGTAGGCAGACTGGATATGTATTCTGAGGGACTGCTGATAATGACCAATGACGGTGATTTTGCAAACACCCTTATGCATCCGTCTCACAACATGAAGAAAACCTACTATACATGGGTAACAGGTGAGGATATCGGCCCAAGGATTGAGTATCTGCGTGAACCTATGCTGATAGATGATTATATGATAAGTCCGGCAGAGGTGGATATTGTGGACCTGTTCCCGGGCGGAGCGCTGCTTGCAATCAGTATTTTTGAAGGCAGAAACCGGCAGGTAAGAAAAATGTGTGCCGAAGCAGGGCTTAAGGTTACAAGACTTCGCAGGGTCAGTGAAGGACCCCTTGAACTGGGCGATTTAAAAACAGGACGCTGGCGCTATCTCAGCGAGGAAGAAGTAAGGAAGATAAAAGAAAATGAGTAATAGTTTTCAGCTCGTTGTTATAGGCGGCGGCGCTGCGGGTATGATGTGCGCAGTGACAGCTGCTGAAAGAGGAATCAGCGTATGTATGCTGGAGCCAAACAGGCTTCTCGGCCGCAAGGTCAGAATAACCGGCAAGGGACGCTGCAATGTTACAAACAACTGCGATGTAAAGCAGTTCATGGAAAATATCCCCGATGACGGACGTTTCCTTTACAGTGCCCTGAACAGGCTCTCTCCAAGAGATACAATGGAATTTTTTGAGAGCAGAGGCTTAAAGCTCAAAACTGAAAGAGGAAACAGAGTTTTTCCGGTTTCGGACAATGCAAATGACGTTGCAGGCTTCTTTACAAGGCTCTGTGACAGGCTAGGTGTTAAGATTAAACACTGCAAGGCACTGGATATACTGGCGGAAAACGGCGAGATAACAGGCGTAAAAACCGAGGACGGAGTGATCTCCTGCCGTGCAGCGGTTATCTGTACCGGAGGAATGAGCTATCCTCTTACAGGCTCTACCGGTGACGGATATAAATTCGCAGAAAAATTCGGTCATACCGTAATTCCTGCAAGACCCTCTCTTGTACCTCTTGAAAGCAGCGACAGCTACTGCAGTGAGATGCAGGGCTTCTCACTGAGAAATGTAACCTTGTCCGCATATGAAAATGACAAGCTTATATATAAAGAGCTGGGAGAAATGATGTTCACTCATTTCGGCGTTACAGGCCCTCTGGTGCTTTCTGCAAGCTCCCATATGAGAAATATGGGGAAGGCCAAATATACGCTTAAAATTGATTTAAAGCCCGCTCTGGATGAAAAGAAGCTGGATGCAAGAATACTCAGAGACTTTGAGAAGTATTCCAATAAGGAATTTAAAAATGCTCTGGGCGAGCTTGCAGGCAGAACCATGATTCCGGTTATTATCAGACTTTCCGGAATTCCTGAGGATCAGAAGGTAAATACCATAAGCCATGAGCAGAGAATGGGACTTTTAAAGCTCTTTAAGGAGTTCCCCGTTCATATCTCAGGCACACGACCCATTGATGAGGCCATTGTTACAGCCGGCGGCGTAAATACCAAAGAGGTAAATCCCAGAACTATGGAGTCAAAGCTTGTAAGCGGACTTTATCTGGCAGGAGAGGTTTTGAACCTTGATGCGTATACCGGCGGCTACAATCTTCAGATAGCATGGTCTACCGGCTTTGTCGCAGGAAAATCAGTTTTAAAGGATGAGATAGAATGAATAAGTTTTATTCAATAGCTGTTGACGGACCCTCAGGCGCAGGTAAAAGCACACTTTCAAGACGCTGCGCATCTGCGTTCGGATTTATATATGTTGATACAGGCGCTATTTACCGCAGTCTTGGACTTGCCGCTTACAGGAAAGGCATAAATCGTGAAAACGAGGCCGAGGTAATGGCAATACTGCCGGAGACCGAGGTTAAAATGGCCTACGATGAAAACGGCGAACAGAGGATGTATTTAAACGGGGAGGATGTTTCCGCAGAGATAAGACTGCCGGAAATTTCTGCCTGTGCATCACAGGTTTCAGCTCATGCAAGGGTCAGAGAATATCTGCTGGAAATGCAGAGAAAAATGGCAAGGGAAAACAGCGTCATTATGGACGGCAGAGATATAGGAACGGTCGTTCTGCCTGATGCCAATCTTAAAATTTTCCTGACTGCCAGCTCTGAAGCAAGAGCACAGCGCAGGCTTCTGGAGCTTCAGCAGAAGGGCGTAGACACCAGCTTTGAGCAGGTTCTGCACGATATTAAGCAGAGAGATAAGTGCGACAGCGAAAGAGCGGCGGCCCCGCTTAAAGCAGCTGCCGATTCAGTTCTTGTTGATACAAGTGAGCTTGACTTTGAGCAGAGCTTTCAGAAGCTCTGCGAGGTAATAAGCGATAGGCTGAACATTGAAAGAATTGAGGACAGAAAATGAAGGAACTTCGTATAGCCAAAACAGCAGGCTTCTGCTTCGGCGTGAAGCGCTCTGTCGATATGGCAGAGAAGCTTTTAAATGAAGTCGGAAGCTGCGCCTGCTTAGGCGAGCTTATACATAATGAAGATGTGGTTGCGGAGCTTAAACAGAAGGGACTCAGAATCCTTACAAGCCCCGAAGAGGCAAAGAATGGTGAGAATGTTCTTATCAGAGCCCACGGCGTTTCCAGACAGTCCTGCGAACAGCTTGCGGCGGCAGGTGCTGTTGTAAGTGATGCAACCTGTCCGAAAGTCAAAAATATTCATAAAATCGTAAGCAAGGCAGAGGAGAACGGACGATTTGTAATCATAATCGGTATGAAAAAGCATCCTGAGGTTGAGGCCATCTGCGGGTGGTGCGGTGAACATCAGGTAATTGAAAATCCCGATGAAATGGAAGCATTTTTCTGTTCCAGACCGGAAATTGAGAAAAAACCGATAACAGTTGTGGTTCAAACGACCCAAACTCACACTAATTTTACTGAATGTTGTAATATCGTAAAAAAAAGATGTACAAATGCGGAAATATCTGATACAATATGCCTTGCGACGTTCACGCGACAAGAAGAGGCGGAGACATTAGCTTCAGAATGCGACGCAATGGTAGTTATTGGCGGAAAGCACAGCGCTAACAGCAAGCATCTGGCTGAAATATGCCAAGAGCACTGCAAAAATGTCCAGTTCATTGAAAGAACTTCGGAATTGGATTTATCTAAGCTTGAAGCAGCTAACATCGTCGGTTTAACGGCCGGTGCTTCTACTCCCGCGTGGATAATTAAGGAGGTAAGAAACAAAATGAGCGACGAAATCAAAGTAGAGGAAACTGCAGTAGAGAAGGAGATGTCCTTCGACGAAATGCTGGAGGAGACTCTGAAACCTATATATAATGGAGATAAGGTAACCGGTACTGTTGTTGCTATCACCGGCACTGAAATCAGTGTTGACCTGGGCACTAAGTATTCCGGCTTCATTCCCACTTCTGAATTTATTGACGACGGTATCAAGGTTGAGGACGCTGTTAAGGTCGGCGACGAGATCGAGGCTGTTGTTATTAGAGTAAATGATGTTGAAGGCACCGCAATGCTCTCCAAGAAGCGTCTCGACGCTGCTAAGATCTGGACCGATGTTGAGGCTGCTGTCGAAGACGGCACCATCATGGAAGGCGTTGTTACCGAGGTTAACAAGGGCGGCGTTGTTGTTTCCGTTAAGGGTGTTCGTGTATTCGTTCCCGCATCCCAGACTGATCTGCCCAGAGAGGCAGAGCTGAGCCAGCTTCTCAAGAAGACTGTTCGCCTTAAGATCACTGAGGTTAACAAGGCTCGCAAGAGAGTTGTCGGTTCTATCCGCCGCGTTGCACAGGCTGAGCGCCGTGAGCGCATCGAGGCTATCTGGAACGAGATCGAGGTCGGCAAGCGTTACCACGGTACCGTTAAGTCCCTGACCAGCTACGGTGCATTCGTTGATATCGGCGGCATCGATGGTATGGTTCACGTATCCGAGCTCAGCTGGGGCCGCATCCATCATCCCTCTGAGGTTCTTTCCGTTGGTGATGAGATCGACGTTTACGTCATCAGCTTTGACCGTGAGAAGCGCAAGATTTCTCTCGGCTACAAGGATCCCAACGCAAATCCCTGGGAGA
>JAHHRR010000040.1 GCA_020025655.1 Oscillospiraceae bacterium
ATGGCTTTAATATCGTTCATGCCGTGGTGATGACCGTGATGATGATCGTGATGATCGTGATGATCGTGATGATGACTGCTGTGCTGGACAGCCGAATCCTGATGCTCCTCGTGACCTTTATAAAGTACATGGATGTGAGTGCCGCTTACAGAGTGGTTCTGCACTTTTTCTGCGGTATAAACTACACCGGGTATGCCGATGGAATTTAGCTCGTTTAAAATTTCATCCTTATTTTCAAAAAGCTCGACCAAAGCGGCAGTAAGCATATCACCGGCTGCACCCATGGAGCAGTCTAAATAAAGTTCGGTCATAATCATCCTCCTAAATGTGGTTTATCATACTGGCAAGATATCCGGCACCGAAGCCGTTGTCAATGTTAACAACGCTCAGACCGCTTGCGCAGGAATTAAGCATGGACAGCAATGCGGCAACTCCGCCGAAGGCTGCACCGTATCCTACACTTGTAGGAACAGCGATAACAGGGCAGTCGGCAAGACCGCCTATAACAGAAGGCAGTGCGCCTTCCATGCCTGCAACTGCTACAATGCAGCGGGCATTCATTATAATATCGGCATGGGCCAGAAGCCTGTGAATACCGGAGACACCTACATCGTACAGGCGCTCAACCTTGTTGCCCATGGCCTCTGCGGTAAGTGCGGCTTCTTCTGCAACGGGAATATCGGTAGTACCGCCGGTGGCTACAACTATATAGCCTTTACCGTCTGCGGGAGGAATCTCACCTACAATGCCTACATGAGAGCGTTCGTCATATGTAAGCGCCAGTTCCTTCTTTATAATATCGGCGTTCTCAGGACTGAGCCTTGTAATCAAAACCGGACTCTGACCGTCAGAAATAAGGGATTTTGCAATTTTTATCATATGCTCAGGAGTTTTTCCCTCGCCGTAAATTACCTCAGATGCGCCCTGACGAAGCTCACGGTGTCTGTCCACTTTTGCAAAGCCCATATCATCAATAGGCTCAAGTTTTAACCTGGTAAGAGCGTCGTCTGCGCTCAGACTGCCGCTTTCAACGGCCTTCAATATATCTAAAACAGCCTGTTTTTTCATCTATGTATCCTTTTTATCTTGTTTTTAAATCTAAAACTACTTCTTTGTAGAGACTGCTCATAAAAGAAAGAATCTTTTCACGTTCATTTATCACAAGCTGGAGCTGTTCGGGTTTTACCTGAAGCTTTGCACAGTCACCTGTACAGCGAACTCTGAAATCAGAGAAACCAAGCTCACGCAGAAAGTCCTCTGCCTTTTCTGTACGGCGAAGAAGCTGCGGAGTTATCTCAGTACCTGACGGAAGTCTGGTTGCAAGGCAGGCGTAAGCCGGCTTGCACCATGTAAAAATCCCGGCTTCACGGGAAAGACGGCGCAGCTCGTCTTTTGTTATACCGCAGTCCCTTAAAGGAGAGAGAACACCGGCTTCTCTAAGCGCTTTCATACCGGGGCGGTCTCCGGCATCATCAGAGGCATTTGTGCCGTCCATGATTTCAGTATATCCGTCCTTAAAGGCGTTTTCAGAGATGAGAGCAAGAAGTCTTCTTTTGCAGTAGTAACAGCGGTTTTCAGGATTCAGCCGGATGTTTTCATCTGACAGAATGTCGGTCTCAATGACTGAAATCTCAGCTCCGAGCCGGCGGGCAAGTTCAAGAGCGTCCGCATATTCAAATTCAGGCTGGAACTGGGATTTAACATAGTAAGCTTTAACATCAGCACCATATTTAAGTGCGGCATAAAGCAGATAAGAAGAATCCGTACCGCCGGAAAAGGCGAGGGCGAGCTTCCTGTGCTTTGCAAAAAAATCGTTCAGTTCCATCATAACCACCTGTAAAAAATCCTTAGCTTAGTATTCAATAAAAAATATTATAGCAGATTTTTACCATTTTGGTACAATTAAATTTACAGCAGCTTAAATTTATTTCGGACTGTTATTCCACCTTGCAGAATGAAGCTCCGAAATATACGACTAAAAGGTACTTTTACAATAAAATTTGTACACTTTGATAAAAACAGGCTTGAAGGAGAATAGAAAAAAGTGTAAAATGTACTAAATGTAGCTGGTATGACAGCGCACATCCGGCAGCAGCCGGAGTTGAATATTGAAAGGAGAAGAGGTATGGAACTGAAAAACTTTGACCGTATCGTAGATCGTGCGAAACAGTCACTTCGCAGACAGCGGGTAGTGATCGCAGGAGCTGATTCGGAAAATATCCTGCTCGGAGCTTTTAAGGCTCAGGATGAGGGTTTTGCAACACCGGTTTTGTTGGGGCAACGGGAGAAAATCGAACCGATGCTTGAAAAGCTGGGACTCAAAGACAAAGAGTATCGGCTTGTAGAATGCCCGGAGGACTCCCATATTACTCAGCGTGCCATTGACCTTATAAATAAAGGTGAGGGCGATGTGCTGATGCGTGGAAATATTCAAACCAGAGAGTTCCTTCTGCCTCTGCTCGATAAGAAAAACGGTCTGAGGACTGATAAGCTGCTTACGCATATTGACCTTATAAGTATGCCGGATTATCCCAAGCTTCTGGCTATCGGTGATGTAACAGTAACTATTGAGCCTAATCAGAATCAGAAGAAGAAAATAATTCAGAATATGGTTGATACGCTTAAAATATTAGGCTATGAAAGACCTAAAATTGCGCTTTTGTCTCTTGTAGAGCAAGTAAGCTTCCATATGAAAGATACCATAGATGCTCAGGAGATTGTGCATGAGCAGGCTGAGCAGCCGTTTGCCGACTGTGAGCTGGCAGGACCTATTGCCTATGACCTGATTCTGTCCAAAGAAGCTGCAAGACTTAAAGGATATGATCCGGAGCTTTGCGGTGAATTTGACGGAATTCTGGCGCCTAATCTTCTTGCCGGAAACCTTATTGTCAAGGGATGGCAGATGCACGCCCATGCCCATACCTGCGGTATTGTGGTCGGCGCAAAGATTCCTGTGGCACTTACTTCCAGAAGCGACAGCCCTGAGGTATCTTATCTCTCACTTGCATTCTGCGCAGCAATCAATGCAGCACAGCAGTAGTTGAGTATTAAAATGCGCCCGTGATTTCGGGCGCATTTTAAATTATAAAGCTTTTAAAAATTAACAGATAAGGCATTGATTAGAAATTGGGGCCGTGGTAGTATTCAGCAATAAAGAGGGCTTGTACCTTGTTCTGAGAGGAAAACAAAATGAAAAAAATTATTGTATTTGTACTTGCAGCGGTAATGCTTCTGTCTCTTGCAGCCTGCGGAAAAGAATACGACGAGGTGAGAGTGGTAGAGGCTGAGCTAGGTGTTCCAACAGCTCCGGCGGTATATTATCACGGAGATGAGGCAGCTGAAAAGCTTGTGGAGGAAACTGCGGAGCTTCCCTCGGGCTATGAGCCTCAGGATGTTCTGGATTTGCTGTATGAAAAATCCGTGCTGCCGGAAAAGGTAACTGTAATAAGCTGGAGTGTGGACGGAAGCGGACTTATGAACATTGATCTTAGCGAAGAATTCGGCGCCGCAATTAAAGGTCAGGGGACTGCCGGTGAATATATTATGATGGGCAGCCTAGTTAATTCGCTTATAAAAAACTTCGACTTAAAAAATGTTTTGATTACAGTTAACGGAGATGTGCTTGAAAGCGGCCATGAGATTTATGACTACCCTTTGAGCTTATATGAAAACTGATAAAAAGCCCTGTTTTGTAACAAACAGGGCTTTTTTGATTTCGGAGAAAATCAGCTTGAAGTTAATAAATAAACAATAAACTCCGGCACACAAAAATATTGGATTAAAGTTGATAAATACACACAAAAACTTATAAAAATATAACAACAACGATAAAATATAGTTCAAAGTGCTTGAAATTACAGGCCTTTTTTCATATAATCGCTGTATGAATTAAAATTAAATGCCTTATTTATAATTCCGGGTTCATCCCGGAAAATGTTTTTAGAGAGGAACGGCTTATGAACGAAATTTATGTTACCGGTCACAGAAACCCGGATACCGATTCCATAGCCGCCGCTATGGCATATGCAAATCTGCGCAATGCTCTCGGTGACAGAGAGTATAAAGCAGTGCGTATAGGTGCCATCAACGACGAGACCAAAAATGTGCTTGAGCGCTTTGGATTTGAGCCTCCGGAGTATATAAAAAGTATGCGTACTCAGGTCAGAGATCTGGATTATGACCGCCCCCCCGAGCTTAACCGCTCTGTATCAATGGACCTTGCATGGCGCACCATGCGTGACAGCAAGATAACCACTATGCCTATCTTAAATGATGACAGCACACTTTACGGCATACTTTCCGCAGGCGATATTGCTTCCTATGAGATGCAGACTATCTACAACAGCCGTATTGAGGGACTGCCCATATTTAACCTGCTGAGCGTTCTGGAAGGAAATCTTGTAAACGAGTATTCCAATATAGAAAATACAGTAGACGGTGATGTACACGTGGCACTGCCTCAGGCTTATGAAGATCCGGAGCTGCTCAGCAAAGAGAGTATTCTTATCTGCGGCAACCAGCCTGAGCTTATAGACAAGGCTCTGAAGGCTGAGGTCAACTGCCTTATAATCTGCGAGGCGGATATTTCTCCCGAGCTTTCAGAACATAAAGGACCCACACCTATAATCTTCACACCTCTGGATGCAAGAAGTGCTGCCAGAATCATCTATCAGGCTATTCCTGTTAAACGTGTCTGCCATACTGATGATATTATTTCATTCCACCTTGATGACTATCTGGATGATGTTAAGGAAAGTATGTTAAAGAGCCGTTTCAGAAGCTATCCTGTGCTTGACTCCGAGGAGCACGTTGTTGGAACGCTTTCAAGATTCCATCTGCTGCGCCCCAGACGCAAGAGAGTGGTACTGGTTGACCACAATGAGGCTGCACAGTCTGTTCCGGGACTGGATCAGGTTGAGATACTGGGTATAATTGACCACCACAGACTTGCTGATATTCAGACCAAAATGCCTGTAAATGTCCGCAACGAGGCTGTGGGAAGCACCAATACTATAATAACCTCTATGTATCAGGAGCACGGTGTAATGCCGTCCCCCAGAATGGCAGGTCTTATGGCAGCAGCTATTCTGTCTGATACAGTTATGTTTAAATCTCCCACCTGCACAAAGCGTGATATAACAATGGCTGAGCGTCTTGCAAGAATTGCAAGAGTTACCATTGAGGACCTCGGAAAGCTGCTGTTCTCCGTTTCAGGAGCTGATACCAAGACTGCTGAAGAGCTCTTTAGAACCGACTATAAGCAGTTTCATATTGCAGAACAGAATATCGGCGTAAGCCAGATTACCTGTGCCGACTCCAGTGCTCTTGTTGCAAGAGCAGATGAGTTCCTTGCAATGATGAACAAGCTCAAGACAGACAAGGACTTCGATATTGTCATGCTTATGATAACTGATGTTCTTCTGGAAGGAAGCCACATCTTCTATGTAGGCGGCGATGATGATATAAAGCAGGCATTCTCCGTAGATCCCAAGGATAATCATTTCTTCCTTGAGGGTGTAATGAGCAGAAAGAAACAGATTATTCCTATGCTTACTGCACTGTGGGGTTAATAATGCAGTTTACAAAAATGCACGGAGCCGGAAACGACTTCGTAATCATAAACAACTTATCAGGCGAGATCGCTGCGGAAAATTATCCCGTACTGGCCCGTAAGCTCTGCGCCCGCCAGACCTCTATCGGCGCAGACGGACTGATGATAGTCACCAAGCCCCGAAACGGCGGGGATTACGGTATGCTCTTTTATAATTCAGACGGAAGTCTGGGTGAGATGTGCGGCAACGGCGCACGGTGCATAGCAAGATACGGCTATGAAAAAGGGCTTGCCGGCGAGACTCAGAGAATAGAAACAACTGCTGGTCTGGTGACCGGTGAACGCCTCTCCAAGCGAATCTACAAGGTTCGCCTGAATGACCCTACTTTTATAGATCTGCACAGAATTGTCAGCGCAGGCGGCAGATTCTATGACTGCGCATATATTGAGCTTGGAAATCCAAGCATACCTCATGCGGTTATAATAATGCAGGATATGGATACAGCCGACAGAGACAAACTCAGAAGCATTGGAAGAGAGCTTCGCTTCAGCCCAGAGTTTCCAAGAGGTGCTAATGTTAACTTCGTTAAAAAGCTCGGTGATAATGAGCTTGAGATTTTGACATATGAACGTGGTGTAGAGGATTTTACCCTTGCCTGCGGCACAGGCAGCGGTTCCGCTGCGGCGGCACTGACTCTTCTGGGCCTTGCGGACGGGAAAAATGTCAGACTGCATAATCAGGGCGGAGAGCTTAATGTAAGCCTGAGCTTTGATGAAAATAAGGCATGGGATATTTACCTTTCAGGCCCTACCAACCTTGTCTGCGAGGGCGAGATACTGGATGAGGACTTGATGCTTAGTTAAAAACCGCAGGGATGTGCGTATGAAATACGACGTTAACTGCGATGGAAGAAAACAGGGGATACATCAAATTGATGTATCCCCTGTTTTTATATTTTCTTCAAGTGAAAGCTCAGATGCGCCTGAAAGTTTCGGTGTAGCTGAAAAGCTTATCTGCAAGTTCACCGCTCAATGCGTCGGGAAGCATACGCCACTGCCAGTTGCCGGTGTTTGTTCCGGGGGTGTTAATACGGGCAGAAGCAGGAAGCTCCAGAATATCCTGCATCTGAGCAATAAAGAGCTTTGAAGGCGTTGCCATGCCGGTTCGTATAAAGCCCCAGCACCAGCCTTCGTCCTCTGTTATATGCATATATTTTTCGGCAAACTCCAAATCCTCGCTGTCTGAGGTCTCGAGCCAGCCCTTAACTGTGTCATTGTCGTGTGTTCCCACATAGCATACAGAATCGGGGCAGCAGAGATGGGGGAGATAGTCGGACTCTCCGTGAGCATCAAAGGCAAACTGCAATATCTTCATACCCGGCAGACCCGAATCGGCAAGAAGAGCTTTTACCTCAGGCGTTATATAGCCAAGGTCTTCAGCTATAAAGCTCAGATCACTGAACCATGAAGTCAGTACGCCTACAAGCCCCATACCGGGCCCTTTCTTCCAACTGCCGTTTTTGGCAGTAGCTTCACCGGCAGGGACAGCCCAGTAGCTTTCAAAGCCACGGAAGTGGTCTATGCGGATAGTATCATAGAGCTTTTTTGCTCCGTCGATACGGCGTATCCACCAGCCATAGCCGTCCTGCTTCATTGCATCCCAGTTGTAGAGCGGGTTGCCCCAGAGCTGACCGTCATCAGTGAACGCATCAGGGGGAACACCTGCAACTTCTTTAGGCACGTTTTTCTCATCAAGCATGAAAAACTCAGGCTCACTCCAGACATCGGCAGAGTCCAGTGCAACGTAAATAGGTACATCACCGATAAACTGCACACCGTTTTTGTGGGCATAATCACGGAGTGCGCCCCACTGCTTATAGAAGAGGTACTGAATAAATATATAGAAGTCAACTTCTTCGCTCAGGAGTGCCCTGTATTTTGTAAGAGCATCCTTCCTGTGAAGTCTTATTTCCTCGTCGGGCCAGTCCATCCAGCTTTTCATATCAAAATGTTGCTTCAGAGCTATAAATAAAGCGTAGTTTTCAAGCCAGCCCTGATTTGCTTCCTGAAAGTGTTTAAGCTCTTCCGGATACTTCTCTCTGCCACGATTATATGCAAGACGCAGGACTTTATAGCGGTTTGAATAGATTTTCCCGTAATCGACGAAGGACGGATCGCTGCCCCAGTCTATGCCTTCAAGCTCGGATTTATCCAGAAGTCCTTCTTCAACCAGCGTGTCCAGATCGATAAAATACGGATTTCCGGCAAATGTAGATACGGATGAATAGGGGCTGTCCCCGAAACCTGTGGGGACAAGCGGCAGCAGCTGCCAGTACTTCTGACCGGAGGCTTTTAAAAAGTCTACAAAGTCATATGCAGCTTTGCCCATAGTACCTATACCATAGTTTGAAGGCAGGGAACTCATAGGCATTAAAATACCGCTGCTTCTTTTCATTTATATCACTCTTTCCTGTTGTTCTTTTCTTTTTTTAAATCAGCTGTATTATTGTATGCTGATTCAGCCCTTAGGGTACATCGAGGGCGTAAAAAGCAGCTGTGAAGCGGAGAAATTGCGGTGAAAATGTGCAGGTCGGCAACGCTCCACGGCTATAAAATATTAACCTTGTAATATTCTAAAGTCAACAGAACGGAGCCTGACGGATTAAAGTTCGGAACAGTGACTAAAATGCCGGATGTATTTTGTGTAAAATTACAGAATCCTGAAACCGATGTGAAAAATCCGGTTGTTTCTCTTCCGGTGAGAGGCTTATCCGATACGAAAAAAATATGCCATATCTATATTGCGTATGATAAAAGTGTATGATATTATGCAATAAAAACATGGAAAAACTGAAACAAATCATAAATTAAGAAAATCCCGGTTCGACACTGTTTTGCCTTAAATGAACGGACGGCCGGATAATAAGAATACACGGATAGAAATTAAAGAAAGGAAATTTATGTATGAAATTCGGAAAAATGCTGCTTAGCCTGCTGCTGATTCTCGCCTTGTGCGGATGCGGCGAACCGGTAAGCGATGAAATTTCGGAAAACCCAGAAAACCCGGAAAACGAAGAAATTTCGGAAAAAGCGGAAAACGAAGATACGGCGGCAGAATACGGCAATGTTAAGGAATACAGACTGCCCAGAGCAGCAGAATGGTTCATCGGAAAAGATTCCTTTGACAAACTCTACGAGTACATAGATAATGATGAGTCAGTGATCTATGGTATGGACAGCAGATACGGCAGCAATCCCGTTGTGGACGATGGGGACCTGCTGATTCTTGCAGACGATGACCAGAAGAATAATATCATCCAGAATAATCTTAAACTGATGGAGCAGGGCGTGGCTAAGATTAAGACCATGGCTGAAGAAAATATGGTGGAATGGAGCGATGATTTTTCATCAATAACATACACCGTTGACGAATCAACAATATGGGGCGACCTGGATAACTTCGAAGCCGCAGCAAGAAAATCAACCCAGTTTGTATGGATGAATCAGCTGCTGCTGATAAACAGAGTTTTGTATTCCTGTGACTGCAATGCAGCGATAAGGATTATATACAAAAATGTAAACAGCGGACACATTGTGACATCCGGAATTTTCCCATATGAAGGCATTACGATGTCATATGACGACTGGAAGAAGAGCAGTACGGAGGATGTGCTCCGGTCTTCTGCGTTTGAAGAAGATGCTGATTTAAGGATGGCTGTTAAGGAAATCAGTCCTGAGAAGATTATATTTACACCCATAGACAATGAGCAGTTTTACAAAGACGATGAAAGTCTCTGCCTGTGCAGAGGCAGCGTTTACGATGAAGTAATTGTTCCGCACGATCTGGCTGCCGGCGATGTGGTTATACTGAGACTGAACGGCCTATATGCAGTTCATGATGACGGAGATGACATTCCGGACATTGCGCCCAAAGCTTTAATACCGGAAAGGTATATTGATGTGGGCAAATAATATAAGAAAAAACTCCCGATTCAGGTCGGGAGTTTTTTGTTTTTTACAGCGATAACAGAATAAAAAAATACCGGAACAAGCACTGAGCTTATTCCGGTATTGATAAATATGAACACTTTTGAAGTTTTGCGTTAAAAACAAGATAGAATTAGACCCGCTGTGACAGCTGCTATAAAAAACATCACAATTCCTTTCACAAAGGAAATCAGGTGATTTTTAGGATCACAATACAGCTCCGGCTGATTTTCTGTGCCGGTAAAACGAACACGCTTTGTGTGCCGCCACCATAGCAAGTCAATCACAAAGAAATCAAACAGATTTAGACTCTCACCCATGATCAGCACCTTCCAAAAGTTTGGAAAGAAACCATCTTCTCTCTCAAAGAAGCAGATGAGCAGCAGAAGAACCGTATAAAGCAGCAAATTCGAAAGAAAACTCGCCACGGGAGACATGCTTTTGACTTGAGGACCTAGAACTGAGTCATTCTTCACCTTGCGTTGAATTGCATCTGGATAAGCTGATAACCCCTTCAGGTTTTTCTCGTCTGTGCCGGTTCCAAGATAACAGAGACCCCAGAAAATCAGACAAAGGCAAATTGTTTTCACGATAAACATCAATCCATTCTCACCCCTTATTTTTGGTATTCAAGAAAACCCGCTGCAAGCGGTTAGCTTTAGCTAACTATTGTTTTCATAATAGCACAGTTGTCTTTTGTTTTCAATTATGATTTTTCCATCTTTTGGGGCAGGCTATGGAGTGCACTTCCGTTCGTCAAAACGGTACGGCTGTTTCTTGACGGATCGGATTGCAAAAAAGCAAAAGCGGCGCTGTGAACTATTTAAAAAGTTCGCAACACCGCTATACGCAAAAAAAGAGACGATCCAAAGATCGTCTCTTTTTGGCGCAGAAGGAGGGATTTGAACCCTCGCGCGCATTTTAGTACGCCTACTCCCTTAGCAGGGGAGCCCCTTCGGCCTCTTGGGTACTTCTGCATGCCGATTGCTAAAGTATGATAGCATGAAGAAGCAAATTTGTCAAGGATAAATAAAAAATTCTTATTTACCAACGCAGAAACGCTGGAAAATTCTGTTCGTAACATCTTCACGGACTGTTCTGCCGGTCAGTTCGCCCAGTGCGGACATTGCTCCCTCAGTCTCAGTGAGAACTATATCGGGAGTCATACCCATGCTCATTGCCTCGCCGGCTGCATTCAGGTATTCAAGCGCACGCTTTATTGCGTCGGCCTGACGTGCATTGGTTAAAATTTCGCCCGCAGGAACGGAAGGCAGAGGGAACAGATCTGAGATTACCTTCTCAAGCTCATCCAGTCCTTCACCGGTTTTAACGCTTATGGATACTACCGGCAGAGAGGTGCTGATACGGCTTAAAGTACGGTCAAGATCATTCTTTGAAATAACGACTATTCCCTTAGGTGCATTTTCGGCAGAGGCAATAAGAGCCTCGTCCTCCTCGGTGTACTTTCCGCTGCCGTCTATAACTGCAATAACAAGCTCTGCCTGAGAAATTGCTTCACGGCTTCGCTCAACACCAAGCTTCTCAACCTCATCACCGGTTTCTCTTATACCTGCAGTATCAGTAAGACGAAGAGAAATGCTGCCGAGCTTGAGTTTTTCTTCAATTGTATCTCTGGTGGTGCCGGGGACGTTTGTAACAATAGCTCTGTCATAGCCGAGCAGAGCGTTCAGAAGAGAGCTTTTGCCTGCATTGGGACGTCCTACGATAGCGGCAGGGATACCGGCATTTAAAAGCCTTCCACGGTTGAATGTGGAAAGAAGAGCGTTAAGCTCAGCTTTTGCATTGTCTATGGTGCCAATATAGCTTTCGAGCGTAAAGTCCTCAATATCCTCGTCGGGATAGTCAAGAACTGCGTGATAGTGAGAGCTTATATCGGTAAGGGAAGAATAGATTTTTTCGATTTTGTTTCCTATTGCACCGGAAAGCTGGCCTGCGGCATTCTTTGCGGCTTCAACGCTTTCGGCATCTATAATGTCTGCAACAGCTTCTGCGGAGCATAATTCCATACGCCCGTTTAAAAATGCCCGTTTTGTAAATTCTCCGGGGCCTGCCTGTCTTGCACCTAAAGCAAAAAGCTCGTCAAGAACAGTGCGAAGAACTACCGGTGAACCGTGACACTGAAATTCTGCGGTATCTTCACCGGTATAGCTGTTGGGGCCGTGACTTATAGTGCAGAGGCATACATCCAGCAGTTCGCCGGAGCGGCTGTAAAGATTACCATATATAAGTTTCCTGTCCTCACTTGAAGCCATAGGCTTTCCAGAGAAGGGACGGAACAGCTCGTTTGCAAATTCTATGGAACGCTCGCCGGAGAGGCGGACAATTCCTATGGCGGCCACCTGCGCACCGGTGGCAACAGCGGCAATAGTATCAGACATAAATATCTCCCTTAATGCTCAAAAAGCTCCTTAAAAGGAGCTTTTTGTAAAATTATGAAATTATAACCCAGTGATTTGCTTCTGTCAGTTCTGCTTTTCAAGTCTTGCAGCTCTGGCGGCCTTTTCATCGTTTCTTTCAGAAATGTAGTAGCTGAGAGAAAGAAGGCTGTCGGAGAAGTGAATGTTTTCAACAATGGTGGGGCTGTTGGGCTCTACCAGTTCCTGATTGGTAAAGTTCCAGATGGCTTCAACACCGTTTTCAATGAGGAAGTTTGCAACAGGAATAGCAGCGGTAGAAGGAACAGTAAGCACAGCGACATCAACTTTGTTTTCTTTTACATATTCAACAATGTCATCCATAGAGCTTATGGGAACACCGTTAAAACAGGTGTCAAAGAGTTCGGGGTTAATATCAAAAGCGTGAGTGAGCTTGAATCCCCACTCGCTGAAGCAGAAGTTATCCATCAGAGCATGACCGATGTTACCAACACCGACAAGAATTGCACTGAAGCCTCTGTCTGTACCGAGAATGCTTCCTACCTGCTCACGCAGTGCAGGAACATTGTAGCCGTAGCCCTGCTGACCGAACTCACCGAAGCAGCTGAAGTCCTGACGAATCTGAGAAGGAGTAAGACCAAGCTGTTTACCCAACTCAAAGGATGAAATGCGATTTATACCGTTTTTCTCCAGCTCGCCCAGTTTGCGAAGGTATCTAGGCATACGACGGATGACGTTATTTGATACTTTTACACGTTTCAATGGAATCTCTCCTTATATCAAGAATGCAGAAATACCTCTGCTTTTTATACTTTAATAAAATTATAACATACATTTTTTTAGTATTCAAGAAAAAAACTTTAAGATAGACAAAGGAATGTCAGTCAAATAATGAATTTTGTCTTAAAAATTTGTCAAAATTCTAAAAAACTTGCTATGTCATCAGAAGAGATTTCAGTCCTGTAAAAGTTCTGACTGCATGAGTCAAAGTAGATGGTTTCGGTATCGATAAGGTAAATATCGATATAAGAAGCATCTGCGCTGCCTTCAAGGGCAACGGTTATAGAGACAGGGGGCAGATCATTTACTGCGACAGCTTTGGATGATGCTGAAATAAAACGACAGAAGGAGTCCCAGCTGTCCTTATCAAGCTCGTATATAACCGGCACTTCTGCAGCTGCGGCAGCTGCACTGCCTGCGCTCTTGACTTTGAAAGTTCCGGCATTGCCATTTTCAGGCGCAGCCTCTGCTTCTGCTGTATCGGCAGCATCAACAGCTCCAGATCCTTCCACGGGAGCGGGTATGCTGAATGTTTCCGCAGAAGGCATTGCAGAACGGTATTCTGCTTCATATGTGCTGTTTGGTGCCTCTGGCGATTCAGGTAAAACTCTGTCCTCCGCAGCAGATGACAGCACAACGGGAGCGGCTGATCTGGCAGGTGCTGCAAGAAAAGCACCGCCTATTACCAGCACTGCACAGGCAGCGGTGGCAATTAAAGTCTTTAGAGGCTTTGAAAGTTTCTGATTTTTCTTCTTAACAGCAGTGCGCCGAATTTCTGCCATGATATTTTCATGGAGGATTTCGGGCATTTCTTCGAGCTCGCCTTGAAGTTCATTGGAAATACTTGAAAATGCGTCATAAAGTGCGGCACAGTCAGGGCAGACTTTAAGGTGCTCCGCCAGTTCGGATTTGTCGTTTACGCTGAGTTCATTGTCTAATAATGCACTGATAAGGGCTTCATATTTTTCACATCCATTCACGGCGTGTCACCTCCTCCCGATTTTCCTGACGAGACAAAGTCGGGAATGTTCCCGTTCCTGATAAGAAAAGCACAGAGTTTTTTTCTGGCTCTGAAAATCCGTGATTTTACTGTACCGGGTTCGATATTCAACACCGATGAAATTTCATCATAGCTAAAGCCCTGAAGCTCACGGAGAATTAAAATCTGCTTTTGATCGTGGGGCAGGTCATTGAGACCCATATGCAGGGCTTCCTTTGTGAGCTGCTGCTCCAGAAGCTTGTCCGGACAGCTGCTTTCGTCCGGAATGTCCAGCTCTGTATTTTCGCCGCTGTCATCCTCAACGGAAAGCGAGACGGCGGGCCGTCTTTTCTGCTTGCGGAGAAAATCAAGGCAAACATTGGAGACGATGCGGTAAAGCCAGACCGAGAATTTACTGTCACCTCTGAAGGATGGCAGAGAATTATATGCTTTTATAAATGCTTCCTGAGTCATATCAGCTGCATCCTCAGGATTGGAGCACATACGCAAAGCAAGATTATAAACATTTTTCTCATAGGCAGTCATTAAAATCTCGAAGGCGTTAATATCACCGTCGAGTATGCGCTTAATGACCGCACTTTCTTCTTCGCGCGTCATACTTTCACTCCTTCCGAAAGACAGACGTCTTATTTGAGGTCGTGTTTTATGCCTTTTGCGATTTCGTGAAGCTCGGACAAGCTTTCAACTCTGACAAGCTGCTGCTTGTAGAACTTGGCATAGGGAATACCGTCAAGATACCATGGCATATGATGCCGTGCTTCAAGGCAGGCAAGCTTCTCGCCTCTGACCTCTGCCAGCTCCTCAATCTGCTTCACAGCCACATCAATGCGGTCGGAGAGGGGAGGAAGCTCAGGGACAGGTTCGCCTGCGATAGCTGCGTTGCCCTGCATGAACAGCCATGGATTACCGAAGCTTCCACGGCCTATCATGGCAAGCTCACAGCCGGTATAACGGAGAATGTGTTCTGCATCTTCGGGCTTGAAGATATCTCCGTTTGCTATAACAGGGATGTTTACTGCGTTGTTGACATCTCTTATGATGTCCCAGTCGGCAACGCCGGAGTACATCTGCACTCTTGTACGGCCGTGAACTGCAACAGCGGAAGCACCTGCGCTTTCGCATATTTTAGCAAATTCAACTGCATTTACACAGCCCTTGTCCCAGCCTTTGCGGAACTTTACCGTAACAGGTACGTTAACGGCTTTGCAGACTTTTTCGATAATTTCGCCTGCGAGATCAGGGGTTTTCATAAGTGCAGAGCCGTCACCGGATTTTACAATCTTGCCGACAGGGCAGCCCATATTGATATCTATAATATCAGCGCCTGAGATTTCCAGTGCAAGCTGAGCGGCCTCAGCCATTACCTCTGGCTCGTGACCGAAAATCTGCGCAGCACAGGGGTGCTCACTTGGCGGAATATACAGAAGAGACTTCGTTTTTTCGTCTTTATATACAAGGGCTTTTGCGCTTACCATTTCGGTTGTGGTAAGGGCTGCACCCAGTTCACGGCAGACTTTTCTGAATGAAAAATCAGTGACTCCTGCCATGGGGCCGAGAGTGAGTCTGCCGTTTAATTCAATATTTCCTATTTTTACCATTCTATTTCAAGACCTACCGGGCAGTGATCGGAACCCATGACCTCAGGCAGAATGTAAGCTGCGGTCATTTTGTCCACAAGTCTGTTGGAAATTACAAAATAGTCTATACGCCAGCCCACGTTTCTTCCCCTTGCACCGGCACGATAGCTCCACCAGGAGTAAGCGTCGGTTTTATCAGGATAGAGATAACGGAAGGTATCGGTAAAGCCGGAATCCAGAAGCTCAGTAAATTTTGCACGTTCCTCGTCGGAGAAACCGGGCTTGCCAACATTGGGCTTGGGGTTTTTAAGGTCGATTTCGTTATGGGCAACATTCATGTCGCCGCATACAATGACAGGCTTTATGCTGTCAAGCTCGCAGAGATAGTCTCTGAAAGCATCCTCCCAGCTCATGCGGTAATCAAGGCGTTTAAGCTCGTCCTGTGCATTGGGGGTGTAAACACAGACAAGGTAAAATTTTTCATATTCAAGGCAGATAACACGGCCCTCGGTGTCGTGCTCGGGTATGCCTATATTATATGTAACGGAGAGGGGCTTGTGCTTTGTGAAAATAGCGGTACCGGAGTAGCCTTTCTTTTCTGCATAGCACCAGTAGCTCTCATAGCCGGGGAAAGTCAGGTCAATCTGACCTTCCTGAAGCTTGGTTTCCTGAAGGCAGAAAAAGTCTGCATTTATATCCTTGAAGATATCTTCAAAGCCTTTTTTGACAACGGCACGAAGTCCGTTTACATTCCATGAAATAAATTTCATTTCTCAGTCTCCCGGGCGTGTGCAGCCTGACTGTCCCTGTAACCTTTGGCATCAGTCAAGGCGGCATTTCTCATTCTTGCAACGGGACCGGCACTTATGTCTTTGGTGCTGTCCACGTTTTTAGCTACCAGACGGTTGATTTTAAGACCCTCTGCATAGAAT
>JAHHRR010000041.1 GCA_020025655.1 Oscillospiraceae bacterium
TCCGCTTATTTCTTTGTATGCGCCATCGCAGAAAAAGCAGAGCTCCACCCTGTCACCGGCTTCAAGCGTCCTCAGCTTCATATCCAGCTCCTCCTGAGCATCCTCACCCAGAATTATTCTCTCCTGCTTTATGATCTCTTTTTCTGCAACCGCTTCCTCAAGTCCTTTAAGGGCCGAAAATGACATGAACTGCTTTGCCCGCTCCGGGATGCTCATATGGTGTCTCATGCTCTGTGACCTCCTATCTGCTGATTGCGTTCAAGCATCGTGGCTCCGTCTAAAAGGCTCATACATTTAAAAATTCCGTTCTTTCCGTGCTTTTCACGAATTTCAAGCACAGTCTCCTGAAGCCGCTGTTCTTTTTCCTGCTCCTGAGGGCAGATGAAAAGATTATATTGGCTTTCCGTTCCGGTATTCAGGTTATTGTAGCTTATATTCACCTTGTGCATAGGCTCTGCCCTGTCCCTGATTCTGTCATACAGCTCGGAAGCACAATCAGAGAGCGTTTTCACCGATGCCGTAAAATTATCCAGTGAAATACTGCCTCTGTCAAAAGCTTTATCCGACGAAAACGAATAGCCCAGAGACATACATATTCTGTTTGTGGTATAGCCCTGTTTAAACATTTCAAAGCCTAGGTTTTCCGCCATTTCTCTGACGATAACCCTGCCCTCGTCATATTCATATCCCCTAGAAAGCACCTGTCCCGATGAAAGGCTGGTACTTCTGGGTCTGTAAGATTTTATATCCGCAATGGAAACCGGTTCTCTGCCCCATGCATGATCTATCATAAGCTCTGCATCTATCCCAAAGGCTTTATAAAGCACATCTTCGTTTGCAGCTGCTATTTCCCCCATAGTCTGTATCCCAAGTCTTTCAAGCCTTCTTTCGGTTGCAGGGCCTATACGCCAGAAATCTGTAAGCGGTCTGTGCTTCCAGAGTCTCTGCCTGTACGTCTGTTCTGTCAGGATGCCTATATTGTCAGGACTGTGTTTGGCTATAATGTCCATGGCAATCTTGGCAAGATACAGATTTGAGCCTATACCGCAGGTTGCAGTAATTCCGACGGTATCCATTACATCCTGCATTATCATTTTTGCAAATTCCACAGGGGTTTGTCCCCGATATGAAAGATACTCGCTTGCATCCATAAACACTTCATCTATTGAATAAATGTGGATATCCTCCGGCGCAAGATATTTAAGATATATGGAGTAAATCCTGGCCGAATATTCTATATATTTTGCCATTCTGGGAACCGCCGTCACATAATCAATTCCCGGCGGTATTTCATATACCCGACAGCGGTTTTTTACACCGATTTTCTTCATCGCAGGCGTTACCGCAAGGCATATGGTAGCCTCGGTTCTGTCCGGATCTGCAACAACAAGTCTGGCTTTAAGCGGGTCCAGATTTCTTTCCACACATTCTACCGAAGCATAAAAGGACTTGAGATCTATGCACATATACACTTTATCGGACATTGACTGTTCCTCCGCTTAATTTCTCCTGTAAGGATTTATATATGCATTATATTCTCTTATTAGGATAAAAGCAAGTTGTTTTTATCTTTACCATATATTACACCTGTGATATATTGCGGACATTGGCGGACTGCACCATATTTGCGTTGACCTGTGTATTGTTTAGTAGTATCATTATTAACTGAGCAACGAATTTTAATGCAAAAACGTCACATCCCAAAGCAAAACACTACCGCTTATATGTGTAATGGAGGAACCATGAAAGCTTATTTAGACGCTCTTATAAACTACGCTCTTATAAACGAACTTATTGAAGAGGACGATATAACCTATATCTTCAATCAGCTGCTTGAGGTTATGGGGCTTGATTCTGCCGAAGAATGCAGCTCTCCCGCTGACGGCTCTCTTGCCGATATTCTGGGCGTTCTCACCGATGACGCAGTAAAAAGAGGCCTTGTGGATGATAATATCGTATCCCGCCAGCTCTTTGACACAAAACTTATGGGCGTTGTTACTCCTATGCCCCATGAGGTAAGACGCAAATTCAATGCACTCTATCTCGAAAGTCCATCCAGAGCCACAGACTGGTATTACAGGTTCAGTCAGGACACGAACTATATCCGCCGTGACGGCATGGCAAAAGACCTCCGCTGGAAATATGACGGCAAATACGGTCAGCTCGATATAAGCATTAACCTTTCAAAGCCGGAAAAAGACCCCAGAGCCATCGCCGCAGCTGCAAAGGCTCCCCAGTCCGGTTATCCCAAATGTCTGCTCTGCGCCGATAATGAGGGCTATGCAGGGCGTATGAATCACCCCGCAAGGCAGAACCATAGAATCATGCCTGTAAGTCTGGACGGCAAGCAGTGGTATATGCAGTATTCTCCATATGTTTATTACAATGAGCACTGCATAGTTTTCAACGCCGAACACCGTCCCATGAAGATCGACAAAGGTACCTTTAACAGGCTTTTTGAGTTTGTCACCCGTTTCCCGCACTACTTCCTCGGCTCCAATGCCGATCTGCCCATTGTGGGCGGCTCAATATTAAGCCACGATCATTTTCAGGGCGGTAATTATGAGTTTGCAATGGCGAAGTCGCCTGTGGAAACAGAGCTTGTATTTAAAGGCTTCGAGGATGTTACAGCTGGTATCGTTAAGTGGCCTATGTCTGTAATCCGAATTTCCGGCAGAGACTGCGCCCGCCTTGCAGAGCTTGCAGATAAGATTCTTAATGTATGGCGCAGCTATACTGACGAAGCTGCTGTAATCTATGCCGAAACAGACGGCACTCCCCATAACACCATCACCCCCATTGCCAGACGCCGTGGAAATGACTATGAAATGGATCTGGTATTAAGAAACAATCTTACAACAGGGGAATATCCTCTGGGGCTTTATCATCCGCACCAGAAGCTTCATCATATAAAGAAAGAGAACATCGGCCTTATCGAGGTAATGGGACTTGCAGTTCTGCCCGCCAGACTTAAAACCGAGCTTGCAAGACTTAAAACCGCCATGCTTAACGGTGAGGACATCCGTTCCATTCCTGAAATTGCTGCTCATGCCGACTGGGCAGAGGAAATCATGGCATCCTGTAAGCTTAACGAAGAAAACATCAGCGATATTCTCAGGAAAGAAGTCGGGGCTGTATTTGAGCAGGTTCTGGAAGATGCCGGTGTATATAAACGCACAGATGAAGGCAAAGCCGCTTTTCTCAGATTCATTGACTGCGTAAACGCAAAATAATCCGCAATAAAAAACCGCCTGACAGGCGGTTTTTTTAATTTTCTATCCCCTATGGGGGCTTGCATAGCTGCGCAAATTTTGTTAGCATAGATTTAATACTGAGGAGGGATAAAATGGATACAGCTGTAAAATGGGACAAGGAAGCATCTAAATATCAGGATGTATTTGAGCGCTGCGGCAGTAACGACTACAACAAAAATCTGATCTCCTTTTTCATAAACGAGCTGGGCCTTGAGGCAGGACAGCGTGTAATTGATATCGGCTGCGGAGTGGGAAAATACGGTACAATGTTTGCCGCTCTGGGCTGCAATGTAAGCCTTACCGATATTTCCTCCGAAATGCTCCGTCACGCAAAAGAGAACATGGCTTCATATCCAGTGGAGAAGTCCTTCCTGTGCTGCGATTTTAATGACGTGAGTTTGGATGAGCCGTTTTTCAAAGACGGTTTCGACCTTGCAATTTCAACCATGTCTCCTGCCATACACGATGAAAATACTCTGCGGAAAATGTCCGCCATAAGCCGTGGATGGTGTTTTACGAGCAATTTCTGTGACTGGCAGCAGCCGGCTCGTGACCGATATTATAAGCTGCTTGGCACAGCAGAGGAGCATACCCGCAACGTCCCTCTTATGAATGACAGGATTTCAGAATCTATTCAAATTATAAAGTCGCTGGGTTATGAGCCTTATACAAGAGTCGTTGATTACAACTGGACTGATCTTCGTACACCTGAGGATGCAGTTAAAAGGCTATCCGGTGAGGATTTACCCCCTGCCGAATTTGAGCGCAATCTTAATATAGTTAAATCACTGTGCAGCGAAAAGGGCGAGTTCGTTGACACAGTTAATACCAGGGTAACCTGGCTTTACTGGAAAGTCTGACTTTTTAGTGCAGAACACCATCTGTAAAATATGCAGATGGTGTTTTTTGTTAAAAGCCCGGCACTTGAAATCAGCGCATCTTTTTAGTATTATAAATACATCATATTCATAGGGAGAAAACATATATGGCTGCTGAAATAAATGAAAATGTTCTTAAATTTTTCGAGCGTTATCAGAATGACACCGCACTCCGTGAGCGCATCTCCGCTGCCGAAGAAAATTATCCCGGCTGTCTTGAAATCAGGGATGCAGTTGTGAATGACGTATTGCTTCCCATTGCAAAGGATATAGGTCTTGAATTTACCCTGTCTGACCTGCGCAAGTATGAGACAAGATTAAAGATGGAGCGTCTCAGAGAAGAGGAATTTAATGAAGATACCTACCCCTTCTGGCTGCTGGACAGAGGCTGGGAGAATGACCCCGATATATTTAAGGAAGACTGATTTGCGCTGCTTTTGAGCAGAGTCTTTAGCTGAATAATGTAAATCCCCTGTGCAGGCTTACGCTGCACAGGGGATTTTTGTTTGATTAAAACCAATATTTCATACAGGGTACGAAGTCTTTAATAGCTTCTCAAAACCTCACTGACTATTTCTGCAAATTTTTCTCTGTCTACTCCGAGAACAACAAATGCGTTCTTCTTTTCAAACTTTTTGTCGCTCCAAAGGTCAGTAACAGTCTTACCCATAGTTACAGTACCTTTTGTTTCAACAAACACGCCTGCCTCCTCGCCTGTGAAAAGCTCAGGATGAGTCAGATACAATACAGGGCAGACATCATGGAGACAAAGGCCGGAGAGGTGTCCTCTTTCATAAAAATCAAGGATATCTCCAGTGCTGTCTCTGAAAAAGCGGCAGACATCGCTGTCAACGCTTCCCAGTTCCTCAACCTCTTCCGGTGTGAGGAATGCATCCATAGTAACATCAAGTCCGCACATAACAATAGGAATGCCGGATTTAAAAACTATCTGCGCCGCATGAGGGTCGGCAAATATATTGAATTCAGCAGCAGGTGTTACATTTCCTCTGGCTGCGCCGCCGCCCATTATTAAAATTCTCTTCAGCAGAGTGCTGAGTTTAGGGTGATTGTTGAGTGCAATGGCAATGTTTGTAAGGGGGCCTACCGCAATAAGCTGCAGTTCACCCTTTGCCTCAACGGCTGCATTATAGATAGCATCCCATGCGGGTATATCTGTCTCAGCGGCATGGGAGACAGGAAGCTTTGCTCTGCCCAGTCCTTCCTCGCCGTGGATTACATGAGCTGTCTGGAGTGACTTGAACAGCGGCTTTTCAGCACCCTTGTAAACAGGATACTCATTTCCTGCAAGAACACATATATTTCTTGCATTGGGGTAGGTAAATTCAAGCTCAACATTTCCCGCAACAGCGGAAATTCCCTTGAGCTCCAGATTCTCCTGTCTGTTCAGAACCAGAAATGCAATCGCATCGTCAACACCAATGTCGGTGTCAAACCATACCGGTATTCTGTTCATATCTTCACCTCCCGACCGTCATAAGCCTTTACAGCTTCTACAAGCAGATCTGCAAACGCCTCTCTGTTAACATTCATAAGTACATGAGCATTGGGAGCAGGGCCGTCAAAGCCTCTGGTATCACCGATAGTAGCTCCTCTGCTGTACTCGCCCTCGCACTCAATTTCAACGTGCATATCTACTATTTCAAAAAGCTCGGGGTGAGTTAAAACCGCAACTGCGCAGGGATCATGCAGCGGTGCGCCGGGATAGCCAAGGCTCTTGTGGAAATGATAGAAGAACTCCAGCCAGTCTGCAACCACTCCGGAAACCTGATTTCCGACGGCTCTTATGCGCTCAAAATCGGAGGGATAAATGAGTGCTTTTTCAGTTACATCAAGGCCCGCCATATAAAGGTCGATGCCGGATTCAAAAACGATTTTTGCGGCTTCAGGATCAACCAGAATGTTAAACTCTGCTGCCGGAGTCCAGTTTCCGTATTTAATGCCGCCGCCCATGATTGATATACGGGCGATCTTCTCTTTAAGCTCAGGGTGAGCCAGAAGCAGTGCGCCTACATTCGTCTGTGCGCCTGTGGCAATTATTGTTACAGGCTCGGGGCTGTTTTTTAAAACCTCAGCCATAAGCTCAACTGAGCTGAGCTGGGAAAGCTCCGTGTTAGGTTCAGGCAGTGCAGGGCCGTCAAGGCCGCTCTGACCGTGTACAACAGGTGCATCAAAGGGTTCTGATAAAAGTCCGTGCTTCAAGCCCATTGCAACCGGCGCATCTATTCCAAGAAGGGTGCATACTCTGCGGGCATTGTATGTTGTTTTTTCAATGGTCTGATTACCGGAGCATGAGGTTACTGCCAGAATCTCAAAGCGCTTGTCAGACTTTGCAAGCATCCATGCAATAGCATCATCATGGCCGGGATCTCCGTCCAGTATTACCGGTATTTTCTTATTTTCGCTCAAATTTAACTTCCTTTCGTAAAAGATTTGCCGTCCGGCTTGCCGGACGGCAAATCAGCCTGCCTTAATTATTACTTTGCGCTCTCTTTAAGAGCTGCAGCGGAGTGCTGGCGTTTCACTCTGCGGCGGACTATAACGGCAAAAATTACAAGACCGATTATAGTAACTATATAAGGAATAGGTGTTACGAGGTTGGAGTCTATGCCCTTAGAAGATACCTTTATACTCAGTGCCTGTGCAGTACCGAATATAAGGGCTGAAATCATAGAACCGACCGGCTCGCCTGCGCCCATAGCCTGAGCTGCCAGAGCAATGAAGCCTCGGCCTGCAACCATATCCAGAGACCAGCCCATTGCATAGTACATAGACATGAATGCTCCGCCAAAGCCTGCCATAGCACCTGAGAATGCAATGGCTATGTATTTGATTTTAAGCACGCTTACGCCCACAGATGAGGCTGCATTGGGGTTTTCACCCACTGATCTGATATTAAGTCCAAGAGGAGTCTTGTAAAGCAGAACCCATGTCAGAAATACCATCAGGAAAGCAATGTAGGTAAGAATGCAGTGTCCGGAGAGTATCTCGCCCAGAATCGGAATATCTTTTATGATAGGAATGTTCCATGAAGGAATCTGGTTTGCAGTGGTAATCAGAGAAGTGGTAGATGCAAGTGCAGTACCTTCGGTGATATTGGTAATAACCTTTACCAGAAACAGAGTTCCGCCGGAGCCTATCATATTTACTGCAATACCGGTAAGAATGATATCTGTTTTAAGGATAAATGCGAAAAAGCCCATTAAAAGTGAGGTGAGAATACCAATCAGCACCGCAACCAGCAGTCCTGCTGCCCATGAGCCTGTCCAGTAAGATACCAGTGAACCAAAGAGGGCGGAAATCATCATAGTACCCTCAAGACCGATGTTTGAAACACCGGCTTTCTCGCCGACTACCGCACCCAGAGTTGCAAACAGGATAGGTGCTGTAATACGCAGTACGGCAAAGAAGAAATCAGGTGAGAATATAAGGTCTAACATCTCATTTCACCTCCACTTTTGAAGCAGCTGCTTCCTGCTCTGCAATACGGCTGAGTTCTTCCTGTGTGCTCTTTACTACCAGCTTCTGACGATAGCCGGAAAGGAACTGTTCAGCGGCAAAGAACACGAAGATAACAGCCTGCAGAATATCAATAAGCTGTGCAGGAACACCGCAGTATGTAGACATAAGGCTGCATCCCTTATTAAGATAAGACATAAAGAATGCGGCAAGAGGAACAAACAATGGATTATTTCCCGCAAGAATTGCAACCGTAATACCGGTCCAGCCATAGCCCGGCAGACCCGTCCAGTTAAAGGTATTGTAACGGCCGAGCATCTCGATACCGCCGCCCATACCTGCAAGCAGTCCGCCGATCACCTGAGACAGGATGATGATTGCTCCGACTTTCATGCCGGAATACATAGCAAAATCCTTGTTTATACCGATCATGCGGATGGCATATCCCCAGCGTGTGCGGTACATGAACAGTGCAACCAGCACCACGAAAATAAGAGCAACTACAAATCCCCAGGAGAGCTTTGAGCCGTTATTTATAAGCTGCGGAAGTGCTGCATGGGGCTGAATTTCATAGGTCATGATCTGACCCTTGCTCTTATCTGCCAGATGGCTGTTAAGGAGATATTTTATAAAATACATAATGACGTAGTTGAGCATAAGGGAGTTAACCATTTCACTTACGCCAAGCCTTGCCTTGAGTACAGCGGGAATCAGCATTGTGATACCTACTGCAATTGCGCCCAGAAGTATTGCCACGACAGGCAGTACAACAGGAGGCAGGGGGCAGTATATTGCAACAAGTGCTGCAACAAATGCGCCCAGCATAACGCCGCCTTCAGTACCGAGGTTAAACTGGTTTGCGGAGAACATTACGCAGGTACCGAGACCTGTAAAGATAATCGGTATCATTGCAGCGAAAACGTCAGATATATTCTTTACGCTTATACCGCCCTTGTTTTTAAGCAGCGGTCCCAGCAGAAGCTTTTTCATCGCTCCGCCGGTCTGTGAAAGCTTTTCGGCAATTCCGTCGCCGTTGGCGGAAACAAATATCAGCAGTGCAGCGACCAGAAGTGCAATTAAAATTGCAGTCAGTCCTCTGACCAGACTGAATATCATTTTTCTTTTTTTATTCATGGCAGACCCTC
Organism: Oscillospiraceae bacterium; assembly: GCA_020025655.1. Classification (GTDB taxonomy): domain Bacteria; phylum Bacillota; class Clostridia; order Oscillospirales; family Oscillospiraceae; genus Limivicinus. Next base: position 8,755 of record JAHHRR010000041.1, read on the forward strand.
CTGATTTGCTCGGGCGACTGCTCTTTCAGGCCCAGCATATACTCGCCCATGATTTCATCATTGAGCTCTGAAGTGTCCTCAAAATAGGCACAGATTCTGCCTCCGTACATAACAATAAGGCTGTCGGAAAGCTCCATAACCTCGTTAAGGTCGGCAGAAACCAGAAGAACCGCTATACCTGATCGTGACAGCTCCACCAGTTTATTATGTATGAACTCTTCTGCGCCTACATCAATGCCTCGTGTAGGCTGGTCGGCAATAATGAGACTGGGATTATTGGAAAATTCTCTTGCAACAACCACCTTCTGAATGTTGCCGCCGGAGAGGTTATCTACTCTCTGGTTCTGGCTTTTGCAGAGAACGGTATATTCGTCTATAAGCTGGTCGGCTTCCTCACGGATTTTCTTCATATCGAAAAGCAGACCCTTATTCAGCTTCTTATCACCACAGCGGTCACTTATAAGGTTTTCCTGAATGCTGGCTGCGCCGGCAATGCCGTAAAGCATTCTGTCCTCAGGTACAAGTGACACTCCCTTTGAACGGATTTTTCTCTGTGACAGTCCCAGAATACTCTCTCCGTTAACCGTAACCGTACCGGCATTGGGAGTATTCAGGTTAAAGAGCATATCCACCAGTTCTTTTTGTCCGTTGCTTTCGACACCGGCTATGCCAAGTATCTCACCTCTGCGAACAGAGAAGGATACCTTATCCAGCATCTTTTTGCCCCACTCATTCACATATTCCAGATCACGCACCCGCAGAACCTCTTCACCGGGCTTGGCACGCTCTTTCTGTACTTTAAGCACAACATCACGACCGACCATAAGACGGGATATCTTCTCCGGCGTAACATCTGAGGTATTGTAAACACCCATGGAATGTCCGCTTCTGAGAATGGTCATGCGATCGGTTATCTGCATAATCTCGTTAAGCTTATGGGATATAAATATAATGGTGTAGCCCTGATTTTTAAGGTTTATAAGTTCCTTAAAAAGCTCAGCAGTTTCCTGAGTTGTCAGAACTGCGGTAGGCTCATCCAAAATCAAAATCTTTGCACCACGGACAAGGGCTTTAAGTATCTCCACCTTCTGCTTCATGCCGACGGGGATATCCATTACCTTTGCATTCGGGTCCACGGGAAGATTGAATTTCTTAGAAAATTCCTCCGTGATTTCCACGGCTTTTTTGCGGTCTATAAACAGACCTGATTTTTTGGGCACCATACCCAGAACCATATTTTCAGCAACCGTAAGGCTGGGAACCAGCATGAAGTGCTGATGCACCATACCGATGCCGTTGGCAATAGCCACATTAGGCGAGCTCAGGTTGAGCTTTTTGCCGTTTACAATTATTTCTCCCGACGTAGGCTGTTCAAGACCGAACAGCATTTTAACCAAAGTAGATTTACCGGCACCATTTTCACCCATCAGAGCATGGATTTCACCTTTTTTTACAAAGAAGTCCACATTCTGGTTTGCAGCAATACCGTTGGGGTAAACTTTGGTAATCCCCTTCATTTGAACTGCATATTCCTCTGCCATGAGAGACTCTCCTTCCGAATCCTCCTAGTTTGGGGTATGCCTCAACCCCGGAATTTTCCCCGTATATTTAATAAGAGGGGGCTGGGAACCCAGCCCCCTCTGACTTTCAGGGATTATATTTTACTTAGTTATTCGCAATCAGGGACGGACAGCGTCACGCATCTCGATGACCTTATCCTGATCGTCCATAGCGGAAACAACAACGATGGAGCCATCCTTGATGCCTGCCTCAGCAGCCTCAATAGCGGTCTTTACTTCATCGCTTGCATACTTTTCAAAGTTCTTGTCGGTAACGAGGCCGACACCGCCCTCTGCAAGACCCAGAGTAACCTCAGTACCCCAGTGCTCGTTGCCTGCATCCAGCTCATCGAATACCCAAACCAGAGAGTTACCGATGTTCTTCAGGCCGGAGGTAAGGGTGATAGCTGCAAGGTCAGGGCTGAAGGTCAGCTCCTGGTCGGAGTCAACACCGAGGAAGTATGCCTTGCCGGCTTCCAGAGCAGCCTCAGCTGCGCCGTTACCGGAGTTACCTGCAACGCCCCAGATGACGTCGCACTTGTTGTCGTTGATCATGGACAGACCGTATTCCTTAGCGATAGCGGTATCAACATAGTCGTTGGTGTAACGGGTATCAACCTTGATGTCGGGGTTAATGGACTGTGCGCCCTGAATGTAACCGGCGAGGAAGTCATTGATAACGGGAGAGTCAACGCCGCCGACAAAGCCGATAACTGCATCCTCATTGATGTTCTCAATGCCGGTGTCAGTGGTAACTGCTGCAGCATAAATGCCCATGAGGTAGCCCAGGTCATTCTGCTTGTAGGTCAGGTTCAGAACATTTGCGTTAACGCCTACATAAGTGTTATCATCGAAGATAACGTACTTCTGGTCGGGATATGCAGTAGCAACTTCCTTCAGGTAGTCGGGCATCTGATAAGTACCGCAGACGATAACATCATAGCTGCCGTCCTCGGAAACTTCATACAGGGTCTCGAGCCACTTAGGCTGATCCTCTGCCAGACCGCCCATCTCGGTTACGGTAAGTGTAATGCGACCTGCATCTTCCAGTTCCTTGAGTCCGCTCATTGCGGAATCGAAGAAGGACTTGTCGCCCAGGTTGCCGTTAACAAGATATGCAACATTGTATACCTTGCCGTCTTCTGCGGGCTCAGCAGCGTCCTCTGCGGGAGCCTCGTCTGCGGGTGCGTCAGCAGCTGCATCCTCAGCAGGTGCTTCTTCTGCGGGAGCTTTCTCGCCGCACGCTGCCAGAGACAGCATCATCATAAGTGCAAGAATCAGAGCTAAAAATTTTTTCACTTTGTTACCCTCCTGTGAAATTTTGTTTTACAGAATCCGACCCTCAAAAATCGGATTATTATGTTTATAATAATCGCTTTACAGTAATTTGTCAATCTTCACTTTGTGCAGGTTATCAAATATGCCCATGTTTATATCCCCTGATTTATCAAGCTTTTTAATATATCCTACAAGCTTGCAGTTTTTTTAGGAGAATTTGTGTATTTTCGTTTGCGGGTGTAAATTGTATGGGAAATTTCTATTTGCTGTGTTATAATGTTCAACGTCAAAATAATTAGATTTTCAATGTGCGGCTCATACAGCAAAAATCCTGTATTTTGAAAGGAAGATTTACCTATGTCTTTTGAAAATATCTGTAAAATAGACCTGCATCTTCATCTGGACGGTTCAGTTCTGCCCGAAACCCTTTGGGAGCTTGCTGCAGCTCAGGGTGTCAAAGCTCCGGCTGACAGTCTTGAGGATTACATTCAATACATAAAGGTGCGCCGAAACTGCGGCAGCGTTAACAGCTATCTGGAAATGTTCGATCTTCCCGTCGCTGTTATGCAGGATTTTGAAAGCATCAGCCGTATTACAAAAGAACTTATAGAGCTGCTTTATGCTCAGGGGCTTTCCTATGCCGAAATCCGCTTTGCACCGCAGCTTCATACTCAAAAAAATCTGAGTCAGTCTCAGGCTGTGGAGGCTGTTCTGCACGGCCGTGAGGCTGCACGTAAAACCTGTCCCGATTTTGAGACAGGCATCCTGTGCTGTATGATGTGTGTAGGCACAGAGCAGGCAAACTGGGCCGAAAACGCCGAGACAGTTGAGGTATGCGGAAAATATCTGGGAAAAGGTGTTGTCGGCCTTGACCTTGCAGGTGCAGAGGGCATTGTGCCTTTGAGGAATTTTGCCCCGCTGTTTAAAAGAGCATCTGAGCTTAATATTCCCTTTACCTGCCATGCAGGTGACAGTCAGGGAGCCGAAACAGTGCGTGATGCCATGGATTTCGGCGCTAAGCGCATCGGCCACGGTCATCATATTTTTGAAAATCCAGAGCTTGTGGAACGGGCAATAAAAGAAGGCATCGCCATAGAGGTCTGCCCCACCAGCAACATGCAGTGCCTTACTCAGCCCTCCTATGCTCAGCATCCCGCAAAAAAGCTTCTGGATATGGGGCTTAAAGTAACCATAAATACCGACAACATGACATTTGCCGGTGTAAATCTTGACGATGAATACCGCCATTGCCTTAACGATATGGGATTTACGGAAGCCGATCTTGTAAAGCTGAGCGAAAACTCTATAAACGCTTCTTTTATGCCCGAAAGTCTCAGGACATCTCTTTTAAACAAGCTTCATTCCATGAACTGATGCTACATTATAATATATAAAACAAAAACCGCCTGAACAGGCGGTTTTTTTCTGTTTCATATTCTTTTGCATTTTGGTCAAAAGCAGGTAAAGACAGTCTAATTGATTTTCCGTACGTTCATCTGTTTCTGTCTGAAACCTTTTGACTTCTTTTCTTTTTTCTCGGTTCATCCTTTGGTGCAAAGGCTGCCTCGTACTCCTGCCGAATATCCGATATATCATGGGTAAGCAGATATCTCAGCTTTTCTTCAGGTTCTTGTATTTCAGGCAAAATGGCATTGTACTTTTCCGCAATGGATGTCTGCGCACAGGATAAGGGAATGGAAACCTGAGCAATCTGAACCAGAGCTTTTTTCATTTCATCTTTTCGTTCTCGCTCCAGATAAACAGAGGTCTTGCGGGTTTGAAACTGGATTCCGTTTAAATAGGAAAATACAATGCGGCTTGCCTTTCTGTTAATCCCGCCGCTAGTTACAGCAGTACACTGCACAGTCCCTCCAAGCAGAAGCTTTCTGGAAATCAGCATCCCCTCCACGAACATCCAGTTTTCGCTGACTAAAACCGGCATATACTTTTTCATATCCTCATCTTCAAAGGGGAACAGCTCAAATTTTTCTCCTTGCAGCAGTTGTTCTATGCTCTGTCTGGAAAGCACCTTGTTTAAGACAGGCACACACTGGCACGGTGTTGTGACATAGCGCCACGCTTTTCGGGCGGTCAATGCAGCCACGGCCAGAAGCAGCAAAATAACACCCAGCGTACCTGCTTCCGGTTTATGATAAAATGCGATTATCCCCATAATTGCTATTACCGGACAAGAGAGCCACATGGCAGCAGCAAAAAACCGTTTCAAAGGCAAAAAGCGAACCCACTCCATCCGGCGCAGTTGCCTGCTGCTGAATGCCTGAGCATCATCTATTTCAGAATTCCGAGATACAAGGCCTCTTGTGATGGCTCGTCCAATGGCCGGCGGAATATTAGCCAGAGCGAACAATCCGCCCACAAGGGCAGTCATAAACCAAAGCACCCCCGATTTGGGACCGCACAGAACATTCACCCAAAACGCAAGGAAAAGTCCAAGCACCAGTATTCCATGCCGCTTTTGCTGTGTTTTCAGCCGGTATATCCCGTAGCTGCTTAAAACCAGCAGTGTTCCGGACAGCCAGCCGCACAAAAACCAGCACGGTGGTACGGAAAACACTCCCCACGGAGTAAGCATAAGGGATTTGCCCTGAAGGAATTCGATATTTCCGCTGATTCCGGCATATTCAAAAAACACCATGCAGGCTGCCGAAACTGCCGCAAGGACTGAAAGTGGAAGGATAAAACCTTGCTTATTGAGTTCACATCGTTGTTTTTTCATTTATGCACTCCTTCTTTGTATACGGTAAAGCCGCAGGTGCCCCGCATTGCCAAAAAGCTATATTCTCCGGTAAGAAATGACCGGTTCCTTTAAAAGGTAATTGATTAAATATACCGGAAATTGGCTTTATTATACAATATCCGTACAGGCAAGTATAGAAATATTTTTAAAGGAGAATATTTTTCCCGCTCTGTAATTGTCTGTTTGTATTTTCAAAAGGAATGCCTATATATCTTTTGACGAACTGACCGTTGCTCTGGTCGTAAATGTACTTGTCTATTCCAGAATCCTTCAGTATAATATATTTACACTTATGCCGCTTATTTCCCGATTACCAACCTTTGTTATAACTTATTATCAGATTTTTCTTCCCTTGTATTTCCCCTTATGAGCCTTTGAAGGAAGCCCCGCTATGAAATAAGCGCAAGGTGAACGTAATGCAGGTACTTTACTATCTGATTCATTGCCGGTGACCCTCTGGAATGGCTGCAATACAATCACCACTGCAGCCTGCGCACAATGATAAAGGATAATCGGAAAATTACCGCAGAAAACAAGGAGCACATTATGAAATTAGATGAATACATAAAAAGTCTGGAAAAGGAACCTCAGAAAAAAGCACTTCCGCACTATATAGAAGTGGATGATGTGAATGACTGGGGTGTTATGAAAAAAGGCAAATGGTTTGTAATACCTGATTGCTGGGGTGTAGTGCACAAGGATGGAAAGTATACCTTTTTCATAACAGCAGATGACGATATAGGACGCATTTGGCATACAGAAGAACGTGAAGATGAAGATAGTCTGGTAGAATATATCAAGAAGAAATTTGATATAAGGATGGCTGCGGCGGCACATACAAGTACGGATAGCGACATAATGCGTCGATTCATTCAGCGTGTGTACGGCTATTCAGAGAATCAGGCCGCAGATGTGGTTGCAAAGTTTTCAGAATATAATGATATTTTCGATGAATTCCGGAATTTTCAGCGACACGGCAGAATGGAACAGGAAAGAGGAAACAAGGTTACGGAGCAGGGATATACAGCAGAAAAGCTGGTGGAAACCTATCATCTGAAAGAGGTGGAGGCATATAAGCTTCTGGTACGACTGAGAGAGGAACCGGAAGCAGCTTTGGAAGAATTCAAAACAATGAATTTATAATAGGAAATAATAAAAGACTCTTCTATTTTTTATAGAAGAGTCTTTTTTCGCAAAAAATCAGAGCAAGCGTTATAAAGCCTGCTCTGATTTGGACTGTGTTGAAAAAAGCTGTTCCTCGCAGGTTATTATCAACCCAAACCGAAGCCCGGCGGAGCAGGTTCGGTTTGGAAAGTAGGAGCAGCAAAATGAGTGCACTCTGACTTTTATAAAAAAGTCGGAGCAAACTATATAACGTTTGCTCCGACCTGGTCCGAGTGAAGGGATTCGAACCCCCGGCATCTTGGTCCCAAACCAAGCGCG
>JAHHRR010000042.1 GCA_020025655.1 Oscillospiraceae bacterium
TGTATAGCCGATAAATGCCGACATTCCTGCTGTAAAGGCTGGGAGATAGATATAGATGAAGAGAGCCTGAGACGTTTTTCAAAGGTCGATGGCGAAATGGGTAAACTGCTTAGAGATAACATCTCAAAAGAGGGAGATCCCTGCTTTATCCTCACCGAGGATGAACGATGCCCTTTCTTATTGGATAACGGCCTCTGTAAAATGATTATAGAACTGGGGGAGGACAGCCTTTGCAATATTTGCCGTGAGCATCCCAGATTTTATAACTGCTATGAGGACAGAGAGGAAAGGGGAGTAGGCCTTTGCTGCGAGGAGGCGGTAAGGCTTATGTTAAACTTTCCTGAAAAATTTAACATTATTGAGTATAATAATGATAGCGAACAGGAGTATGATGAAGATGAAATCATACTTAGGGATTACATACTTGATTTAATTTCAAAAGGAGAAGGGAGTCTCACTTCCCGTCTTTTAAGCTGTCTCAAGCTCTGCCGGGCAAAGACATTTGAATTTGACAGTAAATTCTGGGCAGACTTTTACCTGAGCCTTGAGCGTATGGATGAAGAGTGGACAGATATGCTTTTAAGGCTTAAAAATGAAAATTCCGGGGAAATTGAATTTTCGGGACTGCGTGCCGAAAGACTTGTTTCCTATTTTATATACAGGCATTTTGTAAATCTGTGCTTTGATTACGGCCCTGCACCGGCACTTATATTCTGCATTTTGAGTGCAGCGTTAATCTTGGCAATAGGGGATATAAACGGAGAAAATCTTGAGCATGTGCGGTTATATTCCTCTGAAATTGAGTATTCAGACGAAAATATCGGCTTAATTATAGATAAAATCATTGAAAGACAGAAATAGCCCTTTACTTTTAGCCCCTTTCTATGGTAACATAATTTGATAAAAGATTTTGATTTTAACTGCCTTGCGGGCAGAATGGAGTAATGTATGGAAACAAAAAAAGAAATAGAAAGGCGCAGAACCTTTGCTATTATCTCCCACCCCGACGCGGGTAAAACTACACTTACAGAAAAGCTTCTTCTTTACGGCGGAGCTATTCAGCAGGCAGGCTCCGTAAAGGGCAAAGCCACAGCAAGACACGCAGTATCAGACTGGATGGAGCTTGAAAAACAGAGAGGTATTTCTATTACTTCCTCTGTTATGCAGTTTGAATATAACGGATTTTGCGTGAATATTCTGGATACCCCCGGACACCAGGACTTCTCCGAAGATACTTATCGTACCCTTATGGCTGCTGATAACGCAGTAATGGTTATTGATGCTGCAAAAGGTATTGAGCCTCAGACAAGAAAGCTCTTTAAAATCTGCGCTATGCGCCATATTCCTATCTTTACCTTTATAAATAAGCTGGACCGCGAAGCCAGAAGCCCCTATGACCTTATGGAGCAGCTGGAAAATGAGTTCGGGATAGGAACCTATCCTATGAACTGGCCCATTGGCTGCGGACAGGATTTCAAGGGCGTATACGACAGAGAGAAAAATGAAATACTGGCATTTACAGAGTTCCACAAGGGAACCAGCCGTATTAAAGCCGTTGAATGCAGTCTGGATGATACCGAGAAGCTGGATGAGCTGATCGGTTACAGACTTCGCGAAACTCTCACTGACGATATTGAGCTTCTTGATGGTGCAGGCTATGAATTCGATATTGAAGAAGTGAGAAAAGGAAAACTGAGCCCTGTATTCTTCGGCTCTGCTCTCAATAACTTCGGTGTTGAGCCTTTCCTTGAAAGCTTCCTTAAGATGACTATGCCTCCTCTGCCCAGAATTTCAAAGGATGATATTATTGACCCCTTTGATGATCATTTCTCTGCATTCGTATTTAAAATTCAGGCTAACATGAATAAGGCTCACCGCGACAGAATTGCATTTATGCGTATCTGCTCCGGTAAGTTCCAGCGTGAAAAGGAATATTATCATGTTCAGGGAGGAAAGCCCCTGCGTCTTGCTCAGCCTCAGCAGCTTATGGCATCTGACAGAGCTATAATAGATGAGGCATATGCAGGCGATATTATAGGCGTTTTCGACCCGGGTATTTTCTCAATCGGTGATACTATATGCGAAAAAGGTCAGGATGTGTGCTTTGAAGGTATTCCTACCTTTGCACCTGAACATTTTGCCGCTGTTGAGCGTGTTGATACCATGAAGCGCAAGCAGTTTGAAAAGGGTATACAGCAGATTGCTCAGGAAGGTGCAATTCAGATATTCCATGAGCCTTTCACCGGCGTTGAAGAAGTTATCGTCGGCGTTGTCGGTGTGCTTCAGTTCGAGGTTCTGGAATACAGACTTAAAACTGAATACGGTGTAGACATCCGCCGCAGAGCCATGCCTTATGAGCATGTGCGCTGGGTAGAAAATGACGATATTGATATACGAGACCTTAACCTCACCAGCGATACAAAGTGGGTGCAGGACTTTAAGGGAAACAACCTGTTGCTCTTTACCTCCGAGTGGTGCATAAACTGGGCTTTACAGAAAAACGAAGGTTTAAAGCTCGGAGAGTTTAATAAAGAATAATTTTTTTGAAAAGGAGCGCAAATTATGGCCGAAAAGTTCATCATTGAAACGTACAAGACTAAAAACTCAGATGAGTTCACTAAGCTCATTGCAAATCCTGACTCAAAACTTGACACCGGAAGTGCAGCAGCACTTAACATGGCTGTTGCCGCAGCATTTTTGAGCAGGGCAGCCGCTATCTGTGTCAAGGAAGGAAAAAGCGGTGAGAGAATTGATTACATCGTGAAGAACGCAGAGACTTTCAGAAATTACATGGTTTATCTTATCGATGAAGATGTTAAATGCAAAAATCCCCTGCGTCAGGCCATAAAGAGAGGCGAAGAAAAGAATTTTGAAGCCTGCCGTCGTCCCGCTGTTTCCATCTGCGAAGAAATCGTAAATATGGAAAGCTGCGGCCTCGACCTTGCCCGTGAGCTTGCAGGCTACTGCTCTGCGGAAGGTAAAATTTATATCGAGCAGTTCCTTTACACTTCACTCGCCGCTGTTAAGACAGCCATGAGCTACATTCTCAGTCTTAGCTCAAAGTCCACTGATGAAACCTACCGCTATGTCACCCGTCGTGAAAACGAGATGACTATGGAGCGGTTTGAGAAAACCAGTGACAAAATTTTCGAGAAACTTGCCGAGATTTAAAAAAGGCAATAAACAGCATCCCTCATTTTTGGGGGATGCTGTTTTCGTTTGCACAATTTTTACGCATGGTATTATAACACGCTTTCGATTTGCTTACGCCCGAAGCAGATAACAAAGGGGCGTTTTATGTTGCTATTTTACTGTTTTTGTTGTATAATATTAAATCAAGAAAAATTACTTCCGGGAGTTGAGCATATGGAAAAAGATATTCAACAGCTGAAAACTTGGATAGACCATAGCGACAACGTTGTTTTTTTCGGTGGCGCCGGAGTCAGTACTGAGAGTGGAATTCCTGATTTCAGAAGTGTAGACGGACTTTATAATCAGAAATGGAAGTATCCTCCTGAGACTATTTTGAGTCACAGTTTTTTCACTCGTAATCCGGAGGAGTATTACAGATTTCACAGGGAGAAGCTTGTTATTGAGGGTGCGAGACCTAACACAGCACATCTGCGCCTTGCGGAGCTTGAGCGTCAGGGTAAGCTGAAGGCTGTTATTACCCAGAATATAGACGGACTTCACCAGCTTGCCGGCAGCAAAAATGTTCTTGAACTGCACGGAAGTATTTTGAGAGCATATTGTTCCAGATGCGGAAAGAAATGCTCAGCGGAGCTTATGAATTACGGTGAAGGTGTCCCTCGCTGTGAATGTGGCGGAGTTATCAGACCTGATATTGTTCTGTATGAAGAGCCTCTTGATAATGATGTTATGACAAGAGCAATAAACTATATCAGAAATGCGGATGTTCTTATAATCGGCGGTACATCCTTAAATGTTTATCCTGCGGCAGGATTTATAAATTACTATAACGGCGATAAAATGGCCCTTGTGAATTTAAGTTCCACGTCCTACGATAACTATGCCGATTTGGTCATACACAAAAAAATCGGAGAGGTGTTTTCCCAGATATGAAGTATACGGATATTTTGGGAGTCTCCTTTGTTAACGGCACCATACAGGAGGCCGTTGAAAAGGCGCTGCGAATAGCGGAGGAGCACAGAAGCGCATATGTAGTTGCTCCGGACTCTGAAATGATGATAGCCGCAGGAAAAAATGAACGCTTTATGCACGTCATTCAGCAGGCGGAGCTGCGCCTGCCTGAGGGTAATGGCGTAATATATGCCTCAGAAATTCTGGGCTCCCCAATTAAAACGCGGATTTCCGCACTGGATTTTGCCTCTGCTCTTATGGCCAGAATGGCTGAAAAAGGTATGAGTGTATTTGTGCTTGGCAAAGACTATGACGTAGTTGAAACAGCGGGTATAAATATTCAGTCTCGTTATCCCGGATTAAGACTTGCCGGCACTGATGACGGATATTTTGATAATGAGCTTGACCTTATAGAGCTTATAAACAAAGAAAAGCCCGATCTACTTCTGGTCGGCTACGGAAGTCCTGAGCAGGAAAAATGGATGAACCGTAACAAAAAAGATCTTGATGTGGGCCTGATGGTGGGCTTTGGCGATGAGCTGCCTGTTGTGGCAGGTTCTGCTCAGAGAGCACCTAAGCGCTGGCGGGATTCCGGTTTTGAATGGTTCTACTGGCTTGTGAAAGACCCCAAGCGCTTCGGACGCATGATTAAGCGTTCTAATATTGTTTTTACAGCCGCATGGCGAAGACTCGTCGGCTGAAATTCCCCAAGAGGACTGAAACGGAGATAAAAAATGTCTAAAGGAAAACTGATTGTTCTTGAAGGTATAGACGGCAGCGGAAAAACATCCCAGTACCGCCGCCTTTGCTCAAGAATGGAAAAAGATAAAATTGCCTATAATCATATTGTTTTTCCCCGATATGATAAAGAGAGCAGTGCACTTATAAGAATGTATCTTAACGGCGAATTCGGTGATAAACCGGACGATGTAAACCCCTATACCGCCTCCACGTTTTATGCGGTTGATCGCTTTGCAGCTTATAGAACCGACTGGGGCAAGATTTACGAAAACGGCGGAATTATCCTCTCTGACCGTTATACTACCTCAAATGCGGTGCATCAGGGCTCAAAGCTTTCAGATGATGAGCTGCCCGATTTCTTCTCTTGGCTTACTGATCTGGAATATGTAAAAATGGGTCTGCCTAAGCCTGATCTGGTAATTTATCTTGATGTTGACCTTGAAACTTCATTAAAGCGTATGCGTAAAAGAGAACAGAGAGGTCTCAGCTGCGCCGATATACACGAAAAAGATAATTCATATTTGGCCCGCTGCCTCCATACCGCAGACAAAGCTGCGGAATATTACCATTGGCACAGAATTCCTTTCATGAAAGATGGTAAGGAGCGCGAAGTGGAAGAGAAGAATAACGAGATTTACGATATTATTCTCCAAACTCTGGGTAAATAATTATTTATCTGAACAAAAAAGAAAAGGGCCCCTCATAAGAGAAGCCCTGATCCTTCAGCCGGAAGCTTTATCGCTCCCGGACGCTTAAATTACCTTTTCTCAGCAGCCGCATCCGCAGTTGTTGTTGCAGCCGTTGTCGCATCCGCAGCCACAGCCGCAGTTGTTGTAGTTGCCGCATCCACCGCAGCCGCCGCAGCAGAAGAGGAGGATGATTATGAGAAGGATCCAAATGCAGCTATTGTTATTGCAACCATTACAGAACATAGAAATTCCCTTTCTCCGCGCTTGAAAATTTTTGCTCTGCCGCCCTGCGCGGAGGGCGGATTTGAATTTGAGCGTTGTGTATTGCCGGTTTCCCCCGGCTCAAACTATACTATGCTGCCTGTGCTATGGCTGTCACAGAATTAAATTTGAAATTCTACCGTAAGGTTTGATCAGGAGGTCATATATGGCTGAAGATATTCATAAAATAGACGAGGTATTCCGTATGCAGGATGAAAATTCCAATAAAACCGGACATATAAAGCCGGATGCTTTGAATAACTTTGATAATTCAAAGAAAAAGGGCAGAAAAGAAAAGAAGACTGAAAACAAAGCTGCCGGAAAGCCTGAGAAAGAAAGTAAAAAGAAAGATAAAAACATACAAATTAACCCCCACCGCCGCACAGGCTGCATAGGCGGTATAATGTATTTTGTTTTTATTATATGTGTAAGCGTTGTGCTTGCCTGCGTTGCATGGATGGCAGCAAGTGATGCGCTGGCACTCAATAAGCCCAAGTTTGAGGCAACAGTTACCCTGCCGCCGGAGATATTCAAGTCTGAGACCGTAGATACTTTCGACGAAGACGGTAATAAAACCGGCACAAAGCGTGTAAGCGTTGCAGATATGGACTATGTTACAGATCAGCTTAAAGAGGCCGGACTTATTGAATACAAATGGCTCTTTAATTTCTTCAGCGACATTTCCCATGCTGATAAGAAACTCAGCCCCGGCGAATATGAGCTTAAATCCACTTATGATTACCGCGCACTTATTACTCACATGCGTGCAGGTTCGGATACCGCTCTGACTGTTGACGTTACCATTCCCGAAGGCTTTACCATGCACCAGATATTCAAGCGTCTGGAGGAAAACAAGGTCTGCTCATATGATGACCTTATGGCGGCTGCAGCAGATTATAATTATAATTACAGTTTCCTTGAGGATAAGGAGACCGGAGATTCTTCAAGACTTGAAGGCTTCCTGTTCCCTGAAACCTATCAGTTCTATGTAGACATGCAGGCATCCAGTGCAATAAATAAATTCCTTGATGTTTTCTATATGAAGTTTGATGCAAACATGATTAACACCTGCAACAATCTTGGAATGAGCATGGATGATGTTATAACCATAGCCTCCATGATAGAAAAAGAAGCCGCAAGCGACGAAGAGAGAGCAACTATTGCTTCTGTTATCTATAACAGACTTAATGCCGGTATGCCTCTCGGTATTGATGCTACACTTCTTTACGAGTACCCCGACCATGAGGGTGCACCCACTGCAGAAATGCTTGAAAATGACAGCCCCTATAACAGCCGTATAAATACAGGACTGCCTCCCACGCCTATCTGCAACCCGGGCCTTGCTTCTATAAATGCAGCCCTGGCACCTGAGGAAACCAACTACTACTATTACGCTTTGGATACCGAAACCGGTACTCACCGCTTCTTCGCAACTGAGGGTGAGCACAGTGCTTTCGTGGCAACACAGAACTATGAATAATAAATTTGAACTTTTATCACCAGCCGGAGATATGGAGCGCCTGCAAATGGCGCTCCGCTACGGCGCAGACGCCGTGTATCTTGCAGGGCGTAAATTTGGAATGAGAGCTGCCGCTGTTAATTTTTCAGATGAGCAGCTGAGAAAAGCAGTTATATACGCCCATGAGAGAAACGCAAAGGTGTATGTTACCTGCAATACTCTCCCCAGAGAGGACGAGCTTCACGATCTGCCGGAATATATGGAATTTCTGCAGGATGCAGGAATTGACGCAATGATAATTGCGGATATAGGGGTTCTGGAGCTTGCAAAGAAGTATGCGCCCAATGTTAAGCGTCATGTAAGCACTCAGTTCGGCGTTATAAACTCCGCCGCTGCAAATGCTCTTTATAATCTCGGAGCTGATACAGTCGTTCTGGCAAGGGAAACTCCCCTTGAAGACATTAAGAAGATTCGCAGAAACACACCGGAGGAGCTTCGCCTTGAAGCTTTCGTTCACGGCGCAATGTGCGTTTCATTTTCCGGCCGCTGCCTGCTTTCAAACTACATGACAGGCCGTGATGCAAACAGAGGACAGTGCGCCCAGCCCTGCCGCTGGAAATATCATCTGGTAGAGGAGAAGCGCCCCGGCGAGTATTTTGAAATAACCGAGGACGGCGGAACATACATATTAAACTCCCGTGATATGCGCATGATTGAGCATATACCTGAGCTTATGGATGCGGGAATATGCAGCTTTAAAATTGAGGGCAGAATGAAATCTGCCTATTATACAGCCCTTGTCACCAATGCCTACCGCCATGCAATAGACGAGGCCATAGCCGGAAAGCCCTTGGATAAAATCTGGGTAGATGAAACCGAAAAGCTGAGCCACAGACCTTACTGTACCGGTTTTTATTTCGGCGACCCCGGACAGCATTACGCAGAAGCCAGCTATTTCCAGACAGCAGATGTTGCAGCCGTTGTAAAGAGCTGCGACGAAAGGGGAGACGCAGTTCTCACTCAGCGTAATAAGTTTTCTCAGGGCGACAGTCTGGAGCTTCTTGTTCCGGAGGGAAGACCTGTTGCATTTACAGCCGCCAATCTCAGAGACAAGGAAGATAAGCCTATTGAAGATACCCGTCATGCAATGATGGAGTTTAAAATGACCCTTCCGTGCTATGCCCCTGAGGGCAGCATAGTGAGAAAATGCCGCTGAGATATAACGAATTTTTAATTATAAAGCAGTACCGGGTTATTCCGGTATTGCTTTAATTTTTTCTGAACTTTACACAAAAATATTGATGTTTTTTGATGCAATTTTTCCATAAATACTGTCTTTAGATTTCCTTTTCCACTTGACAAAAGACTTTTATGTGAGTAAAATATAAAAAGTGTTAAATAACACCGAAATTTTAATATAACTATTGGCGTTGACGAAAAGAGCCGTTTACGGACATTCCAGAGAGAGGTCATTTGCTGCGAGACCTTATGTTCCCATCCGGCAGCCACTTCCGAGCCACTCCGAGAGATCGGAGCGCTGATCCCCGTTAAGGATTTTCTGAGGCTCTTTATTTTTAAAGAGCAAATCAGGGTGGTACCGCGTATTAACCTTCGCCCCTGTTTAGGGGCGGAGGTATATTTTTTTATTAAAAGAAATTACCTGTTACACCCGCAGGCTTAAATTGGAGGAAAAATCAATGGAAAAATTCGGTCTTAACCAACTGCGTGAGATGTTTCTCGGATTCTTTGAAACCAAGGGACATCTTCGTTTACCCAGCTTCTCACTCATTCCCCAGAATGACGCCAGCCTTCTTCTTATAAACTCCGGTATGGCTCCTATGAAGCCTTACTTCAAGGGTGAGCAGGTTCCTCCCCGCACCAGAGTCTGCACCTGCCAGAAGTGCATTCGTACTGGTGATATTGAAAATATAGGTAAGACTTCCCGCCACGGCACTTTCTTTGAAATGCTGGGTAACTTCTCCTTCGGTGATTACTTCAAGCATGAAGCC
Organism: Oscillospiraceae bacterium; assembly: GCA_020025655.1. Classification (GTDB taxonomy): domain Bacteria; phylum Bacillota; class Clostridia; order Oscillospirales; family Oscillospiraceae; genus Limivicinus. The sequence continues at coordinate 9,261 of JAHHRR010000042.1, forward strand.
ATCGCATGGAGCTGGGAGTTCCTCACTTCTCCCGACTGGGTTGGTCTTGATCCTGACAGACTTTACCCCTCTATCTACGAAAACGACGATGAAGCCTTTGAAATCTGGAACAAGGAAATCGGTATTCCTGCTGAGCGCATCTTCCGTTTCGGCAAGGAAGACAACTTCTGGGAGCACGGCGCAGGTCCCTGCGGCCCCTGCTCTGAAATCTACTACGACAGAGGCGAGAAGTACGGCTGCGGCAGCCCCGACTGCACTGTGGGCTGTGAGTGCGACAGATACATGGAAGTCTGGAACAACGTATTCTCCCAGTTCGATAACGACGGTAACGGTAACTACACTGATCTTATTCAGAAGAACATTGATACTGGTATGGGTCTTGAGCGTCTTGCAGTTGTCTGCCAGGATGTTGACTCCCTCTTCGACGTTGATACCGTTATGAACATCACTCACAAGGTCAGCGAGATTACCGGAGCTTACTACGGAAAGACCCATAAGATGGATGTTTCTCTCCGCGTTATTACCGACCATATCAGAAGCTCTGTCTTTATGATCTGCGACGGCGTTCTGCCTTCAAACGAGGGCAGAGGCTATGTTCTCCGCCGTCTGCTCCGCCGCGCTGCTCGCCACGGTAAACTGCTGGGCGTTAACGATCCCTTCCTGTACCGTGTTGTTGAGACCGTAATTCAGGAGAACGAGGGACAGTACCCCGACCTTCGTGAGAAGCAGGGTTACATTACCAAGGTTATTAAAACCGAGGAAGAAAACTTTGCCCGCACTATTGATGCAGGTATGAAAATATTCTCCGACCTGCTCGCAGAGCACAAAGCAAAAGGCGAGGCCGTTTTCTCCGGCGCTGATGCATTCAAGCTTTATGATACCTACGGTTTCCCCATTGACCTTACCAAGGAAATGTGCGAAGACGAGGGTATGTCCGTAAACGAGGATGAGTTCAAAGCTCTCATGGAAGAGCAGAGAACCAGAGCCAGAAAGGCAAGAGAAGCTCTTGGTGACCTTGGCTGGGCCGGCATTGAGTTCGGTAAGGAAATGCCCGAAACTCAGTTCCTGGGCTATGAGCAGCAGGAGTGCGAGGGTAAGATTCTTGCAATAGTTGCAGAAGGCGAGCTCCGCGAGGAAGTTGCATCCGGCACTGAGGCAATTCTTGTTCTTGATAAAACTACCATGTACGCCGAAATGGGCGGTCAGGTAGGAGACAGAGGCGTTATCGTAGGTGACGGCTTTGAATTCAAGGTAACCAACGTTCAGAAGAACAAGGGCAACAAGTTCATGCACTACGGTGTTGTAACCAGAGGCCAGATTGTCAATGGCGACAGCGTTAAGGTTTGCTATGACAAGGAGTTCAGAACTGCTGTGGGCAGAGCTCATAGTGCAACCCACCTGCTCCACAGAGCACTGCGTGAGGTTCTGGGTGAGCATGTACATCAGGCCGGTTCTCTTGTTGAGCCTGACAGACTCCGTTTTGACTTCACCCACTTTGAGGCAATCAGCCCCGAGCAGCTTGCAAGAATTAACGAGATTGTAAATGATGCAGTTCTTGCCGGTTACCCCATCGTTACTGAGGTTATGGATATAGAAAGCGCAAAGAACAAGGGCGCAATGGCTCTGTTCGGTGAAAAGTACGGCGAAAACGTCAGAGTTGTTGAGATGGGTGACTTCTCCATGGAGCTCTGCGGCGGTACTCATCTGGACAACACTTCCAAGGTCGGCGCATTCAGAATTAAGTCCGAAAGCTCCGTTGCTTCCGGTGTACGCCGTATTGAAGCAACCGTCGGTAAGCTTTCTCTGGAGAGCATGAACAAGAATCAGGATCTGCTGTTCAACATTGCTGCTATTATGAAGACCAATCCCGGCGAGCTTATCTCCAAGGCTGAGCAGCAGGTAAATGAAATTCGCGACCTGAAGAAAGTCATCGAGCAGTACAAGGCTAAGGAAACCCTTAACGATGCAAGAAGCTTCCTGATGTCCGCAAAGAACATCGGCTCCCTTAAAGTTGTTACCGCATCCAACTCCGAGTTCACTCCCGACAGCATGAGAAAGACCGGCGACTTCATGAGAGATAAGGAAGAAAACATTGTTGCTGTTCTGGCTGCTGTATCTGATGAAAAGATTACCTTCTATGCAACCTGCGGCAAGAATGCTGTTAAGCAGGGCGTAAAGGCCGGAGACATCATTAAGTCTGTTACCGCTGTATGCGGCGGTAAGGGCGGCGGCAAGCCCGAGAGCGCAATGGGCGGCGCATCCGACGTTCTCAAGCTTGATGACGCTCTTGCAACTGTTGACGATTTCGTAGCAGGTAAGCTTGGTATATAAATTAAATTTATAAGGAGGAAAATAAAATGCGTGATAATGACTGTCTGTTCTGTAAGATCATAGCCGGTGACATCCCTTCCGCAAAGGTTTATGAGGATGAATATGTCTTTGCTTTCAGAGACATTAACCCTCAGGCACCGGTACACATTCTTGTTGTTCCTAAGGAACATATCAAATGCGCCGATGATATAAACGGCGAAAACAGTGCATATGTTGCACACTGCTTTGAGGCAATAGCCAAGATTGCCAAGGCGGAGGGACTTAAGGACGGCTACCGTGTAGTAAATAACTGCGGTGAATATGGCGGTCAGACTGTTATGCACCTCCATTTCCATATTATCGGCGGTACAAAGCTGTCCGAGAAGATTATCTAAGCTAATAATTGACAGCCGTCGGGCGTTTACCCGGCGGCTGTTTTAAACCATGTGAAGGTGAGCGATAATGCGTAAACTCGCCATAGCGGCGCTGTCTTTTTCAGCTGCAATTTTTGCTGCGTGTTATATAATACCGGCAAAAGCTCTGCCTTTTCTCTCGCTTTTATTTATTGCAGCAGGTATTTTCCTGATTTCAAAAAGGAGAAAATGGCTGAGAGCCTTTATTATCTCAGCTTTTGCCCTGAGTATAGGTCTTGGCTGGTTTTATATAAAATACAACAGAACAGTTGAGATTGCCCATGGCCTTGAAGGGCAGACCATGGAAATTTCAGGCAGACTTCAGGATTATCCATACAAAGGGGACAACTATATTCTTTTACAGATACGCATAGAAGATGAAACTATACCGTCTTTAAAAGCTACGGTATTTGTGGGCGGTAAAAAAGAGATTAACGCTGAGCCCGGAGATACAGTAAGTTTTGAAGCAAAACTTAAATCTACTGATGTTCAGTACGGTGAGCGAAGTTTTCGCAGAGTAGCAGACGGAATATTTATAAATGCCTCTGTAAAATCTGATATTGAAGTTTCCGATAATGGTTTCAGTCTGTCTGCTATCCCGGTAAAAGTAAACCATTATATTGCTGAGCTGACAGAGAAAATTTTCCCTCCTGATGCAGCACCCTTTATGAAATCCCTTATGTTAGGAGATAAAGCAGATTTTAATAAAGATTTAGGCCTTAAAACTGCTATGAGTCATGCAGGCCTCATGCATATAGTTGCAATTTCCGGTATGCACATAGCCTATCTTGTGGGGTTTATAAAGCTTTTATTGGGAAATGCCCGCAAAAGCTCAATCCTTTGTATTTTTATTGTCTGGTTCTTTGTGCTGGTAACCGGTGCGCGGCCATCAGCACTGAGGGCAGGTATAATGCAGACACTTTTACTTATGGCGCCGATTGTAAACAGGGAAAATGATCCGGTTACAACTCTGTCTACTGCGCTGGCGCTTATTCTGCTTATGAACCCGTATGCAGCGTCCAGTATTGGTTTACAGCTTTCTTTTGCATCCATGGCAGGATTGTACTGCTTTGCAGGGAAAATAAATGATTTTATTTTGGATAAGGTCAAAAATGAGAAAGCAAAGAAGTATCTGGCGGCACCGGTTGCATCTTTTTCATCCTCTTTGTCTGTTGCGGTTTATACCTTGCCTTTGACAGCGATTCATTTCGGTTATATTTCCTTATATTCGGTGCTTAGTAATATACTTGTATTCTGGGCTGTATCCCTGTGTTTCTGCGGCGGCGCTGTAATTTGTGTTATAGGCGCTCTGTGGCAGACTCCGGCTATACTTATGGCTAAAGTACTTTCTGTCATTGTCCGTTATATCATTTTTGTAGCCCGGTTTGTATCCTCACTTCCTTTATCTGCCGTATATATGGATAACTCATACGGAGTAATATGGCTGATTTTAAGCTACATTCTTTTTATAACGGCATTTCTGTGCAAAGTAAAACCTTGGTTTAAAATAATTATCCCTGTTTCCTTGTCAGCACTTATTCTTTGCCTTTCCTATAACGTTACTAAGGCTGTATATTCAAACTGCGACGGTGTAATCACTGTTCACGATATAGGGCAGGGTCAATGCATTTCTCTTATAAGTGGTGATAAAACAGTTCTTTATGACTGCGGAGGTATGGCGAATATAAGAAATGCGGGAGAAACGGCTGCTGCATATCTTAAAGGCCGTGGCAGAAATGATATAGATTATCTTATAATCAGTCATGTGCAGAAGGACCATGCAAACGGTGTTACAAGGCTAATGGAGCTTTGTGACGTGGATAAGATAATAGTTCCGGTGTTTGACTATGAAGATAACCATTATTATGAGGAAATATCTGATAGTGCAGAGCGCCACGGAACGGAAATTATATTTTTGACAGAAAACAGAAATATAGAATATGATGGATTAAATATCCACCTTTATAAAGCCCCGCCCAGCTCTGATATAAACGAAAGCAGCATTAAAATTCTGGCTTCTTTCGGGAAATATGATATGCTTGCTACCGGCGATGCTTCAAAAAGCACGGAAAGAAAGTTTCTTAAGCAATATGAGATTAAAGACACAGAATTGCTCATTGCAGGACACCACGGCTCAAAATATTCAAGCTGTCCCGAACTACTGGAAAGCATTGGTGCTGATACTGCTATAATCAGCTGCGGCTGGAACAGCTTCGGTCATCCAAGCGAGGAAACACTTGAAGCTCTGGAGGAATACGGGTATAATGTATTCAGAACAGATTTAGACGGCAGAGTAGAGATCAGAATAGGAAAAGACTATGGCTAAAAACAACGAAAAAAGCGTTAATTACGCTGATGAAATAAGAAAACTAAAAGAAAAAGGGCCTGAGCGTATTTACATGCTTCGAGGCAAAGAAGATTACCTGCGTGAGCAATATCTCATTAAATTAAAGCAGATATGTCTGCCTGATGGTGAAGATAGTTTCAGCTATAAGAGAATAGACGGCCCGGAAATAAACGTTAATGAACTCAGAGCCGCGGTAGACGCTATGCCGTTTATGACTGAACGTACTTTTGTTGAGCTGAGAAACCTTGATTTTGGGAAAATGAAGCCCCCTGAGGATTTTATGGCTGTATTTTCCGATATTCCAGATTACTGCACTGTTGCGCTTGTGTTCAGCTCAGAAGATAAGGTAGACGGAAAATTAAAGCTAGTAAAGGAAATCAAAAAAATAGGCTCTGACCTTAATTTCAGCGCACAGGCACAAGGTCCGCTGATTAACTGGGTTGTAAGACATTTTGCCGCCGCCGGAAAAAGCATAGATTTGCAGGCAGTACAGCGTCTGATTTTTATAAGCGGCGAATATATGGGTAAGCTCATCCCGGAAATCGACAAAATATCCGCTTACGCCAAAGGTGATAAAGTAACTGTTGCCGATGTAGAAGCGGTTGCAAACCACATTCCGGAAGCACAGCTTTTCGATATGACCGACTATATTTCAAAGCGGGAATATAATAATGCGGCGGCAGAAATGGCGGAGCTTCTTGCAGATAAAAATAACAGCCCCATTATGCTTATAGCAGTTCTTGGTGCACAGATGCGTAAACTGTACGCCGCAAAACTGGCTCAGTTAAATAATCTGGGTACTTCCTATGTTATGGAGGTCTGTTCATATAAATATGATTTTCAGGCAGTAAATCTTATGAGGTCTGCCAGAGGTTTCAGCTTAAAACAGCTTAAAAGAGCAGTAGAATTATGCGCTGAGGCCGATTATAAAATGAAGAGCAGTTCATCTGATGATGAAGGACTGCTTATAGAAACCATGATGAGAATAGCGAGCGGAGAAGAGAATGCGGCAGATTAAAGAGGTTATAGTTGTAGAGGGCAGATATGATAAAAACTCCCTTTCTCAGGTTGTAGATGCAGTAATACTGGAAACAGGCGGCTTTGGTATATTCAATGACCGCCAGAAACAGAAGCTTCTGAGACAAATGGCAGAAAAAAGAGGACTTATAGTTCTCACTGACTCCGACGGTGCAGGATTTGTTATCAGAAACTTCATTAAATCCTGCGTTCCTCCCCAGTACCTGAAACAGGCATATGTTCC
>JAHHRR010000043.1 GCA_020025655.1 Oscillospiraceae bacterium
GCTTCACATTCGGCTTCCAAGTACGGTTGGAGCGTCTGTGAGAGTGGCTGACCTGGATACCGAAAGCGACATCCTTACCGCAGAACTGACACTTTGCCATTTATTGAAGCACCTCCTTGCTTGTGTTTGCTGTTAGACAGCTTATATATAATAGCAGAGTGCAGTACTAATTGCAAGCATTTTTTTCTTAAGTTTGAGCCTTAGAGCAATTAGGAAGATTTTACGCCGGGATGCGTGTAAAAGGGATTGAAAAATTAAACAGAAATGGTTAAAATATAAATTACATATAATAGGTATAGGATGCCCGAATTGCGGGCAATTAAAATAAACGGAGGCAGAGCAAATGAGAAGCAAGTATTCGGTTAAGCTCAAGACTATTGCCAAGGAGCACGGTCTGACACCCCTGCACTTATCTAAAAACTATGAAGAAGCTGTAATTACAACTGCGGATGTAAACCGTCCTGCCATGCAGCTTACCGGATTTTATAACTACTTTGACCCGAAGCGTTTACAGATAATAGGCAGGGTTGAAAGTACATATCTTGATACTCTTACCCATGAGGAGCGGCTTACCGCATTTGAACGCTTTATGGGTTATGATATTGTGGCTCTTGTCATCTGCCATAATGCGGCGGCATTTCCGGAATGTATAGAAATGGCGGAGAAATTTGACAGAAACGTGTTCCAGACTCAGGAGGATACATCTGACTTTCAGGCGGATGTGATAACCACGCTGCATAACTATCTTGCCCCCAGACTTACCACTCACGGCGGACTTATCGAGATTTACGGTGAGGGCGTGCTTCTTGTGGGTGACAGCGGCATAGGAAAGAGCGAGACTGCCCTTGAGCTTATAAAGCGAGGACACAGACTTGTAGCTGATGACGCAGTAGAGATAAAGCGTGTGGATAAAGACACACTCATAGGCTCTGCACCTGAGATGATAAGATACTATATGGAGCTGCGTGGTATCGGAGTAATTAACGTAAGGCATATATTCGGAGTGGGAGCTGTAAAACCGGAGAATAAAATCGACCTTGTGGTAAAGATGGAAAACTGGCAGGAAGGCAAGGCTTATGACAGACTGGGCCTTTCCAATGATACAATGGATATTCTGGGAGTATCTCTGCCCCTTGTGACCATACCTGTTACCCCGGGAAGAAACCTTGCGGTTATTATGGAGCTTGCGGCGATGAATAACCGTCAGAAAAAGATGGGCTTCAACGCAGCCGAGATTCTGACAGCGGCGCATGACAATGCCATAGATAACGGAGGCTTCGACTGAATCGGGAAGCAAATCAGAATAAATTGGAGTAATATATGGAAAATCTTGAAAAAGCCATTGCAGAGATAAAGGAAAAAATGCCGGAGCTGGAGCTGCGGGAAAATGAAGTTATGTGCAGGCACTGCTCATTTAAAATAGGCGGCCCTGCCAGAGCGTATGCAGTTCCGAAAGATGAAGAGGAGCTTGAAAAAATCTGCGGTTACCTGCATGAGCATCATACAGCACCGATGATTCTGGGAAACGGCAGCAATATTCTTTTCCCCGACGAGGGCCTAAAGGATTTGTTTATAATAAGCACTGATAAGCTTACGGAGCTGAGGCTTGAAGGTGACGGCAGCATTTATGCCGGTGCGGGAGTATCCCTTGCAAAGCTTGCAAGCTTTGCTCAGCAGAACGGCCTTGCAGGACTGGAGTTCGCATCCGGAATCCCGGGCTCACTGGGCGGCGGATGTATTATGAATGCAGGTGCATACGGCGGTGAACTTAAGCAGTGCGTGGAAGGTGTAAAGTGCTATAAGCTCAAAGAGCAGAAGCTGGTAACGCTCAGTAATGAAGAATGCAGATTCGAGTACAGAGACAGCCTTTTTAAGCAGAGCGGTGACTATGTTGTAGTCGCTGTCAGGCTGAGACTTCAAAATGGCAGCAGGGAAGAAATTGCAAAAAGAATAAGGGAGCTTAACGAAAAGCGCCGTGAAAAGCAGCCCCTTGATATGCCCTCTGCGGGCAGTGCATTTAAGCGTCCGGAGGGAAATTTTGCCGCTGCACTTATAGATGAAGCAGGCCTTAAAGGCTTCAGCGTGGGCGGAGCACAGGTTTCGGAAAAGCACGCCGGCTTTGTGGTAAACACAGGCAATGCCTGCTCACATGATGTATGTGAGCTTTTAAAACAGGTAGAAGAAAAAGTTTATGAAACAAGCGGAGTCAATATAGAACCGGAGGTAATAATCCTGCCACCGGATTATACCAAAGAATGCTGAAACAGGAGGACAGTATGGAATTTTTGATAATTACAGGACTTTCCGGCGCAGGAAAGAGCCGTGCAGCGGATGTACTTGAAGATCTTGAATACTATTGTGTTGATAATATGCCGGTTGCACTGCTGTCAAGATTTGCAGAGCTGTGTATTGCGACTCAGGGCAGATATGAAAAGGTAGCTCTTGTAACTGACGTAAGAGAAAGAGACAGCTTTGATGAAATCGTAAAGAAGATAGATGAGCTTAAAGAGAAAAACTGCAAGGTACATATTCTCTATATGGATGCCGATGTACCGACTCTTGTTAAGCGCTATAAGGAATCCCGCCGCCGTCATCCTCTGGCCGAGCGGGGAATGTCGGTTGAGCAGGCAATAGCCAAGGAAGCTGAGCAGCTTAGCCCCATTAAGGAGAAGGCCGATTATATTATAAACAGCTCAAACCTGACTATCGGTATGCTCCAGAACAGACTGTTTGCCCTTTTTGCCGGTGACGGCAGAAAGAGAGAAATAGATGTCACAGTAACATCCTTCGGTTATAAGTATGGTATTCCCATGGATGCGGATCTGGTTTTTGACGCAAGATTTCTTCCCAACCCCTTCTATGTGGAGGATCTGAGACCGCTTTGCGGACTTGACAGACCGGTGGGAGATTTTGTGTTCGGCTATCAGCAGACCAGAACCTTCATGCAGAAGCTGGAGGAGCTTATTGATTTCCTGCTGCCGCTTTATATAGAGGAGGGCAAGCTGGGGCTTAATATAGCAATCGGCTGCACCGGAGGCAGACACAGATCGGTAGCAATAGCCTCTGCGCTTAATGACTACTTAGTGGCAAAGGGCGTAAGCTCCATAAATGTAAACAGAGATATTAACAAGTAAGGTATAGAATATGTCCTTTTCATCCCAGGCTAAAGAGGAATTATCCTCGCTTAAAACAGACAAAAAATGCTGTGCCATAGCTGAGTGCTACGGTGTGCTTTTATACTGCAATACCTTTTCGGCAAAGGAGATCAGAATAATTACAGCCAGCGATTCATTTGCCGAGCGGCTGCCGAAGCTGTTCAAAAAGGCGTTTTCCGTTAACTTCGATAAGGTTCCCAAGGAAGGCTGCAAAGGGAAAAAGACCTTTTATATTGAGGACAGGGAAAAGCTAAAGAGCATTTTTGAGTGTTTCGGTTCAGACCTCGACGGGATTCTGAGCCACCATATAAATTTCGGAATGATAGAGAATGAGTGCTGCCGTGCATCTTTTGTACGTGGTGCATTTCTTGCCGGCGGAAGTGTAACAGACCCTGAAAAGAGCTATCATCTGGAGCTTGCAACGGCTCATCACAGTGTAAGCCGGGAGATGTACTCCATTCTGCTGGATATGGAGTTTTCTCCGAAAGAGACGACCCGCAGCGGCAATTCCCTGCTGTATTTCAAAAAAGCGGATGCTATTGCGGACTTCTTTACCAGCATCGGAGCGCCTGTAACGGCCATGAATGTAATGACTGCGAAGGTTGATAAAGAGATGCGCAACACTATAACCAGACAGATAAACTGCGATTCTGCAAATACAGATAAAACCGTAGCCGCAGCGCAGGCTCAGATAGAGGCAATCCACCGTTTTGCCAGAGCATACGGACTGGATGCACTGCCGGAGCCTTTAAAGGATGCGGCGATACTTAGAATCACAAATCCGGAGGCGAGCCTTTCAGACCTTTCCATGCTGTCCATGCCCAAGGTTACGAAGAGCTGCCTGTCACACAGACTCAAGAAGATAATGAGTCTTGCGCCGGAGGAATGAAAATGAGAAAGGAAACAGGCAATGGCTTTTGTTCATTTACATACACATACTGAATTTTCACTGCTGGACGGAGCCTGCCGTATAGAGAAGGTAGCAAAGCGAGCCAAGGAAATGGGCCAGACTGCACTGGCCATCACAGACCATGGAGTTATGTACGGTGCGGTAGCTTTTTATAAAGCCTGCAAAGATGCCGGAATAAAGCCGATAATAGGCTGCGAAGTGTATGTTGCGCCCAGAAGTCTGCGGGATAAGCAGCACGGTATTGATAATCAGTACAGTCACCTGATACTGCTTTGCAAAAATGATATCGGCTATAAGAATCTGTGCTATCTTGTAAGTGCGTCCTTTACAGAAGGATTTTATATTAAGCCCAGAATTGACTGGGAGCTTTTACATGAACATTCCGAGGGACTTATTTGCCTTTCCGGATGTGTTGCAGGTGCGATTCCCCAGATGCTCATTCATGATGATTATGAGGGAGCAAAGGCGAAGGCTCTTGAGCTGAGGGAGCTTTTCGGGGAGGATTTCTTCCTCGAAATTCAAGACCACGGCATAAGAGAGGAAAAAGAAGCTTCCCAGGGGCTTTTAAAGCTCAGTAAAGAAACCGGTATTCCCCTTGCGCTTACTAACGATGCCCATTATATCGAAAAAACAGACGCCTATTATCAGGATGTGCTTTTGTGCATACAGACAGGAAAAACCATTGATGAACCTAACCGTATGCACTTTGAAACCAAGGAGCTTTATCTTAAAAGCGAAGAGGAAATGCGTGCGCTTTTCCCTGAGCATCAGGAGGCGGCGGATAATACCAATCTGATAGCAGAGCGCTGCAATTTCGATTTCATATTCGGTCATTACCAGCTGCCCCGCTTCAAGCTGCCTGAGGGAGAAACTGACAGCTACGAGTACCTTGAAAAGATGTGCGAAAAGGGCTTCAGGGAGCGTTTCAGTACAAGACCTGAGGTTCATGAGCAGTTGGAGTATGAGCTTGATATAATCAGGAAGATGGGCTTTGTTGATTACTTCCTGATAGTTTCGGACTATATTCAGTATGCAAAAAGCCAGAACATACCGGTAGGACCGGGACGAGGCAGCGCAGCAGGAAGTGTAGTTGCATACTGCCTGCATATTACGGATGTAGACCCGATCAAGTACAGTCTGTACTTCGAGCGTTTTCTGAATCCTGAGCGAGTATCAATGCCTGATATTGACGTTGACTTCTGCATTAACCGCCGAGGCGAGGTTATTGATTATGTAAACAGACTCTATGGCTCTGACCATGTGGCCCAGATAGTAACCTTCGGAACCATGGCGGCAAGAGCGGCGATCCGTGATGTAGGCAGGGCTCTTTCGGTGAGCTATGCGGAGACTGATTCTGTCGCAAAACAGGTTCCTATGGCGCCCAATATGACAATTGATGAGGCACTGAGTCTCTCCAAGCCTTTAAGAGAGATGTACGAAAGTGACGATACCGTAAAGCGGCTTATAGATGTGGCGAAGGCTCTGGAGGGTATGCCCCGCCATGCCTCAACCCATGCGGCAGGCGTTGTTATAACGGATAAGCCTGTTTATGAATACGTTCCGCTTGCGAAGAACGATGAATCTGTGGTGTGCCAGTATCAGATGACAACTCTTGAGGAGCTGGGACTTCTGAAAATGGATTTTCTGGGACTGAGAAACCTTACAGTTCTTGAGGATGCTGCTAAGCTTGTAAGAAAATATGAGCCTGGGTTCAGAGTTGAGGAGATTCCGGAGGATGATCCTGCAACCTTCAGAATGCTTTCCGACGGCAGAACAGACGGTGTGTTCCAGCTGGAAAGCAGCGGTATTACCAATGTCTGCATGAGTATTAAGCCCAAGAGCATCGAAGATATTACTGCTGTAATTGCTCTTTACCGACCCGGCCCTATGGATTCAATACCCCGCTTTGTGGAATATTCAAACCATCCGGAGCGGATAAAATACAAGCATGAGCTTCTGCGGCCCATACTTGAAGTAACATATGGATGTATCGTCTATCAGGAGCAGGTTATTGAGATATTCCGCCGTCTTGCGGGATTTTCTCTTGGACAGGCAGATATGATAAGGCGTGCAATGAGTAAGAAAAAGCACGCCGTAATTGATGCTGAGAGAAAGGCGTTTGTATACGGCGATAAGAGCAGAAACATTGACGGTGCACTTGCAAGAGGAGTGTCCGAGGATGTGGCAAACAGCATCTATGATGAGATTCTGGACTTTGCAAGCTATGCGTTCAACAAAGCTCATGCGGTCAGCTATGCAATAGTAACCTATCGGACGGCGTATATGAAGCGCCATTATCCGAGAGAGTATATGGCGGCGCTGCTTACGTCGGTGCTTGATAATACTGTAAAGGTTGCAGAATATATTGCCGAGTGCAAGGAGCTGGGAATAAAAATTCTGCCCCCTGATGTTAATGAATCGGTTGCAAACTTCAGCGTATCCGGTGAAAATCTGCGCTTCGGCATGGCAGCCATTAAAGGTATTGGCTGGGGTGCAGTTGACAGGCTCACCGAGGAGCGGGATGCAAATGGGCCTTTTACAAGCTTCATGGACTTCTGCAAGCGAATGTCGGGAAAGGATTTTAACCGCAGAGCGATAGAAAATCTTATCCGTTCCGGCGGTTTTGATTCCATGGGCTATAAGAGAAAGGCTCTGGTTCAGATAGCAGGTGCAGTAATCGACAGCGTGAGCCAGGCGGAGAAGGATAATATATCAGGCCAGATGGATCTTTTCGGTTTTGCACAGGACGGAGATAATGCAGAGCCGGCGGAAATTCCGGTGCCTGATGTAGAGGAGTACACTCCCAGAGAAAAAATGGCCATGGAAAAGGAAACCACCGGCCTTTACTTCTCCGGTCATCCTATGGATGAATACAAAGCAGCTGCCAGAAAAGCGGGTGCCGCACCTATTGGTGCCATACTCAGTGATTTTCTTGCAGAGGGCGGCCCGCAGAGCTTTGCCGACGGGCAGAAAATAAGCGTTGCGGGTATAGTTTCCAATTACAAGACACGCACTACTAAAAATAATACACTAATGAGCTATATAAATCTGGAGGACGATACAGGAAGCATTGAGCTTATCGCTTTCCAGAGAGCTTTGGATAAGGGCGGAGCCTATGTTAAGGAGGATGCATCTATAATTATAAGCGGCAGGATTTCTGTGAGAGATGAAAATGAGCCGCAGATAATGGTGGAAGAAATTCGTCCTCTTTCCGATCTCAATACTCTGAATGTGTCCGACCAGAGAACAGAGGCAGGCAAGCCCAAAACCTTATGGGTAAAGCTCCCCTCCCGCTATGATCCGGCTGTTAAAAAAATCGAGCTTATTCTTACAATGTTCCCCGGAAATCAGCAGATGATAATCTGGTGTGAGCAGGAGAAGAAAAAGATCGGTGCCAGCTGCCTTATTCACGAGGGTCTTATTATGGAGCTGGAGGAAATGCTGGGTAAAGAAAATGTGCTGCTGAAATAAGCGCATATTCGTAAGTGAATATAAGAACCGGATAATAAAAAATCCCCCTGATGCAGGAAACTGCATCAGGGGGATTTAATTTTAAAAGTATGTGCAGGCTCAGCCTGAAAATGTCTGACAGAGATGTTTCAGACAGCACTTATCACAAAGAGGCTTTCTTGCATCACATACAGCCCTGCCGTGGAGAACTATACAGTGACAGAAATCTGAGGAATGTTCAGGCGGAAGAACCTTTCTGAGTTCCATTTCGATTTTCACAGGATCTTTCAGATTATCTACAATACCGAGGCGGTTTGTTATCCTTATACAGTGGGTGTCTACGACAGTAGAACCGGGGATTTTAAAAACATCGCCTAAAATAAGGTTTGCAGTTTTTCTGCCCACACCGGGCAGATCTGTAAGCTCCTTCATAGTGGAGGGAACCTTCCCGCCGTGTTTTGACAGAAGCATCTGCGCACACGCCACTATATCTCTGGCCTTGGCACGATAGAATCCGCAGGAGTGGACGTATTTTTCCACTTCCTCCACATCTGCTTCGGCGAAAGCCTCAAGGGTGGGAAAGCGCTCAAAAAGTGCAGGGGTGATTTTGTTAACACGCTCATCAGTACACTGAGCTGCAAGTCTTACAGAAAAAAGAAGTTCATAGTCTTTTCTGTAATCTAAGGTACAGTCTGCCTGCGGATATTCCTGAAGCAGCAGCTGTACGATCTGATCAATCTGCTCCTGAGTGCGCATGATTAAGCGAGATTGATTCTGCCGCCGCACTCAATGACAGGAAGCTCAATATCACTGTATGTGCCGCCGAACTGCCATTCTACTGCGAGAGTGAGTTCAGAGCCGGTATCCACGGTAAAGGTCTTGGAACCGAGAGTGGTGTGAAGCATATCGCTGCCGTCGTAGTTAACTTCGGGGCCGTCAAGAGATGCGTACTGGCCGCCGAGGCTGAGATTTACACTGCCGGGGACTGCGCTGAGGTGCAGGCTGTAAGAATCAAGAACCACTGTGACAGTGACTTCGGCCTTGTTGCCGCCCAGAGATTTTGCAGTCCAGTCAGCATGGATGTTAAGCTTAGCGCCGGTATTGGAGCTGAAAGAACCGGAACCCAGAACGGTCTGAACGGGAACCTCAGGCGTGGGAGTAGGTGTAGGAGTCGGGGTCGGAGTGGGTGTGGGAGTGGGAGTAGGTGTAGGTACGGGGGTAGCTGCAGGAGTAGCAGCGGGTGAAGGCTGAGGGGAAGAGGCCGGAGTACCTGAAGGAACATTAGGCGTATTGTCAACCATAATAATGGGAGTTTCATCAGATTCGGGATATAATTCGCCTGAGTCTTCCTTGTTTTTACCTACGAGGAAAGTGACAATAACTGCGACTATAAGTAGTAAAACTATAATAATAAGAACTGCTGTGGCTTTATTTTTCATAGCAGAAGCTCTCCTTTCATTTGCCTGATACATTATAAACCATGGCAAAAGGGCTGTCTACATAAGTAGAAAAAATTTAATAATAGTTAAGAAATGACGGAATAAGTAAACCCCTCGAAACAGAAAACTGAATCGAGGGGTAAGCTTATCAAAATATTAAGACCGAAAATCAGGCCTGCTTCTGAGCGTTGATTTTGATACCGGGGCCCATGGTGGCAGCGGTAACGCAGGATCTGATGTACTGACCCTTGGAAGAAGCGGGCTTTGCCTTGTTGATAGCGCCGATGAGAGCGGTGTAGTTCTCAACCAGCTTATCAGCACCGAAGCTTACCTTACCGATGGGGCAGTGGATGATGTTGGTCTTATCGAGACGGTACTCGACCTTACCAGCCTTAGCCTCAGAGATAGCCTGAGTCAGGTTGGGGGTAACAGTACCGGCTTTGGGAGAAGGCATTAAGCCCTTAGGACCGAGGACCTTACCGAGACGACCGACAGTACCCATCATATCGGGGCTGGCGATAACGGTATCGAACTCGAACCAGTTCTCCTTCTGAATCTTCTCGACGTACTCCATGCCGCCGGCGAAATCTGCGCCAGCTGCGAGAGCCTCGTCAACACGCTCGGGCTTGCAGAAAACCAGAACGCGAACGGTCTTACCGGTGCCGTTAGGCAGAACGATAGCACCACGAACCTGCTGGTCAGCGTGACGACCGTCAACACCGAGCTTAACGTGCAGCTCAACGGTCTCGTCGAACTTTGCCTTGCTGGTGCTTACAACCAGGTTAAAAGCTTCCTGGGGATCATAAAGAGTCTGTTTATCAATGAGCTTTGCGCTCTCTTTGTAATTTTTACCTCTAAACAATTTGTTTTCCTCCTAATAATGTGGTTGAGTCGGATGGATGTATCCTCCCACGTTAACGCGGAAAGCTACCGCGTGAGGAGCGATCGAGTCGCCCTTAGTCTCCGACGACGACGCCCATGGAGCGGCAAGTGCCGGCAACCATCTTGATAGCAGCGTCAATGTCAGAGCAGTTCAGGTCGGGCATTTTCTGCTCGGCAATCTTGCGGACATCTTCCTTGCTGATAGTAGCGACTTTGTCCTTCTGGGGAACACCGGAACCGCTTTCAATACCGCAAGCCTTCTTGATAAGAAGAGAAGCGGGAGGGGTCTTGGTGATGAAGGTGAAGCTGCGGTCGGAGTACACAGTGATAACAACAGGGATCATGAGACCCATATCACCCTTAGTGCGCTCGTTAAAGTCCTTGGTGAACTGACCGATATTTACACCGTACTGACCCAGTGCAGGGCCGACGGGGGGTGCCGGAGTTGCCTTGCCGGCAGGAACCTGGAATCTTACGTATCCAACTACTTTCTGTGCCATTTACAGCACCTCTTTCTTATTAATCTTTAATAATATCGACCTGATCGAGCTCCAGATCAACAGGAGTCTCACGGCCGAACATGGAAACGACAACCTTAACTCTGTTCTTTTCAGGTTCAAGTTCTTCCACAACACCGATAAAGCCGGCGAGGGGACCGTCGTTAACCATTACATTGTCACCCAGCTCGTAGCCGAGGACAAGTTCCCTGTGCTCAACGCCCAGGTCAATAATTTCCTGCTCTGTCAGGGGGATGGCCTTGCCATCAGAACCGACAAAGCCGGTTGCACCGCGAACATTATGGATAAGGTGCCAGCTGTCATCTGTAAGGATCATCTTAACCAGCACATAACCGGGGAACACCTTACGCTCAACGGTTTTTTCACCGTTGTCGGTAAGCTCGGTTACAGTTTCCATAGGAATGTTGACTTCTTTAATCAAGTCAGTCATTCTGCGGTTCTCTGCTGCCTTCATAATTGCGGCAGAAACAGCGTTTTCATAACCTGAATAGGTATGAACAACGTACCATTTTGCGTCTTCAGCCATATTGCTCAACCTGTAATAGTAAAGAGCAGTTTGACGATCATCTGAGCGATCTCATCAAAGCCCCAGAGCACTACTGCGGAAACCAACATTACGCCAACAGAGATAAGGGAGTTCTTTGTAAGAGCTTTGGGTGTGGGCCAAATAACCTTTTTAAGTTCACTCTTCATCTCGCGAAACCACTTGCCGATTCTTTTGAAAAAGCCCAGCTTTGTAGTTTCCTTTTTGACGGCGGTGACGGCTTTGGTCGGAGCAGCTTTAGTTTTCTTTTCTTCAGCCATTTTCACGCATCCTTTCAGATCTTACTTGGTTTCAACGTGCTTAGTGTGCTTTCTGCAGAAGGGGCAATATTTACTGCGCTCCAAACGGTCGGAAGTGTTCTTTTTGTTCTTGACCGTGTTGTAGTTCCTCTGCTTGCATTCTTCGCATCTGAGTGTGATTTTAACTCTTGCGCCTGCAGCCATTCTTTCGGCACCTCCTATATTATTTACCCGGCAAAAGCACCGGGCATTGCCTCCCTGTATGGATGCAGAGCTTTTTTCTGTGCGTATAAAAATGCGCAACAAAACTAAGCCTCTCATCCGACAGGTAACTCATACTATACCACAGTGCAAGGGGCAGGTCAACTATTTTTTGCTTGATTTTACTTGATTTTAAAGGAAAATCGGAGCTTTTTACTTGCGACTTTGCGAAAATAATGGTATATTTTCTTCATCAATATATTGTGAGGTCTAACAATGAGATTTAAAGATGCACTGGATTATATAAACACAGCCAAATGGTACGGCTCCAAGCCCGGCCTTGATAGAATATCAGAGCTTTTAAACAAGCTGGGAAATCCTCAGGATGATCTTAAGTTTGTCCACATTGCAGGTACAAACGGCAAGGGAAGCTGTGCCGCAATGACTTCTTCCGTATTTAAGGCGGCAGGCTACAAAACCGGCCTTTACATTTCCCCCTATCTTTACCGTTTCAATGAGCGTATGCAGATAAACGGCAAGGAGATTGAGGATGATGCACTGGCAGAGCTTGTTGAAAGAGTAAAGCCCATTGCAGATGCCATGGAAGAGCATCCCACCGTATTTGAGATTGTAACAGCCATCGCCCTTTTGTGGTTCAAGGAGCAGAGATGCGATATCGTAGTGCTTGAGGTGGGCCTCGGCGGCAGACTGGATGCTACAAATATTATAGGCAGACCTGAGGCAGCAGTTATAATGAATATCGGCCTTGACCATACTGATGTTCTGGGCGATACTCTTGAAAAAATTGCAGCCGAAAAGGGCGGCATTATCAAAGA
The DNA here is from genome assembly GCA_020025655.1 of Oscillospiraceae bacterium. Classification (GTDB taxonomy): domain Bacteria; phylum Bacillota; class Clostridia; order Oscillospirales; family Oscillospiraceae; genus Limivicinus. The sequence goes on from JAHHRR010000043.1 coordinate 12,175, forward strand.
GGGCTGCAACTGTGTGCTCTATCAGCAGAGCGAAGAGGTAGAAGCTGTTATAAGAAAGATATGCGAGGATAAGCACGCAAATCTTTATATAAGCGATGTTTCCAAGATAGAAAGAGAGTTTGACAGTCTTTACGGACAGACCTTCAGCTATAAGGGCGAGGCATATGCCATTCCCATGCTCGGCAGGAATCAGCTTAAAAATGCAGCGGTTGTAATTGAACTGTTCAAGATGCTGAAGGAAAAGGGCTGGGATATTACTCAGGAGGATCTGGAGCACGGCATTTATGCAGTTCACTGGCCGGGCAGATTTGAGATTGTAAAGGAAGATCCCTTCTTCGTACTTGACGGAGGACATAATCCTCAGTGTGCAAAGAGCATTGTGGATAATCTGGAGAATTATTTCCCCAAATACCGCCATGTGGTTCTGATAGGTCTGCTGCGTGATAAGGATTATGAAAGCTTTACAAAAATAATCAATCTTGCAGCCGATGAGTATATCTGCGTAACTCCCAACAGCGAAAGAGCTCTGCCTGCACAGGAGCTTGCAGAGGTTGTTAAACGTTTTAATAAGCCTGTCTGGGCATATGACGATATTAAGGACGGTATTGATAAAGCCCTTGAAAGAGCAGATCAGGATGCAATGGTTTGTGCCTGCGGTTCTCTGTATATGGCAGGGGATATAAGAGCAACCTTCGGTCTGTATTAAGGAGCGAAAAATGCGAATAATGGGTATTGACTACGGTGATGCCAGAATAGGCCTTGCGGTGTCAGATTTGCTTGGAATGATGTGCGGTGAGGCGTGGACCATGCAGGAATGGAACATGGAACGGGCCGCAGACAGAATAGTTGAAGAAGCAAAAAAGAGAGATGTGGGAACTTTTGTTCTGGGACTTCCCAAAAACATGGACGGAACAGAAGGCCCGAGAGCTGAGCTGAGCAGACAGTTCAGAGAAATGCTTATAGAGCGCAGCGGCCTGCCTGTAATTTTGTGGGATGAGCGCCGCAGCAGCATAGAAGCCCATGCCATACTGCACGCAACCGGCAAGAAAGAGAAATCTCACAGAAAGACAGTTGATGCAGTGGCAGCAAGCCTTATTCTGGAAGGCTATCTGGGCAGCCTGTAAGCTGAGATAATAAAAAATAGAGAAAGCAGGGATAAAATGCCTACACCTGATTTAGCAAGCGCACTTTCCGATATTTCAATAGGTGCAATCACCTTATCCAAACTGGTTCCGGCTATACTTACGTTTTTAGTATGTCTGCTTGGAATGAGACTTATTTCAAAGCTTGTGGTAAAAGTTATGGAAAAGTCTAAAAGGCTTGACGGAACCTTACAGGGGTTTATCCGTTCGTCTGTAAAAATAATACTATGGTTCACAACCACCATGATAGTAGCAGATACACTGGGAATAAAGATGACCTCAGTTGTGGCTCTTATCAGTGTAGCAGGTCTTGCATTGTCACTGTCCATACAGAAGATTATGTCAAACCTGTTTTCAGGAGTCACACTTCTGATTACAAAGCCTTTTGTAGCTGACGATTATGTAACGGTTGCGGGAAAGTCCGGAAAAATAAAGACCGTGGGACTTTTCTACACTGTTATGGACAGCCCGGATAACACAGCCATAAGCATCCCCAACAGTGACGTAACGGCTTCTGCGATTGTGAATTTCAGCGCCGAAAATCTCAGAAGAGTGGATATGCATTTTTCAGCTTCCTATGATGATAAAACAGAGACTGTTAAGAATGCGATTTTAAGTGTTGCGGCTGAGGATGAGCGGATTATGCAGGATCCTGCACCGTTTGTGGCACTTAATGCTTTTAATGACAGCTCTATTGACTATGTTGCCCGCCTCTGGTGCAAAAACTCAGACTATTGGGATGTTTATTTTCATATGAACGAGCGTGTACGGGAAAAATTCGAGGAACAGGGCATAGAAATGACATATGCACACATGAATGTGCACATAATGGAAAAATAAAAAATGCGGGGATTTCCCCGCATTTTTTATATGAAAATTCTGCCATAAAGTACACAAAAACTCTGTAAACGTCAGATTGAGAGAATTATCCTATACTAAATTCTGCCCTCACGCACATAATTATCATGCGGCTTTCAGCGTGATATTTAATTGCGGGAGGGATTTTTTATGAAAAAAGCAGTGATGAGCACATTGTGCGGTTTTTTTCTTGCCATGCTTTTCCCCTGCACAGCTTTTGCACAGGAGCTGGTTGCAGGCGGTCAGGTGGTGGGCATTGAAATTGATACTGAAGGTGTGCTTGTGGCAGGTGTCGGTGAAGTGGAAACTGAAAACGGTAAATGCTGTCCGGCGGAAGAAGCGGGCCTTAAAGAGGGCGATATCATAAAGGAGATAAACGGAAGAGAGCTTAAAGATGCGGTCGAGCTTGTGGATATTGTCTGTCAGGCAAACGGTGAACCTGTCCGCCTTAAAGTTCTGCGAGACGGCAGAATAATGCGCTTCAATCTCCAGCCGGCACAGGCGGCGGAAAACCAGTGGAGACTGGGAATGTGGCTGAAGGATGGCATTTCCGGACTTGGAACAGTAACCTTTTTCGACCCTGAAAGCGGTGTTTACGGAGCGCTTGGTCACGGAATAAATGATCTGGAGAGCGGGAAGATGATTCCTTTAAAAGAAGGAAAGATCAGCGAGGCACAGATTTCGGGCGTGATAAAAGGCAAATCCGGAGCGCCCGGTGAGCTTAACGGAGCAAGTAATGTGGAAAACCTGTTGGGAAATGTGGAAAACAACAGTCCTAATGGTATTTACGGCCATGTAAGCAGACCCTTTGAGGGAAAAACCTTGCTTACAGGAGAGTTTACCACAGGCCCTGCGTCCATAATTTCGACAATCGCCGGACAGACACCTAAAGAGTACAGAATAGAGATAAACCGTGTGTATAAGGACAGTCAGGGTCAAAGGGTTCTGCTTACAGTAACAGATCCTGAGCTGTGCAGCCTGACCGGCGGCATAGTGCAGGGAATGTCCGGCTCCCCTATTATCCAGAACGGAAAGCTTGTGGGAGCAGTAACCCATGTGTTTGTAAATGACCCCAGAAAGGGATATGGCATAAGCATACAGGATATGCTTAAAACTGCCGGTATCGTAAGTGATGCGGCATAAC
>JAHHRR010000044.1 GCA_020025655.1 Oscillospiraceae bacterium
GCAGCACCCAGAGCACCCATAAGCTGAGGGTCAGTCTTGAGGTCGACAACCTTGAGCTTCAGAACGTGCTCAATGGCTTCCTTCAGGCCGTCGTTCTTTGCGCAGCCGCCGGTCAGGGTAATGGAGTCGGTAGCACCGGCCTTCTTAGCCATAACGAAGCAGCGCTTTGCAACTGCCATTTCGATACCTGCTGCAATTTCATCAATGGGCTTGCCTTCACCGACCAGAGTAATAACCTCGGACTCAGCGAAAACAGTGCACTGTGCAGTGATAGGAATGACGTTCTTTGCCTTAAGGGAGAGCTTTGAGAACTCAGGCAGAGTAACCTCGAATGCACGGGCCATTGCTTCGAAGAAACGTCCGGTACCTGCTGCGCACTTATCGTTCATAGCGAAGTTCTTAACAGTACCGTCGTTATCAATGGAAATACCCTTAACGTCCTGTCCGCCGATATCAATGATAGCCTTAACATCGGGGTTTGTTACATGGACGCCCATTGCATGACATGAAATCTCGGAAATATTCTCATCTGCGAAGGGAACCTTGTTACGGCCGTAACCGGTACCGATAAGATATTCAAGATCCTTGGAGCTCTTAAGACCGACTTTATCCAGAACCTCCTGCATTGCAGCCTCCGCAGACTGCTGTGCATTCATCTTGCTTCTGATAGTGGTATCGGCCATAATTTTGCCTGTTTCGTCAATGATTATTGCCTTGGTGTAGGTTGAGCCTACGTCACAGCCGCCGAAATACTTCATTTCTTATATACCTCCACATAAAGAATTTATCGTTAATTACAAAGTAATTCCTTGATAATATTTTACCAAGTCGTCATTTATTTGTCAATCACCCTTTAGGTTATTTCCGATAAGTTTTTTTATATTTTCAGAGGATTTTTATACATTTTTCACATTTTGACTATATAGAAAGCCCCTTTATATATGCATCGATTTCTGCTGCATTTTTTGCGGCGCTGCCCTGTATCATACTGCTCTTGCCGCCTCCTCTGCCGCCTATGCCTGAATTTATAACAGATGCATTCTTTCTCAGGTCTATGCTGCGGCTTCCTATAATGTATCTGTATCCCTTTTCGTCAGAGCCGGAAAATGCCGCCGCAATTCCGCTGCATTTATCCATCAGCAGATTTACAAGCTCTCTCAGTGCAACCTCATCCAGACTGTTATCAAAAATGCAGATGTTTCCATCAGTATATTCACAGCTTTCTGCCTTGAACCTTACAAGCTCTGCGCTGAGTTCTGCCACACGTTCTTTATATGCAGTCTGATCATTTAAAATTCTCTCCACTGCCTCGGCAGTTTTGTCTCTTTTGGAGCTTAGCAGCATGGAAACTCCGGTATTGTTTTTCTGTATGAGCCGATAGTTATCCAGTGCATCCATACCGCACACAAGGCTCAGCCTTATACCGCCTCTGTGTCTGGCTGACTCCAGAATTTTTATAACGCCAATCTCACCTGTCATTTTTACATGAGGCGCACAGCAGGCGCAGCAGTCAATTTCTCCGATCTTTACTATGCGCACATCATGGGTAAGCTCCAGCTTACTGCGGTAATCCAGTGCTTCAAGCTCCTCTTTTTCGGGAAAATACGCCTTTACAGCAAGATTATCCCGCACCGCTTCATTGGCAAGACGTTCAATAAGCTCCAGCTGCTGTGAATCCAGCTCGCCGTCAAAGTCTATGGTCATGCAGTCCTCGCCCATGTGAAAGCCTACATTATTATATCCGTACAGATTATGCGTAATGCCGGAGACAATATGCTCACCTGAGTGATTCTGCATTCTTCTTCTGCGCTGTTCCCAGTCAAGCACACAGTGGACAGTACTTCCCTTTTCAACTGCTCTGTCGCAATAGTGGATAATCTCTCCGTTTATTTCCTGAACATCACTTATTCTGGCCTCACCTGCAAAGCCGGTATCGGCATTCTGTCCTCCGCCTTCGGGGAAAAAGGCTGTTTTATCTAAAATAAGGGCATACCCCTTTTTATCCTCACGGCAATCGGTTACAACCGCATCAAATTCATGTAAATGGCTGTCTGCATAATATAATTTCTCGGTCATTTGATATCCTCCGCTTTTATTTTTATAAAATGATATCACTATTTCATATGCTCTGCAAGAAAAGAAAAACGCCCTGAGATTCAGGGCGTTTAATCAATTATTTAAGCTCTTTTATGATTCTCTCGGTAATTTCAAGGCAAATAGCGGAGCTTTCATTTACCGCAGCATAGAACTCATCTGCTCCCCCGTCAATACTGTCGGAAACTGTTTTGACAGACAGGAACGGAACACCACAGCGGTTGCAGGTAAGTGCAATACCGGCTGCTTCCATCTCGCAGATTTCAGCGCCGTACAGCTCATTGAGCTTTTTCTTGCCCTCGGCAGTACCCACGAACTTATCAGCTGAGGCGCAGATAACAGGCTTCAGCTCCGGTTCAATCTCAAGCGCTCTTTTAAAGAGCTTTGCATCAGTGGGGATGAAAATATCATCATAATCAGGATACTTTCCCACAGGCACCGGATCAATCTGTGAAAGGTCAAAGTCGTAATGGACGATTTTTTCCACAATGCAGGTTCTGCACTGGGCCATTTCGGCAGTTAAACCGCCTACAACGCCGAAGTTTACCACCATTTCCACATTATAGGTGTCAATAAGCATCTGAGTTGCAGCTGCGGCTGCCAGCTCTCCAACACCGGAATTTACAACGTGCAGAGTATACTCCGCAGTTTCATAATTATAAACATTGAAGCCGTGTTTTACTTCTTTGCGGCCCTCTCCGCCGTATCGGCTGAGTACAGAGCTAATCTCCACGGCAACTAACATTCCTATGCTTTTCATCAAAGTCTCCTTTATATAACTCTGGCTCTGATGACATTCGGCATCCGGCTTATGCTAAGGGCTGTCTCATCATCTATTTTTTCCGCCAGATCGATAATAGTGCAGGCATAGCTGTCTCTGGGCTTATTTATCATATGCTCGACGTTTATATTGAGCTTACTTACAAAGTCGAGTATGCGGTTAATCATGCCGGGAACATTTCTGTGGATAACACACAGTCTGCACACACCCATACGACTGAGGGATATATCCGGCAGATTAACAGAATTCTTTATATTTCCGTTCTTCAGGTAATCATAAAGCTCATTTGCCGCCATAAAAGCACAGCGATCCTCACTCTCAGGAGTGCAGGCTCCCAGATGGGGCATTGCGATAACATTGGGGGCTTTTAAAATCACCTTGTTGGGGAAGTCGGTCACATATTTTGCAACCTTTCCTGCTTCAAGGGCTCTTATCATCGCCTCGTCGTCCACAACCTCAGCCCTGCTTTCATTTACGATTCTGACTCCCTGCTTCATTTTAGCAAAGGCCTTGTCGTTAAACATATGGTGGGTTGCTTCAGTATAGGGAACATTTATGCTTATGTAGTCGGATTTTGCGTAAATCTCATCCGCAGATTCCGCCTTTTCAACCTGTCTTGAAAGCTGCCATGCAGCATCAACAGACATAAACGGGTCAAAGCCTATAACCTCCATGCCGAGGTCAAAAGCAGCATTTGCAACCAGCGCACCTGTTGCGCCGAGGCCTACCACACCCAGAGTTTTTCCAAGCAGTTCAGGTCCGGCGAAATTGGACTTCTCCTTTTCCACCAGCTTAGGTATCTCATCACCACGGTCTGCAATGGTTTTTACCCAGTCAATGCTTCCAAGAATATCTCTTGAGGAAAGCACCAGAGAGCAGATAACCTGTTCCTTTACAGCCTCCGCATTTGCACCGGGGCTGTTGAAAACAACAATGCCCTTTTCAGCACAGTCCTCAATGGGTATATTATTGTATCCCGCTCCCGCTCGTGCAATGGCAAGAACGCTTTCCGGCAGTTCCATGCCGTGAAGCTTTGCGCTTCTTATCAGCAGACCGTCGGGATTTTCAACATTTTCCCCAACGGTGCAGCCTTTTTTCTCCAGAACCTCGATTCCCGCAGGGGAAATCGAGTTCATGGTTTTTACCTTAAACATGTTTTGCCTCAAACTCCTTCATGAAGCTTACAAGTCTGTCAACACCCTCCATAGGCATAGCGTTATAGAGAGAAGCTCTGATGCCTCCGGCAACCTTGTGACCCTTGAGGTTTATGAGTCCCTTAGCGGCAGCATCCTTAACAAACTCTGCGTCAAGCTCTTCGCTGGGTGTGCGGAAGGTTATGTTCATATCACTTCTTGCAGAAGCAAGTGCATGAGGAATATAGAATTTGCTGTTATCAAGCAGATCATATACCTTTTTGGATTTTTCTCTCTTGAGAACCTCCATACCCTCAACGCCGCCCTGAGTCTTAACCCAGTCAAGAACAAGACCCAGCATATAAATGCACCAGCAGGGAGGAGTATTCAGCAGAGAATCGGTTCTTATAAGAGTGTCATATTCCATAACCTCGGGAGTTATGGGAAGGTGCTTGCCGGCAAGTGCCTTGTCAATAATTACAACAGTAAGTCCGGCAGGAGCCATGTTCTTCTGTGCGCCGGCGTAGATAAGGCCGTATTTTGAAACATCAACAGGTCTTGAAAGAATGTCAGAGGACATATCGCAGACAATGGGAGACTTGGTTTCCGGCACATAGTTCCACTCAGTACCAAAAGCGGTATTGTTGGAGCAGTAGTAGAAATACTTTGCGCCTTCACTTATCTTCAGCTCTGACTGTGTAGGAATTCTGTCGTGGCCGGTTTCGGTAGTGTCGCAGGCAAGGCGTACCTCACCGTATTTGCGGGCTTCATTAGCGGCACGCTTTGAAAAGTTGCCGGTAATTGCATAGTCTGCAAAGCCGTCTTCAATAAGGTTCATAGGAATAGAGGCAAACTGCAAAGTTGCACCGCCCTGAATGAGAAGAATTTCGTAATTATCAGGAATACCGAGGATATCGCGGAGCTTCTGTTTGGTTCCGTTGAATATTTCCTCAAACATAGGGGTTCTGTGGCTCATCTCCATGACGGAAACGCCGGTGGAACCATAAGATAAAAGATCCTTCTGAGCGCTGAGAAGAGCACTTTCAGGCATTACGGAAGGTCCAGCTGAAAAATTAAATACCTCTTGTCTAGTCATGAAATCATCTCCTGAAAAAATTCACAAGAACATACTGTTCTTTAAACGGTCATTATACAGTAAAGCGGTAAATTCGTCAAACAATTTCTCCCAAAAGTCTGTTGTCCTCGATGGAATTTATTTTCACATCCAGAATCCTGCCTCTGAGATTTTCGCCCTTTGCCTTGCAGAGAACATAGGTGTCGGTGTGTCCAACAAAGCTGTCGCCCTCCTGATGCTCAAAAAGCACCGGCAGAGTCTGGCCTACGCATGAATTCATAAACTCAATGTGCATCTGCTCTGCAACCTTCTGAGCCTCATGGGCTCTTGCAGCCTTGAGCGCATTGCTGCACTGTGCGGGCATCTTGTCTGCAGGAGTTCCCGGCCGACGGGAATAGGGGAAAATGTGCATATCAGAAAATGCGCAGCGCTTAATAAATTCAAGTGTTGCTGCCTGATCCTCGTCAGTTTCTCCGGGGAAACCTGTAATAAGGTCGCAGGTAAGGGCACAGCCGGGGAAGTATTTTCTAAGCAGCTCCACAGCTTCATAGAAGCGTGCGGTATCGTATTTTCTGTTCATGTTTTTAAGGGTTCTGTCACAGCCGGACTGGAGCGACAGATGGAAGTGCCTGCAAAGTCTGCCCGCTTTAGAAGTCTTCCGGCAGAATTTTTCGGTAATAACGGTAGGTTCAAGAGAGCCAAGTCTTATTCTCATATCTCCGGAAACCTCCGCAACAGCGCAGATAACATCCGCAAGATTCGGCTTACCGGGCAGGTCTACACCATAGGATGCAACCTCAATTCCGGTCAAAACCAGCTCCTTATAGCCCTCATCTCTTATGCGTATAGTTTCCTTAACCGCATCCTCTATGGGCAGGCTTCTGAGTCTGCCTCTTGTGTAGGGAATGATGCAGTAGGTGCAGAAGTTTACACAGCCGTCCTGAATTTTGAGCATAGCTCTTGTACGGCCGTTTACCGCACCGGCAGGCAGTTTTTCAAGCACTCTTCTTTCAAAGGGCTTGTCTATATTTTTTGTACACTTGCCGCTCTCGACCGCCTCTTCAACTGCTTGGACAAACTCCATTCTGTCAGCAGCGCCGAAAATAACCTTTGCGCCCAGTTCTTTGGACTCCTCGGGGTCTATCTGGGAGTAGCAGCCGCATACTGCCACAACGGCACCGGGATTTTCGTCTCTCAGTCTACGGATGACCTGACGGGATTTTCTGCCGCTTTCGGCAGTAACCGCACAGGTATTTACAATAACAGCATCGGCAGTTTCACCCTCCTCTGCCGGTCTGTGACCGTGAGAACAGAGTACGGTTTCCATTGCCTGAGTTTCATACTGGTTGACCTTACAGCCAAGAGTGGATATAATATACTTCATGATTTCACCTTATAAATAATATTGGAGATAAATATGGAACACTATCTTGATAATTCAGCAACAACAAAAGTCTGCCCCGAAGCAGCCGAAGCCGCTTTAAAGGCAATGACCGAAATCTACGGCAACCCCAGTTCCACCCACACTCTGGGCCGTGAGGCTAAAAAGCTTCTGGACAGCTCCAGAGCAAAAGCCGCAAAGGCTATGGGCTGCACTCCGCAGGAGCTTGTTTTTACATCCTGCGGTTCTGAAAGTGACAACTGGGCTATAATCTACGGTGCCGAAAGTATGAAGCGCAAAGGCAATCATATTATCAGTTCCGCAGTTGAACATGATGCCGTAAGAAAGTCATTGGATGAGCTGGAGAGAAGAGGCTTCGAGGTAACCCGCCTTACTCCGGATGCAAGCGGTGCAGTTTCGGTGTCCGCAGTGGAGGAAGCTCTTCGCCCTGATACTATACTCGTTTCGCTCATGCTGGTCAATAACGAAACCGGTGCAATTACTGATATTAACGGAATCTCAAAGCTTCTGAAGAAGCAAAAGTCTCAGGCTTTACTGCACACAGATGCTGTTCAGGCGTTTATGAAGGTTCCTTTCTCTGCAAAAACTCTCGGTGCCGATATGATAAGCGTAAGCGGTCACAAGATTCATGCTCCCAAGGGCATCGGCGCTCTTTACATAAGAGACGGCGTAAAAATAAAGCCATTTATAGTAGGCGGTGCTCAGGAAAACGGCCGCAGAGCCGGTACAGAGGCCATGCCTCAGATTGCCGCATTCGGTGCAGCCTGTGAAGCCGCAATGAACGTAAAGGCAAACGCCGAAAGAATGTCTCAGCTCCGTCAGCGCTGTATTGACACTCTCAGCCGAGATATACCCGAGCTTGTAGTAATAAACGGCGGCGCTCCCCATATTCTCAGCATTTCTCTGCCCGGCTGGCGCAGCGAGGTTCTTATGAATTTTATGGAAGCAAAAGAAATTTATGTATCAAAAAGCTCCGCCTGCAAAAAGGGCGGGCGGAGCCATGTGCTTGAAGCTATGGGTCTTAATTCAAAAGTCATTGACGGAGCCATAAGAGTGGGTCTTTCCCGTTTTACAACAGAGGAAGACATCGACGCATTCTGCGCCGCGCTCAAAGAAGCTCACGACACTCTGGCTCATTCCTGATTTTTGTCTTTCTTAGCAGCCTCAGCCTTTTTGGCTTCCTTGGCTCTGCTTCGGCTTGACTGCAAATCAGCACCTTCCGGTTTTTTAATGATCTGCCTTGTGATGGGGTCTATGTGGTCCATGTCTGCATAGTCCTCTTCCTCCCAGGGCAGGTCATTTTCTTTTAGCCGTTTTTCAACAGAATTGTTGATTGCGGTGTAAATGACAACGAACACAGGCACACCCAGAAGCATACCCCAGAAGCCGAAGAGTCCTGCACCCAGAATAATTGAGAACATAACCCAGAAGCCGTTTATGCCGATAGAGCTGCCCAGAATCTTGGGGCCGATTATATTACCGTCAACCTGCTGGAGGATAATTATAAACAGAATAAATACAAGGCACATTACAGGGCTTTCCATCAGGATTATTATAGCTGCCGGAACAGCACCGATAAAGGGTCCGAAGAACGGGATAATGTTGGTAACGCCGACAATAACGCTTACAAGCATTGCGTAAGGCATATTGAGTATGGCGCATACCACATAGCAGATAAGTCCGATTATAGCTGAGTCAAGAAGTTTTCCGTTTATAAAGCCGACGAAGGTCTTATCGGTAAAGGCAATGCCGTCTCTGATTTTTTCTGCTCTTTCAACAGAGAAAAGGCTGTACAGCATTCTTTTGCCTCTTGCCTTGAAGCCTTCCAGATTGCTCAGTACATATACGGAAACAATAATTCCGATTACGAGGTTGTAGATGCCCATAAAGATATAATATACACCGGCAGTAAGGCTGGTGATTATATTGCCGAGCTTGGGCAGGATGCTCTCATTGAGCCATTTCATAATGTTTGTATTGAGAGCGCCGATAGTGCTTGCGGCAACCTCTTCGATTTCGGGATAATCCTCCAGAAGGTTAGTTATCCATCCGGTGAGATTCTCAAGGTATTTGTTGCTGTTAAGAACTATTTTTTCAATGCTGTTATACAGCTGAGGCAGAATAAGATAAACCAAAGCTGCAATAATAGCCAGCATAACTATTTCAGATACAAAAACAGAAAAGCCACGGGCAAAGCCTTTTCCGCTTTTCTTTTTGTTGTTTTTGTAGAGCTTTTCGCTCCACGGGCCGAAAACATTTCTCTCCAGTGACTTCATAAGCGGAGACAGAAGATAGCTTATGATAAGGCCCCAGATAAAAGGACTCAGGATATGTGCAAGACTTTTAAGTCCTCTTCCGACGGAAGAAATGTAGTTGAGAGCCATGAAGAAAAGTATTGAACAGGCAATAACGCAAAATGCAGTTATACCCCAATACATATATTTTTTATCCCATTTAAAATGCCGCTTCATTTTCTACCCCTTTTTTCGGACGAATTCCGATTTTTCATTCATAATTATTTTACTATCCAGTGGCATAGCAGTCAAGAAAATAAATGTAAATTTTTGTTCTGGCGATGTATCACACGATTTAGCGCAAGAAATCCGTGTTATGTAAACTAACAATTCTGTTTTCGTGTGGATTATTCATTCAAAAGCTGTTGATAAGTCTGTTGATAATGTTGATAACTCCTTTAATTTCAATAAAAACAGCTTTTGTCGCAAAATTGAATATTCAGGCGAATTTTGTAGAAATATTCATAATCCCGTCACAGTTTCATAACTCAGCCTTTGAACACATAAATTCTCACAGTAATATTTTTAAAGTTCATCGGAGGCTCAGCATGAAAAGGACACTTTATTTTACACTTATTATTTCAATTATTTGCAGTTTATTTTTTCCTGCCACAGCATTTGCCCATGCCGCAGACAGCGCTTCCGGCCTTCAGGTCACGGCCCCCAGCGCTGTATTGATGGAAAAGGAAACCGGCCAGATTATATACGAGAAAAACGCCTCGGAGCGCCGTCCGCCGGCCAGTATAACAAAAATCATGACTATGCTGCTTATAATCGAGGACATCGAAGGCGGGAAGATTTCTCTTGATGACATAGTTTCCGTAAGCTCACGGGCGGCATCATTCGGCGGCAGCTGCGTGTATCTGGAAGAGGGCGAGCGTATGTCGGTTGATGAAATGCTCAAATGTATCGCCGTTGTTTCAGCAAATGACTGTGCAGTAGCAATGGCAGAGCATCTGAGCGGTACTGAGCAGGTATTCGTGGAAAGGATGAATCAGCGTGCGCAGGAGCTGGGGCTTAAAAATACTCATTTCACTAACTGCACAGGACTTTTTGACGATAACGAACACTATACCACAGCCTGCGATGTGGCAATCATGTCCCGTGAGCTGATAAAGCACCCTATGATAAGAAACTACACTACAATCTGGATGGACAGCATCAGAAATGGTGAATTTTCTCTCAGCAACACAAATAAGCTTGTTCACCGTTATGAAGGCTGCACAGGGCTTAAAACCGGCTATACCGAAGCTGCGAAATACTGCCTTTCTGCCACAGCTGAAAGGGACGGCATGGAATTTATCGCCGTTGTAATGGGTTCAAAAGATCCGGAGCTGCGAAACTCGGATGCAACCGCACTTTTAAACTATGCTTTTGCAAATTATTCGCTGTGTAAGCTGCGGCAGGAAGAGCCTCTCCCCTCCCTGCCGGTAGAAATGGGCAAGGGATGTGCGCTCAAGCTGAAATACTGCGGAGATGAATTTGCTCTTGTCTCAAAGGGTACGACGGAGCTTCAATATAATCTCAGGCTGCCCGAAATTATAAAGGCACCTGTAAAAGAAGGCCAGATTGTAGGTGAGCTTATAGTATCCAGCGGAAATTCCGAGCTTGCAAGAGTGCCTGTTGCTGCTGCCGCAGATGTTGAAAAAATAGGTTTCTGGGGTATTTATGCAAGACTGGGTCGAAGTCTGTTCGGTTTATAAGCTCAATCACCAAAACTGCCTGTAAAAATAACCATATCTGTTGAAATCCCATAAAAATAGTATATAATGGTATCAACATCTTGTTATTTATAGGAGGCATTTATGGTTAAAGTTGATTTAAGCGGTGCTGCTCAGTTTCTTACTGAAGCCGGTCCCGATTACGCTCTCGCTGAGATTGCCCACAAAACACTTTCAGACCGAACCGGTCTGGGGAAGGAGTTTACCGGTTGGCTTGAGCTGCCTCAGCGTATAAAAGATACTGAGCTGCCTGAAATTCTCAAAGCCGCCGAACTTATCCGCAGCCGTTCCAAGGCTCTGGTTGTTATCGGCATCGGCGGTTCCTATCTTGGTGCAAGAGGCGCCATTGAGCTTTTAAAGCCCATCCCCGGTGAAAACGATCCTAAAGTATTTTTTGTGGGAAACGGTCTTTCCGCAGATGCTCTTTCAGATACCCTGCGTCAGCTGGGTGACATGGACTTCGATGTAAACGTAATCTCCAAGTCCGGCACCACTCTGGAGCCCGCCGCAGCATTCCGTATCTTCCGTGTTCTTCTGGAAAAGAAGTACGGAGATAAAGCAAATGAGCATATATTCGCAACAACCGATGCACATAAAGGCGTGTTGAAGGGTCTTGCTGATGAGCATGGCTGGCCTGCATTTGTAGTTCCCGATGATGTGGGCGGACGTTTCAGCGTTCTTTCCGCAGTAGGCCTTCTGCCTATGGCTGTTGCAGGAATTGACGTTGCTAAAGTCATTGATGCAGCTATCGAGGAATTCAAGGCTCTCGACCTCAGAAGCCCCGAAAATCCCGCATGGCAGTATGCAGCTGCACGTCAGTGCCTGTACAACAAGGGCTATGCAGTTGAAATTCTGGGCAGCTATGAGCCCAGCTTCCGTTTCATGGCTGAGTGGTGGAAGCAGCTTTACGGCGAAAGCGAAGGCAAGGATGCAAAGGGCATCTTCCCCGCTTCGGTAGAATTCACCGCTGACCTTCACTCTATGGGTCAGTTCATTCAGTCCGGCCCCAGAATACTCATGGAATCTATCGTCCGCTTCACTCACAGCCGTGACAGCTATGTTTTCCCCTTTGAAGAGGCAGACTCCGACGGTCTTAACTACATAGCCGGCCGTGATATGGCAGATGTCTGCAAGGTTGCTGCCGACGCTGTCAAGGAGGCTCATATTTCAGGCGGTGTTCCCAATATGGTCATTGAGGTTCCCAGAAGAGACGAAGAAGGCTTTGCTTCTCTGGTCTGCTTCTTCGAGATGGCCTGTGCTATCTCCGGCTATATGTCCGGTGTTAACCCCTTCAATCAGCCCGGTGTCGAAGCTTACAAGAAAAATATGTTCCGTATGCTGGGAAAACCCGGTGCAGTCTGATAACCTAACATTTAAAATAAAAACAGCTTCCGCATCAGCGGAAGCTGTTTTTTATCGTTTTCATGCACCCAGATGGAATATATTTATAAGGAACACCCAGCTCAGTCCGTAATAGCACACTACCGCCACCAGATCGTTTACAGTGGTGATAAGCGGGCCTGACGCAACCGCAGGATCAACACCTATCTTCTTAAAGAACATAGGAATAAGGGTTCCGCTGGCACTTGAGGCAAGCATCGCAAGCAGAAGAGATATGCCGATGCAGCCGGAAACCAGAAACGAAAATGTAAGGCTCTGACCTTTTGTAAAGAAGATAAACAGTCCTATAAACAGCACCGAGAGGCTTCCCAGTATAAGGCCGTTGAGAAATCCAACCCTTATTTCCTTAGAAAGCAGGCCGAGCTTTTGTTTAAAGCTTAATCCCTCTGATGTAAGCACTCGTATAGTAACTGCAAGCGACTGTGTTCCCACGTTACCGGCCATATCCAGTATCAGTGACTGAAACGCCATTATAATAGTAAGCTGGGAAACTACATTTTCAAAGGCTCCAACTACACTCGAAACCACAAGCCCCAGTGCAAGGAGAATCACAAGCCACGGCAGACGTTTTTTTATACTTTCTCTGACCGGCTCCTTCAAATCCTCCTCTGCGGTAAGACCTGCCAGCATAGCATAGTCCTCTCCCAGAGCATCGTCAGTAGCTTCTATCACGTTCTGAGCAGTTATTACTCCCAGAATTCTGTTTGAATTATCAAGAACCGGAATGGAGCTTTCGGAGTAGTCCTTCAGCTTTTCAAGGCAGTCATCCACCGCCTCCTGACCATAGACATAAGGGAACGAATTGATTACAAGGCTGTCCAGCGCATCCCCCTGTCTGGCAGTTATAAGATCCTTTAAGTCAATAGCACCGGTGAAAATTCCGTTTTCATCGGATACAAAAAGGGTAGAAATGTTATCATTCTTTGCCGCCTGAGATACAAGCGAGCTCATAGCCTGTTTAACGCTGAGTCCCTCTTTTATAAGGATAAAATTGGATGTCATCAGACTTCCTATTTCATCTTCGCTGAATGAGGCTGTACGTGAAATGCTTTCACGGACGTTATCCGGCAGCATATCGAAAATGACTTCCCGTTTATCTCTGCCAAGTTCACGAAGCACCGCAACTGCATCGTCAGTCTCCATGTTCTCCAGAATCGACGGAATCTTTTTTAAGTCTATTTCATCCAGAAATCTTCCGGCTTCATTCTCTTCCTCGTATTCGAGAATCGCCGCCAGCATATCTGCATCAAGAATACGGTACAGCTTTTTTCTCTCCTGTAAGCTCAGGCAGCTGAGAATTTCCGCAATATCCTTCTCGTGAAAATCCTCCAGCTTTTCCTTCATAACAAGGGGCGCTGAGTTTCCTCTGATAATTGAAATAATTTTCTGTCCGTACTCGGATATTTCATTTTCCTCCGGCTTAGTTAAAAGCTCTTTATTTTTCTTCATGCCCTTCCCTCCTCTTTGATTATGCCCTAAGGCAATATCGCACAAACTGTGCAATAAGTTCTGGTGGGGTCTGAACAGAAGGCAAATAAAAAGATGCCATGACAAAGCATGGCATCTATGAAAAATTCAATCAGAAATCAGGCATGACATCAATTATTCTGCCACACCTGAGGCCGGTATGCAAAGCAGAAGTCCGGCCGTCTCTCCATAAACTTTTCGTATCTGCCTACTTCGTCCATGACTGTCACCGTTTTCCACTATGCTCACCTCACTTTTCAGGTTCATATAATACAATTTCCAGAATCAATTACTTCTGAACTCATTCAGTATAACACACATTCCGGATAATTGCAAAGTATTATCCTTTAAGTCCCCTTGCCTGACGGCTCATATCCTCAACTACGATATCATATATCTCGCCAAGGCTTGCGCAGTATTCAAGAACAAGCCAGGGTTCATTTGTATGAAAATGAATCTTTATAAGGTCACTGTCACCGATGGCAAGCAGGCAGTCGCCCTTAAAATGCTCACGGAAATAGTCGTTGATAACATCTTCGTCAAGATCAGTGCCCTCAATGAGGAGCTGAGTGTCATATTTAAATTCCATTGTTTTACCTCCGTTTTTATGGTTAGAAAAGTCTAACCTGCTGCATATAATTATAGCACTTTCCGAACCGAAAGTTAAGAACAGTTTTTTAATTTTGCATAAAAAAGGAACGGCAAAGCCGTTCCTTTTTTCCGTATATCGGGGTTTTTATTAAACAATTCTCTTATCTCTCACCTGAGAGTCATAATGCTTATTGAGGAAAGGTCTTATCACATAGTAGATAAGCTTATTCTCAGCATTGCTCATATAGATAGCAAAAGTAACAACAAAGCCTACAAAGCCCATAAGAAGAAGCTTTAGTAAAAATTTTACATATTTATTCATATTCTGTTCCGCCTTTCTCAGTATGCCTCTGAGTCATCAAAGTCCACCAGAGTGGGATCCAGAGGCTCTTCATTGAGGACGATGGACATATAGTTGTTGACGCACTTTCTCATATCACGGCGTGGGCACGCTCTGCAGTCCTCAAGGTCATGCTCTATGAAGATGAAGTGGAGACCGAGCTCTCTGGCCTGTTCTTCCATAACAGCGTGGACACCGTTCATGCCCTTGCAGGCAATATTATCGTTGAAGAGTATCATGTCGCAGTTGAAGGCCTTTGCCCAATCCCAAAGTGCATTAACATTGTCCCAGCCGCCGACGGCGTGGTGACGCATAACAGCCTTCTCGGACATACGGGCAA